>NZ_JBFAHR010000003.1:0-298968 GCF_040654275.1 Nocardia sp. NPDC050717
CGGAAATTCGCCAGCCGATCCCAGCCCGCGAAGAAATCCGACATGTACATGTCCATGTAGGACTGCGGCGCCATCTCCTTGATATCGGCACCCGCCGCGAACGCCTTCTCCGAACCGGTGATCACCACCGCACCGATCGAATCATCGGCCTCGAGCTCATCCAACGCCGCGATCACATCGTCGAGAACCTGCTTGTTGAGCGCGTTGAGCGCCTTGGGCCGATTCAGCGTGATCCAGCCGACCGCCCCTTTACCCTCGCTGCCGCCCTTGCGCTCCAGCAGAATCGTCTCGAAATCGGTCACGGCGCACCCTCTTGTGTTCGTCAACGGTCACGGATGCCGCTGACGATACCCAGCGGCACCGCGGGGCTTCTACACCGCCGAATTCAGCTCGCCCGCGCCCAGCGGAGCGAAGTAGGCGTCGACCTGAGCCGGGGTGACCTCGGCCAGGGTGGCCGGTGACCAGCGCGGCGCGCGGTCCTTGTCGATCACCTGGGCGCGGATGCCCTCGACCAGGTCATGGGTGCTCAGCGCGGCCACGGTGATCCGCAGTTCGATCGCGAGCGCGGCGGCCAGCGTCGGCAGCTCGCGGGCCCCGCGCAACGCGCGCAGCGTGGCCTTCACCGCGGTCGGCGACTTGCTGAGCAGATCCTCGGCGGCCTTGGTCGCCTCGGGCGCGTCGGCGGCGCGCAGGGCCTCGACGATCTCCTCGACGGTGTCAGCGGCGTAGCAGGTGTCGATCCAGCCGCGTTGCGCGGCGAGCTCGGAGTCCGGCGCGGGAGCGGCGAAGCGGGCGATCGCCTCGTCGGCGGGCAGGGTGCGCAGGGCGTCGAGAAGGGCGGGCAGGTCGGCCGAGGGCACGAAGGTGTCGGCGAAACCGGCGAAGATCGCGTCGCCCGCGCCCATCCGCGCCGTGGTCAGCGCGACGTGGGTGCCCAGCTCACCGGGGGTGCGCGACAGCAGGTAGGTGCCGCCGACATCGGGGACGAAACCGATCCCGGTCTCCGGCATGCCGATCTGCGAGCGTTCGGTGACGACGCGGTGACTGCCGTGCGCCGACACGCCGACCCCGCCGCCCATCACGATGCCGTCCATGAAGGCGACATACGGCTTCGGGTAGCCGCCGATGAGGTCGTTGAGCAGGTATTCGTCGCGCCAGAACGCGGCCGACGGGGTATCGAGCGGCGCGGGCCCGCCGTCGGTGACCGCCTTCGCGTCGCGGTGGATGGCGACGATGTCGCCGCCCGCGCACAGCCCGCGCTCGCCCGCCCCGACGATGGCGACGGTGCGGATCGCCGGATCGGCGGCCCACTCGCGCAGGGACGCGGTGATGGCCGAGCACATCGAGTGGGTGAGCGCGTTGATCGCCCGCGGCCGGTTCAGCGTGATCAGACCGAGCCCGTCGCGTACCTCGAACAGCACTTCCGCTTCACTCATGCCCGTCACGATAAATTCGGCGCCGCGCGAACCCGGAGCGATGTGACGCATTCCACCGGCGGGCCTACGGCACAATCGGGGCATGGGCACCGACCATTTCGTGCGGATCACCCGCCTGCGCGCGTTGATCGAGCACGAGAACACCGGCCCGGACGAGCGCGCGACGGCGCAGCGGATGCTCGACCGGATCCTGCGGAAATCTCCCGAGGCCACCCGCGCCGACGCCGATCGGGTGTACGGCAAACGCCACGATCGGCCGGGCAGGCACGCGAGCACAGCCTCGATCGTCGAATCGGTGCGCGAGGACATCGCCTTCGCCCGCCGGTTCGCCGTCGTCGGCGGGCCGGGCGAGGTGACGGTGCACAGCCCGCTCGCCGCCGCGCCCGCCGAGCTCACGGTGACGGTGTACACGCCGTTCGCCGACCAGATCGTCGTCACCATCGACGACATCCCGCCGTCCTGGGGCTGGGAGTTCGACGAATTCGACCGCACCACCGCCACCGAGGACCTGCGCCGCCTCGCCGCCGAGCTGGCCGAGATCATCGACAGTTACAACCACGACGGTGCCGATGTGGGCCCGCGCTTCTTCCGCACCATCCGCGCCCAGCAGACCACGCTGATCCGCTGACCTATCCCCCGCCGTGGAAGGTGGCGCGATAGGCCGACGGGCTGGTGCCCAGTGCTCGCGAGAAGTGCTGGCGCAGTGAGGCTCCGGTGCCGAATCCGGCCTGGTCAGCGATCTGGTCGACACTCAGCGTGCTCTGCTCCAGCAGCTGCCGCGCCCGGATCAGGCGCTGTCCGGCGAGCCAGGCGCCCGGCGACATGCCCGTCTCCCGGCGGAACCGGCGGGTGAAGGTGCGCGGGCTCATGGCGGCGTGCGCGGCGAGGACCTTCAGGGTGAGCGGCTGATCGAGGTGGGCCAGTGCCCATGCCCTGGCGCCGCTGGTCGTCGACTCGTCGGCGGCGGGCAGTGGCAGGTCGATGAACTGGGCCTGGCCGCCTTCGCGATAGGGCGGCACGACCGTCCGCCTGGCCACGTCACCGGCCACGGCCGCGCCGTGATCGGTGCGGATCAGGTGCAGGCACAGGTCGATTCCGGCCGCTTCACCGGCCGCGGTGAAGATGCCGTCGTCTTCGGTGAACAGCACGGCGGCGTCCAGCCGCACCGAGGGGAACTCGGCTCGCAGCCGGTCGGCCGACAACCAGTGGGTGGTCGCGCGACGCCCGTCCAGCAGACCGGCGCGGGCGAGGACGAAGGCGCCCGTGCAGATCGAGGCGATCCGGCAGCCCGCCCGCCGGGCCGCGCGCAACCGGTCGGCGATCTCGGCTTCGGCGGGGTCGTCGCGTTCGTCCAGCTCGTGTGAGGCGGGCAGAACGATGGTGTCGGCGGTGGCCAGGGCCGCGGTGCCGTGCTCGACGGCGACGGAGAAGTCGGCGTCCGTGCGCAGCAGACCGGGCTCGGGCGCGCAGGTGAGCACGTCGTAGAGCCGCGCGCCCGCCCCGGAGCGGGCCGAGCCGAAGAGCTGGTGCACGATCCCCAGCTCCATCGGCATCACCCCGTCCCGCGCCAGCACCGCGACCCGATGGACAGCCATGGCCCGATTCTTTCACATATTGCCCATCCAGCCACTGGTCGCGGCCGGTCGTCCTCGGCAGCCTGGATGGCGTCCCGAAGATCCGAGGAAAGGACAGGCCCCATGCGAGTGTTGTGGGTGTTCGCCCATCCCGAGCCACGATCGCTGACCGCCCAGCTGCGCACCGCCGGGATCGCCGCGCTGCGCGAGGCCGGGCACGAGGTGGTCGAATCCGATCTCTATGCGATGCACTGGAATCCGGTCGTGACGGCCGCGGACTTCGCCCATGACGGCGCCGAGCGGCTCGACGTCGCCCGCGAGTCCGAGTCGGCCCTGCGCGCCGGACGGCTGGCCCCCGACATCCGCGCCGAGCACGAGAAGCTGGCCTGGGCCGACACGGTGGTGCTGCACTTCCCGCTGTGGTGGTACGGGGTGCCCGCCATCATGAAGGGCTGGCTCGACCGGGTCATGGTGCAGGGCTACGCCTACGGCGTGCGCGATCCCGCGACCGGCCGCACCCGGCGCTACGGCGACGGCGGACTGGCGGGCAAGCGGGCGACGGCCGTGGTGTCGGTCGGCGCGCACACCGGCCTCGGCCCCCGCGGCATCCACGGCGACCTCACCGAGGCCCTGTTCCCCCTGCTCCACGGCACCTTCTTCTACACGGGCATGGACGTGGTCGAGCCGGTGATCATCCCCGGCACCAACCGGGTCAGCGCGGACCGGTTCGCCACCATCACCGCCGACCTGCGCACCCGCCTGCTCGCCCTGCCGACCGCGGCGCCCATCCCCTACCGCCACCAGGACAGCGGCGACTACGACGCCGAGTGGAACCTGCGCCAAGCCCACCACCCGGACCGATCCGGCCTCGGCATCCACCGCAAGGACGCCGAATCCCGCTGGGCCGCCGCCCGAGCGCGCTGACCCAGCCCCTGCGCGAAGCCGCCGTCGACGACCAGTTCCGTGACCGTGGTGAACGTGGCGTCCACGGCCAGGTACAGCGCCGGCCACCGCCCGCGCTCGGCGGCTGTGAGTCAGCCCTGACGTTTCGGTCCCACCAGGGCGGCGATCAGGCCGCTGGTGAGGACCACGGCGCCGATGGCGAGGACGATGCTGGCGGCGGCGGGACCGCCGTCGGTGTGGTCGGCCACCGTTTGGGCGACCGCCACCGCCACCGCCGCCGCGCCGCCGAGGACCAGCACGGGTTCGGGGCGCAGCGCGTAGAGCGCACAACAGGCCAGGCCGACCAGCAGGGTCAGGGCGGGCCGCCACAGCGAATCGCCCCAGGCCACCGATTGGGCTCCGCCGACCGCGATGAGCCCGCCGATGAGGTAACCCGCCCACTCCGCGACGAGCAGCCGCGCCCAGGCGAGCGCGAACCACAACGCGCCGAGCACCATCAACAGCACGCCCGGCCACGCCGAGCGGTAGTCGAAGATCTCGCCGGTCGAGTTCACGACGCTCGCGACACCGAAGGCGCCGAGCACGGCCATGCCGAGCACGCTCGGCACCAGCAGATAGCCGAGAATCGCCATCAGCAGTCCCGCGATCGACGCGGCGATCTCGGCGCCCGCACCGTCACCGAGCGCGGTGGCCACGGCGCCGCACACGGCCCCGGCCGCCAGCGCCAGCAGTACCGCCGCGAGCCTGCTTCGCCCGGCCGCGGCGATCGGGACCCGCCGGAACACCCCGCCACACCCGCCCGCGAGCACCACCGCTCCCCCGACCGCGCAGCCTGCCACGACCAGCAGCAACACCACCCGCCCGGTCTGCGCCACCTGCGTCCAGGCCCGCCCGAGAAACAGGGCAAGCCCGGCCAGCACCAGCCCGGCCCCGAGGTAGGCGACGATCTCGGCCAGTACCCGGCCCGCGCTCGCCCGGCCCGCCCGCTCCTGGGCGTCGACGGCCCGCAGGATCGCCCCGCGCTGGTCGGCGCTGATCACCCCGGCCGCGACCAGCCGCTCCAGCGCCACCCCGACCCGATGCTCGCGAACCATCCGTCGAGTATGTCGAGCGGCGCCGCCGAATCCGGCGATTCGCGCGCGCCGCGTTTCGCAGCGGCGTGACCCAGGTCATACTAGAATTAGTTGGACGTCCTAGCATCGGGCGATCCACCCACTGTTCGTGGAGGCGGTCATGAGCGAGTCCGGCGCACTGCACGTCCCGGTCCATCCCGTGCGATTCGTGACCTCGGCGGCCCTGTTCGACGGGCACGACGCGGCGATCAACATCATGCGGCGCATCCTGCAGGCCCAAGGCGCCGAGGTGATCCACCTCGGCCACAACCGCTCGGTCCGCGAGATCGTCGACGCCGTCGTCGAAGAGGATGTCCAGGGCGTGGCGGTCAGCTCGTACCAGGGCGGGCACATCGAGTTCTTCGAGTACCTGGCCGAGGCGCTGCGGGCGGCGGGCGCGGGACACGTGCGGATCTTCGGCGGTGGAGGCGGCGTGATCGTCGCCGAGGAGATCGAGCGGCTCGCGCGCAGTGGGGTACGGATCTTCTCGCCGGAGGACGGTCAGCGACTCGGCCTGCCCGGCATGATCAACGAGCTGATCCGCGAGTGCGATGTCGATCCCGCCCGCACCCCACCCGACCTGAACGCCCTCTACACCGGCGACCGGAATGCCTTGGCGCGCACCATCACCTGCCTGCAACAGGGCGCCCTCACCGAGGACGACCGCACCGCGATACGGGCAGCGGCGGACCGACGCCGGGTTCCGGTCCTGGGGATCACCGGTACGGGCGGGTCCGGAAAGTCCTCGCTCACCGACGAATTGGTGCGCCGACTGCGCACCGACCAGCAGGACAAACTGCGCGTGGCCGTCCTCGCGGTCGATCCGACCCGGCGGCGCGCGGGCGGCGCGCTGCTGGGCGACCGCATCAGGATGAACGCCCTCGACGGCGAGCACGTGTACTTCCGGTCGCTGGCCACCCGCGGCAATCACGAACTGCCCGACGACATCGACACCATGATCGCCGCCTGCCGCGCCGCGGGCCATGACCTGGTGATCCTCGAGACTCCGGGCATCGGCCAGGGCGACGCAGGCATAGTCGACCACGTCCAGGTGGCGCTGTACGTGATGACGCCCGAGTTCGGCGCCGCCTCGCAGCTCGAGAAGATCGACATGCTCGACTACGCCGACGTGGTCGCGGTGAACAAGTACGAGCGCCGCGGCGCCGCCGACGCCGTGCGCGATGTCGCCCGCCAATTGATCCGCAACCGTGGCGAATTCGGTGTGAGCCCGGCCGACATGCCGGTCTTCGGCACGAGCGCGGCCACCTTCGACGACGACGGCGTCACCGCGCTCTACCAGCACCTCACCGGCCTGCTGACCGAGCACGGCCTCGCCCTCGAACCGGGCACGCTGCCGAAGGTGGACACCAAGGTCTCCTCCCGCTTCGCCACGCTGGTGCCACCGGCCAGGGTCCGGTACCTGGCCGAGATCGCCGAGACCGTGCGGGCCTACCACGCCGAGACCGCGCGGGAATGCGCAGCGGCACAGCGCGTTCAGCGACTCGCCGCCGTGGCCGCGGAACTGCCCGACGACACCGCGGTCGCCGAGTTGCTGACGAAGGCGCGCGCCGAGCTCTCCCCCGAATCGGCGGCGTTGCTCGCCGAATGGCCGTCCCTCGCCGAGAGCTACCAGGGCGAGGAACAGGTCGTCCGCGTCCGCGACCGCGAGATCCGCACCCCGCTGCGCCGCGAATCGCTGTCCGGGTCGAGCATTCCGCGCGTCGCCCTGCCGCGCTACACCGACCACGGCGAGCTGCTGCGTTTCCTGCGCGCCGAGCACCTGCCCGGCCGGTTCCCTTTCACCGCAGGTGTTTTCGCCTTCAAGCGCGACAACGAGGACCCGGCCAGGATGTTCGCCGGTGAGGGTGATCCGGCGCGGACGAACCGCCGTTTCAAGGTGCTCAGCGCGCACGCGGAGGCCACCCGGCTGTCGACGGCGTTCGACTCGGTGACCCTCTACGGCCACGATCCGGCCGAGCGGCCCGACATCTACGGCAAGGTCGGCACCTCGGGCGTCTCGGTGGCCACCATCGAGGACATGCGCACGCTCTTCGACGGTTTCGACCTGTGCGCGCCGACCACCTCGGTCTCGATGACCATCAACGGCCCCGCGCCGACCATCCTCGCCTTCTTCCTCAACGCCGCGATCGATCAGGCGGTGCACCGCTTCCGCGAGACCGAGGGCCGCGAACCCACCGGCGAGGAGGCCGCCGCGATCAGGGCGCGGACGTTGTCGACCGTGCGCGGCACCGTGCAGGCCGACATCCTCAAGGAGGACCAGGGCCAGAACACCTGCCTGTTCTCCACCGAGTTCAGCCTGCGGATGATGGCCGACGTGCAGGAATGGTTCGTGCGCAACGACATTCGCAACTTCTACTCGGTCTCCATCTCGGGCTATCACATCGCCGAGGCGGGCGCGAACCCGATCAGCCAGCTCGCGTTCACGCTGGCCAACGGATTCACCTATGTGGAGACCTATCTCGCGCGCGGGCTGGCCATCGACGACTTCGCGCCGAATCTGTCGTTCTTCTTCTCCAACGGCATGGATCCGGAGTACACGGTGATCGGACGGGTCGCCCGGCGGATCTGGGCGGTGGCCATGCGCAACCGCTACGGCGGCGGCGAGCGCGCGCAGAAACTGAAGTACCACGTGCAGACCTCGGGCCGCTCGCTGCACGCGCAGGAGATGCAGTTCAACGACATCCGCACCACCCTGCAGGCGCTGATCGCCGTCTACGACAACTGCAACAGCCTGCACACCAACGCTTTCGACGAGGCGGTGACCACCCCGACCGAGGATTCGGTGCGCCGCGCGCTGGCCATTCAGCTCATCATCGC
Source organism: Nocardia sp. NPDC050717 (assembly GCF_040654275.1). Lineage (NCBI taxonomy): Bacteria > Bacillati > Actinomycetota > Actinomycetes > Mycobacteriales > Nocardiaceae > Nocardia > Nocardia sp. NPDC050717. Next base: position 7,864 of record NZ_JBFAHR010000003.1, read on the forward strand.
CAAGGAATGGGGTCTGGCGGTCAACGAGAATCCGTTGCAGGGCAGCTTCGTCATCGACGAGCTCACCGACCTGGTCGAGGAGGCGGTGCTGCTCGAGTTCGAGCGGATCAGCGAGCGCGGCGGCGTACTCGGCGCCATGGAGACCGGCTATCAGCGCGGCCGCATCCAGGACGAGTCGATGCGCTACGAACAGCGCAAACACGACGGGTCGCTGCCGATCGTCGGCGTGAACACCTTCCGTGGGCACGACGACGAGGCGGCGCACGGCCCGCTGGAACTGGCCCGCGGCACCGAGGCCGAACGCCGCTCGCAGCTGGATCGCCTGCGTGCCTTCCAGGACGAACACGCCGAGCAGGCCCACGCGGCGCTCGCGCGGCTGGCCGAGGTGGCCCACACCGACGGCAACATCTTCGAGGTCCTGATGGACGCGGCCAGAGTCTGCTCGCTGCAGCAGGTCACGGACGCGTTCTTCGCGGTGGGCGGGCAGTACCGGCGCACCGTGTGAGGCTCAGCCGCCGATGATCTCGGCGGGCAGGAACATCGCGCCGAGCTGGGTGGCGATGGCGAAGGTGTGCTCGACGATCCGCGCGGCGTCCACGTCGACGGCGCCGGTGCGCCAGGCGGTGAGCAGTTCGATGAAGCCGCCGATGCCGGCCAGGGTGCTCATCCGCACGGCCGTCTCGTCGACGTCGGGGCGCAGATGGGGCCAGGCGGCGGCGATCAGCAGGTCGGTGGCGTCGGTGAGCATCGCCTTGCGCCGCTGTTCGAGGACGGCGCTGCCCGCGTGGTCGGCCAGCAGGATGCGGGCCCGGCCACGCTGGTCGGTCTGCAACGCGACGGCGCGGGCGATCGCGGCGCGCAGGATGTCCATGGGCGCGCGTCCGGCGTTGTCGGCCAGGATGGTGGCCAGATCGGCGAAGACCTCCGCGCACACCTCGTCCCAGACCGCGGCGAGCAGGTCGTCGCGGTCGGCGAAGCTCTCGTAGAAGTACCGGTCGTTGAGACCCGCCCGCTGGCAGACGCCACGCATCGTCACCGCGGCCCATCCGCTGTCGAGCCAGATCGCCAGCGCCGCCTCGACCAGGTCGGCGCGGCGCTGGGCCCTGCGTTGCTCCGCGGTGCGGCCACCCCACGTCCGGGCCGGTGCGCGCACATCCATGGTTGACAAAGTACTCCCCCCGGCGCCTAATTGGTGTCAGGTGCGGCCAATGGTGGCGTGTGACACCAATTGGAGTCGGACCGCTAGGACCCGGGAGTCACCATGCGCCTGTTTCGTCGTCGCCGAACCGAACACGCCGACGCGGTGGTCACCGGCGCCGGCAGCGGCATCGGCCGCGCCTTCGCGGTCGAACTGGGCAGGCGCGGCGGGCGGGTGGTGTGCTCCGACCTCGACGCGAGCCGGGCCGCCGACACCGCCGCCCTGGTGGACGAGGTGGGTGGAAAGGCCATCGGCGCCCGCTGCGATGTCACCGCGATCGACGAGGTCACCGCGCTGGCGCCCCTCGCGCAGGACTGGTTCGGCGGCGCGCCCACCCTCGTGATCAACAACGCCGGGATCGGCGCGGGCGGGCCGCCGGTCGGCGAATTCACCCTCGACGACTGGGAGCGCACCCTCGGAGTGAACCTGTGGGGCGTCATCAACGGTTGTCATGTCTTCACGCCGATCCTGCGCGCGGCCGGGCGGGGCACGGTGGTCAATGTCGCCTCCGCCGCCGCGTTCGGCGCCGCCCCGCGGATGGCGGCCTACAACGTGAGCAAGGCGGGCGTGCTCGCGCTGTCGGAGACGATGTCGGCCGAACTGGCAGGCACCGGGGTCGGCGTGACGGTCCTGTGCCCCACGGGGGTGAAAACCGGGATCATGCAAGCGGATTCGCCGATGGACGAGACCGCGGAGCGCCTGGGCGGGCTGCTGCTGCGGTGGACCGGCCGCCCACCCGCGAGCATCGCGAAGACCACCCTCGACGCCGTCGACCGTGGCGACCTCTACGTGGTGCCACAACTGGAAGCCAAAGTGCTGTGGCAGGCCAAACGCTGGATGCCTGCCACTTACACCCGTTCGGCGGGCCTGCTCGAGCGGGTGGTGCGCTGAACCGACCGAGAGGAGACGGACAATGACGTTCGCCTATCCCGACATGCTCGCCACCGTGCGCGCCAAGCAATGGGCCCTGGCCGATATCGACTGGGACGCACCGGGCGCCGAGCTGGTCACCGACGAGCAGCGACCGCGCCTGGCCGCGTTCATGTCCGATCTGGTGTGGATCGAACACGTCGGCGCCCGCGGATTCGCCGCGCTGGTCCAGCAGGCGCCGCCGGGCGCGCTGCGCGAGATCTACCGGCACTTTCACGCCGAGGAGCAGAAGCACGCCAATGCCGAGCTGGCGCTCATGCGCCGCTGGGGCATGCTCGGCGACGACGCGATGCCGGTGCCCAACAAGAACATCCGCCTGGTGATCAGCTGGCTCGACCGCTACGCCGAGCACATGACCCTGCCGGTGCTCGGCACCGTCATCCCGTCGCTGGAGACGGCGCTGGACGGGGCGCTGGTGAAGTTCCTGCTCGACGAGGTCGACGATCCGGTGTGCCACGAGGTGTTCCGGCACATCAACAGCGACGAATCCCGGCACCTCGCGGTCGGCTTCCAGGTGCTCGAACAGCTCGGCGCCGGGCCGCTGCGCAAGATCGCCATCGAGACAGCGGGTTTCGCGGCGCGGCCGTCGTTCGTGCTCGGTGCGCTGCTCTACGCGCCGCTGCTGTCCCGGATGGCGGCGAACATCGTGGCGCTCGGCCTGGACGAGGACAAACTGTGGAACGCGGTGCGCCGCTACGAGACCGTCGGCGAGCGCAGCCCGCGGATCCGGCGGCTGCCGCTGTATCACGTCGTGCGGCTGCACGCGAAGGCCACCATCGACCGGCGCCAGCCGTTCCAGCTGCTCGCCGACGTGTCCAGCGCGTGCATCGACCGGTTCCCGGTCCGGGTCCTCGGTCACCGTCCGTCGTGGGTCCGCGAGCTCACCTACGATCCGGTCGCGAAATGAGCGCGCTCCCCGGCACGTTCGACGGCCGGATCGCGCACCACCTCGACTTCCATCCGCGCGGGGAGTTCACCGGCGAACGGGTGGCGATCATCGGTTCCGGCGCGGCGGCGGCACGCCTGCTCCCCGGCATCGCGGCCGAGGCGGCGCGGGTGACCGTGTTCCAGACCGAGGCCGCCTGGATCGTGCCGCGCGCACCGCTGCCCGCGGGCGCACTGCGGCACGCGCCGGATCGGCTGGTGCGGCTCATCGCCCGCGCGAATCTCCGCATCCAGGTGCGTGATTCGTGGATGCGGTACCGGCTCACCCCCGACGGCGACGCGGGCGTCGCCGTGCACGACAGCTACTACCGCACGCTGCGGCAGCCGCACTGCCGCCTGGTCACCTGGCCGATCGCGCGGCTCGCACCGCTGGGCGTGCGCACCGTCGACGGAATCGAACACCGGGTCGACACCATCGTCTTCGCCGACGACACCCACCACGTCGTGCGCACCATCGGTCGCGGCGGACACCTGCCCGCGACAGCCGCCAGGGTCGGCGCGGCCGGCCGGAAGGAATCAGCATGAACGAGCGAACCAGCGGTCCCGGTGTGAGCACCCTCGATCACGAGATCGTCATCGTCGGCGCGGGCTTCTCCGGGATCGGCGCCGCGATCGCCTTGCGGGAAGCGGGATTCGGGGACTTCTTGATCGTCGACGATGCCGACGGTGTCGGCGGCACCTGGCACTGGAACACCTATCCCGGTGTCGCCGTGGACATCCCGTCGTTCAGCTACCAGTTCTCCTTCGACCAGCGCACCGAGTGGTCGCGGGTGTACGCGCCGGGCCGCGAACTCAAGGCCTACGCCGAATCCTGCGTGGACAAATACGGTCTGCGGCCCCACATCCGGTTCAACACCACCGTGGTCGCCGCCGATTTCGACGCCGACGCCGACCGCTGGGTGCTGCGCACCGCCGACGGCGCCGAGCTGACGGCCCGCTTCGTGCTCAGCGCGACCGGCGTGCTCACCCGCCCGAAGCTGCCCGAGATTCCCGGCATCGAGACCTTCGCCGGGACCACGGTGCACACCGCGCGCTGGGATCACGGCCTCGACCTTCGCGGCAAGCGGGTCGCGATCATCGGCACCGGGGCGTCGGCGGTGCAGGTGATCCCCGAGATCGCCCCGCGGGTCGAGCACCTCACCGTCTTCCAGCGCACCCCGATCTGGTGCCTACCCAGGCCCGACCTGCCCGTACCGCCGCCCGCGCGCTGGGCGCTGCGCCTACCCGGCGGCCGCACCCTCACGCGGCTGATCAGCCAGACCTACGTCGAGGTCACCTTCCCGCTGGCCGCCCACTACCACCGCTCGCTGCCCACCGCCGCGATCGGCGAACGCGCCGGCCTGGCCCATCTGCGCCGCCAGGTGAAGGACCCGGACGTGCGCGCGAAACTCACCCCGAACTATGCGCTGGGCTGCAAACGGCCCAGCTTCTCCAACGACTATCTGGCCACCTACAACCGCGCGAATGTCACGCTGGAGACCAGGCCCATCACCGAGATCACCGCGACCGGCGTACGCACCGCGGAAACCGAACACCCGGCCGATGTACTGATTCTCGCGACCGGATTCAAAGTGATGGAGTCGGGTAATATGCCGACCTACGATCTGCACGGCGTCGACGGCCTCGACCTGGAGAAATGGTGGGACGAGAACCGGCTGCAGGCCTACGAGGGCGTGAGTGTGCCGGGATTTCCCAACTATTTCTCCATCATGGGTCCGTACGGCTACAACGGCGCCTCGTATTTCACGCTCATCGAAAATCAGACCCGCCATATTCTGCGGTGCCTGCGCCGGGCCCGCGACACCGGCGCGACCAGGGTGGAGGTGCGCCACGAGGCCAACGACCGGTTCTTCCGCGAGGTGCTCGCGCGGCGCGGCGGGCAGGTGTTCTGGCAGGACAGCTGCGCCAACGCCAACAGCTACTACTTCGACAAGCACGGCGACGTGCCGCTGCGGCCGTCGTCGACACTGGAGGCGGCCTGGCGCAGCGGCCATTTCGACCTGGCCGATTACGTGTTCACCCCGGCACGCTGAACCGCCCGCTGTTCATCCACCCCGTCCCGTCGGAATGTGTGACAATCGCGCCACCGAAGCGATCGGCACCGACGGGACGGCGGCGGCATGACACTGACCGATATCGACATCATCGACGCGCACCTGCACCAGTGGGACCCGCATTCGACACCGCGGCAATTCAGCAAGCACGCCACCCTGCTGCGCTATCTGCCGATTCCGATCGATATCGCGACGCGATTGACCCCGCGGCGCGACCGCGAATTCGTCGGCGAGGCCTCGGCCTACATGGGCCCGTATCTGCCTGCCGACTACCGCGCCGATCTGGGTCCGACCGCGGCATCGGCGCTGGTCCACGTCGAGGCGGACTGGACCGGTTGGCAACCCGACGAGACCCGCTGGGTGGCGAGCCTGCCCTTCGGGGTCGACACGCCACGGCTGGCCGCGATCGTCGGCGCCGCCGACCCCGCCGCCGCGGACTTCGCGGCCGTCCTGGACGCGCACCAGTCGGCCTCACCGCTGCTGCACGGCATCAGGACGAACGTGGCCCACCATCCCGATCCGGCCGTGAAATCGTTCGCGGCGCACGACGGGCGGCTCACCGCGCCCGCGTTCCTGGACGGGTTCGCCCAGCTCGCCGAGCGGGGACTCTCGTTCGACACCTGGATCTACTCGGTCCAGCTGCCGGAACTGACCGCGCTGGCCGAACGCTTCCCCGAGGTGCCGATCGTGCTCGACCACCTCGGCACACCCGCCGGGATCTTCGGGCCGGTCGGCAAGTCCACCGGCCGGACCGTGACCCAGCGGCACACCCTGTTCGAGCGCTGGCGCCAGGACCTCACCGATCTCGCCGCGCAGCCCAATGTGGTCGCCAAGGTCAGCGGGCTGATGATGCCGGTGCTCGGCCATCCGGTGCCGCCGCGCGGCGCGCCGACGCCGGTGCCCGTGCTGGTGGAGCGAGTGCGGCCGATGCTCACGCACGCGCTCGCGGTGTTCGGCGCCGACCGGCTGATCTGGGGCTCGAACTTCCCGGTGGATCGGCCGATCACCAGCATCACCGGGGCCGCCGAGACCGTCGCCACCGTGCTCACCGACGCCGGCGCCGACACCGACGACCTGCGGAAGGTGTTCGGCGGCACCGCGACCCGCGTGTACCGCATCGACTGACGCGCGGGCGCCGCGACCTGTCGGTGCCCCGGTTTAGCATCACCGCATGAAAGCAATCGGCACGTTCGAAGTCACCGCGTTCGACCCCACCGACCTGGGCCCGCGGCCACCCATCGAGACCGGACTCCCGGTCGGGGTCAGCACCATCACCAAGGAATACGCGGGCGAGATCACCGGCCGCTCGGCCACCCTGTTCACCGCGGCCTTCGACATGGCCTCCGGCGCGGGCACCTACATCGCCATGGAGTCCTTCGAAGGCACCCTGCACGACCGGGCCGGCGCGTTCAACTTCGTCCACTCGGCCACCACCGAGGGCACCGACCGCACCGACGAGTTCTTCCACATCGTCCCGGCCAGCGGCACCGGCGCGCTCACCGGCATCACCGGAACGGGCGCCCTGTCCGTCGACAGCACCGGCGGCCACCACATCTGGTTCGACTACGAGCTCCCCTGAGGCCTCAGCTGTCGAATTCGGGGTAGAGGGAACGCAGTTCGCGGAGGCCGGTGGCGGCCGTCTGTTCGTCTTCGGTCGTCATGCGGAGCGCGCGGCGCAGCGGAACCGGGTCGAGGTCGTCGATGACGGGGTGGAACTCGATGCGCGGAAGGTCGGGCAGGACGAGGGTGTCGCCGTAGGGGTCGTCGGATTCCTCGGCGCGGGTGGACTTCTCGACGCCGCCGATGAGGGTGTCGAGGTCGAGGCCGCGCAGGGTGAGGATCTCGCTGGGCTGTTCGTCGAGACGTTCCGAGAGCAGGTAGCAGACGGCGGCCACGTGTTTGCACGGCCAGCCCATGTCGGGGCAGGAGCAGGAGAAATCCAGCTCGGACGCCGTGGTGGGAAGCAGATGCGGGCCGAGGGCGGGCGGTAGTGCGCCGGAGGCGATCTCGGCGAGCATGCCGGGCGCCTGCCTGATCTCGGCGAGCAGCAGCTCGACCTCCTCCGGACGCAGCGGCCGCATCGCCAGCACCGAGGTGAACGGGCTGGGCTGACTGCCCTGCACCTCCGCCGTGACGGCGCCGCGCTCGATCCGGTAGTTCACCACCTGACCGACCCTGGCGTAGGTACGTCCGCGCGAGAGCCTGCCCGCGTCGGCGACCTTCTCCACCGCGTCCAGAAGCGCACGGCCCCACCAAGTCCGCCCGAAGCCACCGTGTGCCCTGGCGCCACCGGTGACGGGCCTGCGCGGACCGAACTGACTGAAATCGGTCATCAGTCGCCCACCGCCTCGGCGCCGAGGGTGAACAGCTCGCGCAGCTCGTCGGTGCTCAGCTCGGTGATCCAGTTCTCCCCCGTGCCGACCGCCAGCTCAGCCAATTGCTTCTTCCCGCTGATCATCTCGTCGATCCGCTCCTCGATGGTGTCGACGCAGACCAGTTTGCGGACCTGCACCGCGCGCTGCTGGCCGATCCGGAACGCCCGGTCCGTGGCCTGGTTCTCCACCGCCGGATTCCACCAGCGGTCCAGGTGGATCACGTGATTGGCGGCGGTCAGGTTGAGGCCGGTGCCGCCCGCCTTGAGCGAGAGCAGCATCAGCGGTGGGCCGTCCTCGCGCTGGAACCCGGTGACCATGTCGTCGCGGCGCTGCTTGCTCACCCCGCCGTGCAGGAACGGGATCGAGGTACCGAAGCGCTCGGTGAGATACGGCAGCACGAGGTCGCCGAATTCGCGGAACTGGGTGAACAGCAAGGCCTTCTCGCCGTCGGCGATGACCGCGTCGAGCACGTCCTCGACCAGGGCCAGCTTGCCGGAACGGTGACTGCCGCGGCGCAGCATCGGCGAACCGTCACCGAGGTAGTGCGCCGGGTGGTTGCACACCTGCTTGAGCCTGGTGAGCGCGCCGAGCACAGCGCCCTTGCGCGCCATGCCCTTCGCGTCCTTCAGTTTCTCCAGCATGTCGTCGACCACCGCCTGGTAGAGGGCGGCCTGCTCGACGGTGAGGTTGGCCCGCACCGTCATCTCCAGCTTCTCGGGCAGGTCACTGATGACGGCCGGGTCGGTCTTGAGCCTGCGCAGCACGAACGGGTCGGTGATCAGGCGCAGCCGGTCGATGGCGTGCTGATCGCGCTCGCGTTCGATCGGCACGGCGAACCTGGCCCGGAACGACTGCGGGCTCCCGAGCAGTTTCGGCATGGCGAAATCGAACAGGGCGCGCAGTTCCTCCAGCCGGTTCTCCACCGGGGTGCCGGTGAGCGCCAGCCGATGTCGCGCGGGCAGGGCGCGGGCGGCCCGTGCCTGCCGAGTGGCGGCGTTTTTGATGTGCTGGGCTTCGTCGAGCACGATGCGCTCCCACTGCTGTTCGCTCAGCAGGGTGGCGTCGCGGGCGAGCAGCGCGTAGGTCGTCACGACCAGGTCCGAATCGCGCACGGCCGCAACGAATTCCGCGCCAGAGAGACGACCTGAGCCGTGATGGACCAGCACGCGCAGATCGGGAGTGAACCGTTGTGCTTCCCGCTGCCAGTTGCCCACCACCGACATCGGGCACACCAGCAGGGTCGGTCCCACCGGCGCCGCATCGCCCGCTGTCAGGACGCGATCTGGCGCGCCTGCCGTGGCACGATGCGCCCGAGCGGGTCCGGCACCCGCCATCGCCTCCCGCTCATAGGCGAGCAGCGCGAGCACCTGCACCGTCTTGCCCAAACCCATGTCGTCGGCCAGGATCGCGCCGCAGTTGAGTCGGCTCATCGTGGCCAGCCAGCTCAGGCCGCGTTCCTGGTAGGGGCGCAGCTCGGCCTTCAAGCCGATCGGGACCGGCACCGGCTCGGGTTCGCCTTCCCTGGCGAACAACTCGGCCGCCCAGCCCTCGGCGGTGACCTCGGTGACCGGCACGTCGTCCACGCGCTCGGCGGCGAGTTCGCCGATCATGTCGGCCAGCGTGATCGGGGTGTCGTCGGCGTGCAGCGCGACGTAGCGGGCCGCGGCCGCGAGCACGCGATGGTCGGCCTGCACCCATTCCCCGCGCAGCTGTACGAGATTCGACTTGCTGCGGATCAGCCGTTCCATCTCGGCCTTGGTGAGCACCAGGTCACCGAGCGCCAATTCCCAACGGTAGGACAGCAATCCGCTCAGGCCCACCGTGGATTCTGCGGCGGCCGGACTGCTCACCCGCAGGCGCATGCTCGGTTCGGCGATGTTCCACGCGCGCGGCAGCAGCAGGCGGATTCCGGCCTCCTGCAGGGCGTGGGCGCCGTGCGCGACGAGATCGGCGACCACCTCGGTGGGCAGCAGCAGGTCGAGGCCGCGCGGGTCGGTGGGCAGATCGCGCAGGCGCGGGTAGGCCGTGCGGGCCTGCCCCAGCTTCTCGGCGGCGGTGCGCACCAGGACCGGGTCGTCGTCGAGGGCGACGGGCTTCGGCGCGTCGTCGACCGGACGCAGGCACACCTGCAACCGCCACAGGGCCACCGACTCGTCCGTGACGCCGAACTCGCCGTCGGGTTCGCACAGACGCAGGACGAGTTCCGGCTCGTCGGCGGCGTACCCGGCGCGCCACTGGGTCAGCGTCTCCGCCACCCGGTACGAACCGGCCTCGAGCGGAGTGTCGGCGACCAGGGCCGCGAGCAGCGGGTGGGTCATCGTCCGGTGCGCGAGATACTCGCGGGCGATCGGGTCGGTGAGCTCGGTGACCAGGTCGTCGAGCACCGCCGCGGGCGACCCGGCCACCCGCAGCGCCGCGGGCATCGCGGCGGCGAGCTCGGCCAGCCAGGCGCGCTGACGCTGTCCGCCGACCAGCCGCCAGCGCACCCACCACTGGCCGTCGGCCCGCTCGACCTGCGGGACCACCCGGCCGGCCCGCACCCAGCGTTCGATGCCGCGCGCGACGTGGCCGAGGAAGCGCAGGTCGCCGGAGACGTTCTCGACGGGCAGCCTGCTGCGCAGCACGACGGCCGCCGTGGGCGGCGCCAACGCGTGCGCGCGCACCTCGGCGGTCTCCGACCTGCCCTCGGCGTCGACGACGAGCACCACGGCGCGGTGCCGGAACCTGGCCCGCTCCAGGATGTCGCCCAGGACCGAGCCCACGGCGACCGGTTCCCCGTCGTGCCACAGCAGCAGGCCCGAACCGGGGGACCACAGACCGTGCAGCATGGTCCCCATCCAAGCAGGCGGCACCGACAGCCTCCACGACCGGCCACACCCCTGGATTTCTCGCCGATCCCGGAACATACTGAGATATCCCCAGGTCACGGGCCGGACCACCCACCGGCGACAACTGCACAACGACCCAGGCGAACCGGGCTCGCACCGGCTCGGCCGATGAACCCCTTGTATGCGTGCGGAGGGCAGCGATGACGATTCTGCTCCAGGTTCTCGAGCAGAGCTATACCCCGACAACCCCGTGGGAACGGCGCAAATTCACGTTCATCGACGCCGGCAAGATCGTCGGCATGCGATTGGACGGCCAATCCGGCATCTGGCTCGATCTGATCAGACCAGGTGAATCCCAGCGCCTGGCACGCACCAACGATCCCCGTGATGCCATCACGTTCCTGCTCACCGTGTTCGCCAAGATCGCCGAATGCGAGGATCGCGGCGGATCGTGGCTCGTCGGCCACGACGGCGCGCACATCTCCTCGATCGCGGCGACCCGATTCCCCCCGAATTCCAGCGAGCTGGCCGCCGACGACATCCTGGCGCGCGCCTGGCTGTAGGCGCGTGTCGGGGCGGCGTTCGGCCGCCGCTGTCGGTGGCACCCGGTACAACCTGCAGGCATGCGGAAATCGGCCGGGTCGCTCGTGCTCCTGTTCGCGCTCGCGGGCTGCGGTGTGCTCACGCTCGAAGAGCCGGTGACACCCGCGCCCGGTAGTCCCACGCGCGCCGAGGTCACCGCGCTGCTGGACCGGGTGCGCGTGGTCGTCGCGCGCCCGCGTCCCGGTGGGTACGAGCGCGGGTGCAAGGCCGGTCAGGGTTGCGTGTTCGGCCCGGCCTGGTCCGACGACACCGACGCGCCCGGTGGGCACGACGGCTGCGACACCCGCAACAACGTCCTCGCCGCGCAGCTACGCGAGGTGGTGCATCGCGGCCGCTGCGTGGTGGTCGAGGGCGTGCTCGCCGACCCGTACACCGGCGCCGAGATCACCTTCCGCAAGTCCGACGGCGGCCGCGTCCAGATCGACCACGTCTATCCGCTGGCCGCCGCCTGGGACATGGGCGCCGCCGGGTGGGCGCCCGACCGGCGCGCCCGCTTCGCCAACGACCTCTCGGTGAACCTGCTCGCCACCGGCGCCGCGACCAACCAGTCCAAGGGCGACGACACCCCCGCAGACTGGCTCCCCCCGGCCCGCCCCAACCACTGCTTCTACGCGGCGAAGTACCTGACGGTGGCCCTCGACTACGACCTGCCCATCACCGCCGCCGACAACGCCCGGCTGCACGAGGTCGCCCGGGGCTGCCCGTGATCCGCTCGAGCAAGGGCGTCAGTGCTCAGGCTCCGGTTGCGGCGGGGCGTTTCGGGTCGTTGGACCACTGCGACCACGAGCCGGCGTAGAGGGTGGCGGGGATGCCCGCGATGGCCAGGGCGGCGATCTGGTGGGCGGCGGTGATGCCGGAGCCGCAGTAGACGGCGATCGGGGTGTCGGCGTAGGGGGCGAAGCGGGCGCGCAGGTCTTCGGCGGAGCGGAAATGCCCGGTGCTGTCCAGGTTTTCGGTGGTGGGCGCGCTCAGGGCGCCGGGGATGTGGCCTGCGCGGGGGTCGACGGGTTCGACCTCGCCGCGGTAGCGTTCGGCGGCTCTGGCGTCGAGGAGGGTGCCCGACCAGGTCGCGGCCGCGTCGGCGTCGATGACGGGCAGCGCGCCGGGGCGCACGATCAGGTCACCGGGGGCCGGGTCGGGCTCGGCGCCGGTCGCCAGTTCGCCGCCCGCCGCGATCCACGCGGGCAGACCGCCGTCGAGCAGCCGGACGTTCTCGACACCCGCCCAGCGCAGCAGCCACCAGGCCCGCGCCGCGGCCATCCCACCGGTCGCGTCGTAGACGACCACCGGCTCGCCGTCGCCGAGCCCCCAACTGCGCGCGCACTTCTCGAAGGTGCCGGGATCGGGCAGCGGATGGCGGCCACGCGCGGGCGACGGCGCGGCGGCCAGCTCGGTCTCCATGTCGACGAACACGGCGCCGGGAATGTGGCCGTCCAGATAGTGCTGCGGACCGTCCGGATCACCCAGCGCCCACCGCACATCGAGAAGATGAATCCTGTTGTCCGCCAGTTCTTCCCGGAGCTCCTCCGGAGAGATCACCACCGCGCCCACACCCACTCCTCACTCGCCGTCACTACGGACCCCCTGATTGCGCCACCCTACGCAGTCGATCCCTCCCACGGAAGCGATTGCCCCGGCCACGGCCGAGTACCGGTGGCCATCCGATCTCGCCGCCGCGCGCCCAGGAAATCTCGACCGAACTGGACCGGTCCGGCCTCACGCCGATCAGGCCACTTTCGACCCACTGGCAGGCGACAGCGACCCCTTCGACGGGCAATATCTGCACAATGTCGCAGGTCACCACCACCACACCCGATGAAGTCACCGAGCAGCAGACGGGAATCGCCCAGCCGCTCGGGGCCGGGGCGATCACCGCGCTGGTCGGGTTCACCAGTTCCTTCGCGGTGGTGCTGAGTGGACTGCGGGCCGTGGGGGCGAGTCCGGCGCAGGCAGCGTCGGGCCTGATGATCCTGTGTTTCACCCAGGGCATCGGGATTCTGCTGCTGAGTTTCCGGTACCGGATTCCGATCACGCTGGCCTGGTCGACGCCCGGTGCGGCGCTGCTGGCGAGCACCGGGCTGGTGGCCGGGGGCTGGGCAGGCGCGGTCGCGGCGTTCGCGGTGACGGGCGTGCTGATCGTGATCACCGGCCTGTGGCAGCGGCTGGGTTCGCTGGTCGCGGCGATTCCGGTGCCGATCGCGCAGGCGATGCTCGCGGGGGTGCTCGTGCCGCTGTGCCTGGCGCCGGTGAAAGCCCTGCAGACCTCCCCGGCCGTGGTGGTGCCGGTGATCGTGGTGTGGCTGGTGCTGCAGCGATACGCGCCGAAGTGGGCGGTGCTGGTCGCCTTCGCCGTGGCCGCGATCGGCACCGGCATCGACATCGCGGTGCGCGACCGCGAGCTCGACCTGGCCGCGATGGTCCCGACGGTGGAATGGACCGCGCCGCACTGGCATTGGCAGGCGATCGTCGGCATCGCGATCCCGCTCTACATCGTGACGATGGCCTCGCAGAACATCCCCGGCGTCGCGGTGATGCGCTCGTTCGACTATCAGGTGCCGTGGCGGGCGTCGATGCTGGTCACCGGGATCGGGACCATCGCGGGGGCGGGTGCCGGCGGGCACGCGATCAATCTCGCCGCGATCAGCGCCGCGCTCTCGGCCGCGCCGAGCGCGAGCCCCGACCCGAAGCGCCGCTGGATCGCCGCGGCCACCGCGGGCGCGAGCTACCTGATACTCGGGCTCGCCTCGGCCGCCCTCGTCACCCTGATCGCCGCGGCACCGGCGGGGACCCTGGAAACCGTCGCGGGCCTGGCCCTGCTCGCCACCCTGGCGGCGTCGCTGACGGGCGCGCTGAGCGACCCAGAGCACCGGATGGCCGGGCTCGTCACCTTCCTCGTCGCGGCGGCCGGGACGAGTTTCCTCGGCATCGGCGGCGCGTTCTGGGCACTGCTCGCGGGCCTGGCGGTCCGCCGGTTCCTGCCCGGCGGCGCCTGACCCGGATCAGAACGCGGGAACGTCGCTCGTGCTCGCGTTTCCGCCGATCGACGGCTTCAGGGTGATCTCCCAGTCCGACCCGGCGTCGAAGACGTCGTCGAACTTCTGGAACTGGCGATCACGGGTGAAGCTCAGCGTGGCCTGGTCCCAGTCGGTACCGGTCTTGAGATAGACGTAGTACGACCCGTCGATCCCGCTGAGCGTGGCCTGGGAGTTGCCCTGCACGTAGATCGTGGCCTGCGGCGCCGCCGGATTCCCGTTCGCCACCACCACGGCCACATCGGAGCTGTTGCCGTTGTCGATGGTCAGCGTCCCGGCCCCGACCAATCCGGCCTGCTGGACGACCTCACCGTTCCCGGCCCTACGGTTCAGCAGCGGCAGCGACGGCACCTCGGGCACCACCGGCGCCGACACCGCGACACTCGACGCGGACGAGGTCCCCCCACTCGACAGACCCGACTCCGAACACCCACCGACCACCGCGGACACCGCGATCACGGCCACGACGAACACACTGCGCTTGAACATGGAATTCCCACCCCGTCGTCTCCAGGCCCGGACCCACCGAACCCTCTCTCGCCCAACAGTATCGCGACCCCACGACAACAACGCCAATCGGCGGTGTTCAGTTCGGGCCTGCCAATCGGTCGAGCAAGGGGGCGGTGCGGGGGCCGACGAGTTCGCGCATGACCAGGGCCATGTTGGTGCGTTCGACGCCGGGGATCTTGAGGATCTGGCCGGCGATGCGGTAGAGGTCGTCGGCGTCGCGGGCGACGATGCGGACGGTCAGGTCGGTGGAGCCGGTCATGCCGCACACCTCGGTGACCTCGGGGACGTCGGCGAGTTCGTCGACGACGGCGTCGAGCTGATGCTGGTCGACGACGACCGCGACGAAGGCTGCCAGCGGATAGCCGAGGGCGCGCGGTTCGACGCGGCGTTCGAAACTGCCAAGGACCCCGCCGCTGTCCCAGCGCGCCAGCCGCGCCTGCACGGTATTGCGCGACAGGCCGAGGCGCGCGGCCAGCTCCACGCCCGTCGCGCGCGGGTTGGCGATGAGTTCGCGCAGCAGGCGCGCGTCGGTGGCGTCGAGAGTCACGTCGGGTTCGCGACTGGTCATACAACGCAGTATGACAGCGTGCCGCCCCCGCAGACCGTGCATTCTGCGCACTGCCGTGTCGGTCGCTTGCGCAGTCGGCTTTATCGTGGATGCTGAGTGATACACATCGCACTCAGCGATTGTCGTACCCGCACCGGCCCACAAGGCCAGGTGGAGAGGAGGCGATCTCGATGTCGGAGAAGCAGACCTACCCGGTCCAGTTGATCCAGCCGGATGGCAAGCGCGTGTTCGATCGCGAGCACGCCGCACTGGTGGCCGATGTCGGTGCCGAACGGTTGCGGCAGCTCTATCAGGACCTGGTCGTGACCCGCCGGATCGATGTCGAGGCGACCTCGCTGCAACGCCAGGGTCAACTCGGCTTGTGGCCACCGCTGCTGGGCCAGGAGGCCGCCCAGGTGGGCTCCGCGCACGCCCTGCACCCCGACGACTACGTGTTCTGCTCCTACCGCGAGACGGCTGTCGCCTATGTCCGCGGCGTGCCGCCCGAGCAGCTGACCACCCTGTGGCGCGGCGCCGCCCACCACTGCTGGGACCCGGACACGGTGCACATGACCAACGCCAACATCGTCGTCGGCTCCCAGGGCCTGCACGCCACCGGCTACGCCTACGCCGCCCACCTCGACGGCGCCGACCTGGCCACCATCACCTACTTCGGCGACGGCGCGACCAGCCAGGGCGACATCGCCGAGGCACTCGGCTTCGCCGCGGCGTGGAGCGCCCCGGTGGTGTTCTTCTGCCAGAACAACCAGTGGGCGATCAGCGAACCGGTGACCGTGCAGAGCCATGTGCCGCTGGTGCGCCGCGCCGACGGGTACGGCATCCCGGGCGTGCAGGTCGACGGCAACGACGTGCTGGCGGTTCTCGCCGTCACCCGGCAGGCGATCGAGCGCGCCCGTACCGGCGGCGGCCCGACCTTCATCGAGGCGATGACCTACCGGATGGGCCCGCACACCACCGCCGACGACCCCAGCCGGTACCGCACCGCCGCCGACACCGAGTACTGGGAACACCGCGATCCCATCGAACGGGTCCGCCTGCTGCTGGATCGCGAGGGCCTGCTCGACCCCGAATTCGCCGACCAGGTCGCCGCCACCGCCGACGACGTCGCGCACCGGGTGCGCACCGCGACCACCCAGATGCCCGATCCCGACCCGATGAGCATGTTCGACCACGTGTACGCGACCGAGCACCCCCTGATCGCCGAAGAGTCGCGGCAGTTCGCGGCCTACCTCGCCGAAGGAGCGCAGTCATGATCACCACCTTCGCCGCCGCGCTCAACACCGGTCTGCGCCGCGCCATGGACGACGACAGCAAGGTCGTGCTGCTCGGCGAGGACATCGGCAGGCTGGGCGGGGTCTTCCGGGTCACCGACACGCTGCAGAAGGATTTCGGGGACAACCGCGTCATCGATACCCCGCTCGCCGAATCCGGCATCGTCGGAACGGCTTTCGGCATGGCGTTGCGCGGGTACCGACCGGTGGTGGAGATCCAGTTCGACGGGTTCGTCTATCCCGCCTTCGATCAGATCGTCTCCCAGGTCGCCAAGATCCACTACCGCACCGGCGGGAAGGTGAAGGCGCCGTTGACGATTCGCATTCCGTTCGGCGGCGGTATCGGCGCGGTGGAGCACCATTCGGAGTCGCCGGAGGTGTATTTCGCGCACACCGCGGGGCTGCGGGTGGTCTCGCCGAGCACGCCGGCCGACGCGTATTCGATGATCCGCCAGGCGATCGCGCTCGACGACCCGGTGATCTTCTTCGAGCCCAAACGTCGCTATTGGGACAAAGCCGACGTAGATTTCGAGGGCGAACCGGATCTGCCGCTGCACTCGGCCAGGGTGTGCACGCGCGGCGCCGACGCGACCGTCGTCGCCTACGGCGGCACCGTCGCGCCCGCCTTGACGGCGGCGAAGATCGCGGCCGAGGAGGGACATTCACTGGAGGTGATCGATCTGCGCAGTCTCTCGCCGATCGACGTCGACACCGTCGCCGCCTCGGTCGACAAGACCGGCAGGCTCGTGATCGCGCACGAGGCGCCGGTGTTCGCCGGGCTCGGCGCCGAGATCGCGGCCAGGATCACCGAACGCTGCTTCTATCACCTGGAGGCGCCGGTGCTGCGCGTCGGTGGCTACGACATCCCCTATCCCCCGGCTAAGCTCGAAAAGCACCACCTGCCCGACCCCGACCGCATTCTGGCGGCGGTCGATCGCACTCTCGCCGCGTGAAGATGAAAGGTGCACCTGTGCCGGAACAAGCCGCCGACGACGGTCATGTTCTCGAGTTCCGCCTCCCCGATCTGGGTGAGGGCCTCGCCGACGGCGACCTGGTGTCCTGGTCCGTGGCGGTCGGCGACACGGTGGAACTGAACCAGACCATCGCCGAGGTGGAGACCGCGAAGGCGGTGGTGGCGCTGCCGTCACCCTTCTCCGGCGTGGTGGTGGAACTGCTGGCCGAGCCGGGCGACACCGTGCCCGTCGGCGCTCCGCTGATCCGGGTGCGCAACGATCTCGAGGTCACCGAACCGCCGACCGCGACGCGCAACGACGTCCTGGTCGGCTACGGCCCCGAGGCCGAATCCACTTCGCGCAGACGCAAACCCGTGCCCTCGGCCGCGATGGCCGCGACCACGCCGAGCAGTCATCGCGCGGCGGCGACGCCCGCGGCCCGCAAGCTGGCCAAGGAACTCGGCATCGACCTGTGGTTCGTGGCGGGGTCGGGACCGGAGGGCGCGGTCACCGTGGACGACGTGCGCTCGGCCGTGCCGGTGACGGCGCCGCGCACCCCCGCCCGGGTCGGCGACTCGGCGCCCGCTCCCGTCAACGGGCACTCCGGCGACACCGACGGTGGACTGATCGAGCCGACCGCCCGCGAGGTGCGCACCCCGGTGAGCGGCGTCCGCAAGCGCACCGCGGCGGCGATGCTGGCCAGCGCCCGCACGATCCCGCAGGCCAGCACGTTCGTCACCGTCGACTGCACCGCGTCGATGGAACTGCTCGATCACCTGCGCACGACGAAATCCTTCGAGGGCCTCACCCTCACCCCACTGGCGCTGGTCGCCAAGGCGACGCTGGCGGCGATCGCGGAGTATCCGGGGATCAACTCCGCCTGGGACGAGCCGAATCAGGAGATCGTCACCAGGCACTACGTGAATCTCGGCATCGCGGTGGCCGCCGAGCGCGGGCTGCTGGTGCCCAATCTCAAGGAGGCGCAGACGCTGAGCCTGCGCGAGCTGTGCCGCGAGATCAGCGACGCCGCCGAGACCGCCCGCTCGGGCAACGCCACCCCCGCCGACCTGCGTGGCGGCACGTTCACCATCACCAATGTCGGCGTATTCGGCGTGGACAGCGGGGTTCCGCTGGTGAATCCGGGCGAGGCCGCGATCCTGTGCCTCGGCTCGATCCGCAAGCGGCCGTGGGTGTTCCGTGACGAACTGGCCGTGCGGTGGGTGACCACGCTGGGGCTCAGCTTCGATCACCGGATCATCGACGGTGAACTCGGCGCCCGCTTCCTCGCCACCACCGCGGGATTCCTGGAAGACCCGTTGACCCTGCTCAGTCGCGTCTGAGCGATATATCCGAGCCGTCACGCCGACGAAACACGGCGGGCATCCGCGGTAAAAATGGCGGGCTACAAACAGGTGCATGAGTGAGGCACATCCCGTCGACACCCGGCTGCCGTTCGCGCGGCAGCTGGCGTTCGGCATCCAGCACGTCCTGATCATGTACACGGGATGTATCACCGTGCCGCTGGTGTTCGGCGCGGCCGCCGGGCTCGACCGGGCCACGATCGGGCTGCTGATCAGCGCCGATCTGCTGGTGGCAGGCATCATCACGCTGATCCAGAGTCTGGGCGTCGGCAAGCTGGCTGGTGCCCGGCTGCCGATCATCTGCGGCGCCACCTTCGTCGGGCTGAACCCGATGATCCTGATCGCCAAGGAGTACGGCCTCGACGCCGTGTACGGGTCGATGCTGATCGGCGGCGTGGTCGGCATCGCGCTGGCCTGGCCGTTCGCGCGGGTGGTGCGGTTCTTCCCGCCGCTGGTCACCGGCACGGTGCTCACGGTGGTCGGGGTCTCGCTGATCGGGGTCGCCGGGGGCCTGATCATCGGGACCGATCCGAAAGCGCCGGGGTTCGCGGCGCCGTCGAACATCGGGCTGGCGGCGGTGGTCGTGCTGATCGCGGTCGGGTTCGTCTGCCTCGGTCGCGGGGTGTGGTCGCAGCTGGGCGTGCTGATCGCGCTGGCGGCGGGCATCGTGCTCGCGCTGCCGATGGGCCTGGTCTCGACCGCCGGGATCGGGACCGCCGACTGGATCGGCATCCCCCAGCCGTTCCACTTCGGCGCGCCGCAGTTCCCGGTGACCGCCGTGGTGGCGATGAGCATCGTGATGGCCGTGGTGTTCGCCGAGTCGACGGCGAGCATGCTGGCCATCAGCGAGATCACCGGCAAGCCGATCGGCAAGGGCGACCTCGCGCGCGGTCTGGTCGGTGACGGCCTCTCCGGTGTGCTCGGCGGCGTGTTCACCGCCTTCGTGGACACGATCTTCAACCAGAACGTCGGCGCGGTGGCGGCGACCCGGGTCTACAGCCGGTACGTGACCGCCGTGAGCGGGGCGATCCTGGTGGTCCTCGGGCTGGTGCCCCGGATCGGCGAGGTGATCGCGGCGATCCCGAAGCCGGTGGTCGGCGGGGTCGGGCTGGTGCTGTTCGCGACCGTGGCGGTGGTCGGTGTCAACACGCTGCGCCAAGCCGATCTCGGCGACCGGGTGAACGCCACCATCGCGGCCACCGCCATCGGCATCGGCCTGCTGCCGGAACTGACCAGCGGCATGTTCGCCAAGTTCCCGACCTCTGCGCAGATCCTGCTCGACAGCGGAGTCACCCTCGGCGCGGGCGCGGCCTTCCTGCTCAACCTGGTTTTCAACCACACGAAGCTGGGCACGCTGGCCCGAGCTTCGATCACGCCGCAGGCTCCGGTGAGCACGCCGATCCCCGGCTGAGAGACGACCGCGCCGAAGGCGGCGAGCTGGCATCGGCCGGCCGCGTGGGATGCGCGTGCGGCGAACTCGCCGATGCGATGGCTCGTGCTCGATGCGGCCTCGGCCGCAGGCAGCACCCGGTCGTCATCGAGGCGGCTCCGCACCAGGATTCGACGTGCGCGAGTACCCACCGCGTTAAGGTGCGGCATGGAGATTGCGGGCAAAGTGGCCATCGTCACCGGTGCGGGCGCGGGGATCGGAGCGGCGCTGGCGCGTCGGCTCGTCGACGGCGGCGCGAAGGTGATCGTCGCCGATCTGGACGCGGCGAGCGCAAAGCAGGTGGCCGACGAGCTGGGCGCGGCCGCGGTCGGCGGTGATGTGGCCGACGAGGCGGTGATCAGCACCCTGATCGAGACGGCCGAGCGCGAATACGGCCCGGTGGACCTGTATTTCGCGAACGCGGGCATCGGCGGCGGCCCCGGCCTCGAGAGCACCGAGGACCAGTGGTCGGCGGCCATCGAGGTGAACGTCATGGCGCACGTGCGCGCCGCCCGCCTGCTCGTGCCCGGCTGGGTCGAACGTGGCAGCGGCTACTTCGTGACGACCGCGTCGGCGGCCGGCCTGCTGACCCAGATCGGGTCCGCGCCGTACTCGGTGACCAAGCACGCGGCCGTCGGCTTCGCCGAATGGCTCTCGATGACCTACGGCGACCAGGGCGTGCGGGTGAGCTGCCTGTGCCCGATGGGCGTCGACACCCGCCTGCTCAGCGGCGACCTCATCCCCGACGCGCCGGAGGCCGCGGCCCTGGCCATCAAGGCCGTGACGACTGCGGGCCAGGTGCTCTCCCCCGAGGAGGTCGCCGACACCGTCGTGGCGGCGATGGCTGCCGAGCACTTCCTGATCCTGCCGCACCCCGAGGTGCTCGAGATGTACCGGCACAAGGGCGCCGACTACGACCGCTGGCTCTCGGGCATGCGCCGCTTCCAGGCGATGCTACGCGGCTAGTCGGTGACGAGCTCCGCGGCGGCCGTGCGCACGACGTCGGGAATCGGCACCGGCTTGCGGGTCTCGGCGTCGACGTACACGTGCACGAAATCGCCGTTCGCCGCGAGCTCGAGGCCCGCCTCGGTCTCGCGGAAGATCGCCAGATCGTAGGTGATGCTCGAGTTCCCCAGCCGGGCGATGCGCAGGCCCACCTGCAGCTGGTCGGGGAAGCTCACCGAGCCGTGGAACCGGCAGGCGGTCTGGGCGACCACGCCGAGCGCGGGCAGCGCGGTGATGTCGGTGCCGGTGGCCCGCATCAGCCAGGCGTTCACGGCGGTGTCGAAGTAGGAGTAGTAGGTCACGTTGTTGACGTGGCCGTACTGGTCGTTGTCGGCCCACCGGGTCGGCATCGGCCACAGGACGGGATAGTTCACGCTGACATCATCGCAGTGCCCTGGCGGTGGTCGCGCGGGCTCACCCCGAAGTGGCGTTTGAAGGCGGTGCTGAGCGCGAACGCGCTGCCGTAGCCGACCTGGCGGGCGATGGCCTCGACGGTGGCGTCGGATTCGGCGAGCAGGTCGGCGGCCAGCGACAGACGCCATTCGGTCAGGAAGGTCATCGGGGGTTCGCCGACCAGGTCGGTGAACCGGCGGGCCAGCGCGGCCCTGGACATGCCGACCGCCTCGGCCAGCGCGATCACCGTCCACGGGTGCGCGGGGTTGTGCTGGAGCAGGCGCAGGGCCTTGCCGATCAGCGGGTCGCTGTAGGCGTGGTACCAGGCCGGAGCGTCGTCGCGGGCGAACCAGGCGCGCAGCGCGGCGATGAGCAGCAGGTCGAGCAGCCGGTCCAGGACCGCGGTCTGGGCGGGCAGATCCTTGGTGGCCTCGTCGACGAGCAGATCGAGCAGCCGGGTGTCGAGTTCGCCGCGCGGCAGCACCGCGAGCTGGGGCAGGGCGCGCAGCAGGCGCCTGCTCACCGCGCCCGCCGTCTCGTAGGTGCCGGTGACCATCAGGGTCTCGCCCGCGGGGTCGGTGCCCCATTGCCGGACACCCAAACTCAGTGTCTCGCAGAGGATCTCACCGTCGGGTGTGGTGGTGACCTGCCCGGGCCGGATCACGATCTGCGGTTCGGTGGCCGGATCGTCGGCCACCGTGTACGGCCGCGGCCCGCGGAACACCGCGACGTCACCGGCCACGAGCTGCCGCGGCGGCTCGGAATCCGTACTGACCCAGGCCTTTCCGCGAATCATCGCCAGCACCGTCAACGGCGCCTCGTCCTGAATCCGCAGCGACCACGGCGGGTTCAGCAACGAACACATGAGAAACGCGCCGCGGGCACGCGGGCCTTCGAGCAGTCCGGCCAACGCATCCACACATCCACCCTAGCCGCGCCCGCCCGCCCCCGCCCCGATCGCTGTGCCGAGGTCCCACTCGATCGGCTCGGTGCGCTGGATCCGCAGGTGATTGGTGCCCGGCTCCGGGTCGAGATCGCGCTGGTAGAAGCGGAAGCGATAGCGGCGCTCGACCGGATCGGCCACGTAGTGCCACAGCGTCCGCTCCGGCACCGTGCCCTCGATCCCGGCGGCCGCGTCGTCGACGTAGGCGCATTGCACGACGTCGAGCAGGGCGGTGATGTCCGCGGGATCCCATGGGCCACGATGCGCCGCGATCGCCTCGGTGAGCACCCGGTACCGGACGAACGAATTGTGCTCGGCGGCCATCGGGACCTCGGGGAAGGAGTCGATCGTCGGGTAGCGGTGCAGGGCGTGGTTGGTGACCACGAAGGGCCGGTCCGGCTCGGCGTCGACGAAGCGGTATTGCCGTGAGTCGCCGTCGATCTCGAGCACCGTGGCCGCGCCGTGCACGTCGGCGATGAACCAGTGCATGTTGGTCTCGCCCGCGCAGAAGATCGCCTGCGACAGCACCGCCGCCTTGGCCTCCGCGACCGTGGTGGCGGCGTTGAGCACGCAGCCGGGCACCTGCAAGGCGGTGAGCCCGCTCGTGAACCCGCCAGCCAGGCTCGCCCCGACATTGCCGCGGTCGGAGTGGTCGACCAGTACCGCCATCATCAGTCCCGCGGCGTTGACACCGTCGAGGGCCGGATTGAGCAGGTCGTGGCTGCCGAGGGTGGCGACCGGGGTGCCCATGGTCGGCGCGGTGGTCAGCAGGATGGCGCGGGAACAGGAGGGGTGTTCGTCGGGGCTCGGGGGCAGGCCGTGTTGCGCGCTGAGCGAGCCGATGAACCAGTCCATGTTGCGGCCGAACATCGGCCTGCCGGTGCTGGTGAGCGCGGGCGGGAACCACACCAGCGAGCAGCCGGGGGCCTGGGTGGGGACGTCGAAGCCGAGCGTGGTGGTGTCGTGTTCGGCCATCGTCGAGGAGACGCCGAACGCGTCGGCGACGCCGCGTGACCGCTCACCGAGGGCCGGATAGTTGCGGTCGAGATAGGTGAGGCGGCCGTGGCCGTAGTCCGGCGAGTCGTAGGGCGCGAGCGCGACGTGATAGTCACGGCGAGCGAGATCGCCCAGGGTGGCGCCGATGTGGGCGTCGGTCCCCCGCAGCGTCAACGCGCGCACCGACAGATAGTCGTCCGCGGCGGCGGGAAAGAGATAACTGTCAGCTGAGATCACGGAACACACCTCCGTTGTCACCCGGCGAGCTCGGTCTCCCCAGCCAAGCATGTCGAGCCCCCGTCATCGATGAGGCACGGCGGTAGACGACGGCGTATGGCCGTGAGCGGTTCGACGATGTCGCCGTGGCGCGCGCGACGGTGTACTTGATTCATGCCAAACAACACCTCTCACCAGCAGCTTTCCCTCATCACCGGCGCGACCGGCAAGACCGGGAGCCGGGTCGTCGCCCTGCTCGAGGCGGCGGGCAGGCCGGTCCGGCTCGGCTCGCGCTCGGCCGCGATCCCGTTCGACTGGACCGACCGCAGCACCTGGGCGCCCGCCCTGGCCGGCGTCGACTCCGTATACCTCGCCTACCAGCCGGACCTGGCCGTTCCCGGCGCGCCCGACGTGATCCGCGCGTTCACCACGGCCGCCGTGGCCGCCGGGGTGCGCTCGGTGGTGCTGCTGTCGGGCCGCGGCGAGCCCGAGGCCCTGGAATGCGAACAGATCGTGCGGGATTCGGGACTGACCTGGACGATCGTGCGCTGCAGCTTCTTCGCGCAGAACTTCAGCGAGGGCGCGTTCGTCGACGATGTCCTGGCCGGCGCGGTCGCCCTGCCCAACGGCGATGTGCCCGAACCGTTCGTGCACGCCGACGACATCGCCGAGGTGGCCGCCGCCGCGCTCACCGACCCGCGCCACGAGGGCGAGGTCTATGAGCTCACCGGCCCGCGGGCACTGACCTTCGCCGACGCGGTCGGCGAGATCGCCGCCGCCACGGGTCGCGAGATCGCGTTCATCCCCGTCTCCCGGCCGGAATTCGTTGCGGCACTGAGCGAATACCAGGTGCCGCAGGACGTGATCAGCCTGCTCGACTATCTCTTCGGCACCATTCTCGACGGCCGCAACTCCGCCACCGCCGACGGTGTGCGGCGGGCCCTCGGCCGCGAGGCGCGCGATTTCACCGAGTACGCGAAGGAGGCCGCGGCCACGGGCGTCTGGACGCCCCGGACCTGACACCATCGGAGCTCCACGTCTCGGCGGCGGTCCCCCGAGCCGGCGCGTGGATGCACGAGGCCGACTCGCTCATGGTCGCGACCGCATGGACTCCCCGGGTGGCCACCACGCGGGGAGTCCGGCCGTCCGCGGTGTCGCGGTGGCGCAGTGTCGCGGAGGAAACCCCGGCGCCAGGTGATCTCGATCCGGTCGCGATGCACGGCGCGATCGGTGACGGCCCGGGTACCGTCGAATCGGTGACCCCAGCGACGATCGACCGCGAACTCCGGTTGGCCAGGGCGGCGGTGTTCGGCGCGTTCACCCTCAACGGATTCCTGCTGGCCATGTGGGTGGTCCACATTCCCGCCATCACCGACCGGACCGGGGTGTCGTCCTCCCTGCTCGGAATGTTCGTGCTGCTCCTCGCGGGGGCGGCGATCATCGGGATGCGGGCGGCGGGCCCGGCTGCCGACCGGTTCGGCAGCCGGACGCTGGTCGCGGTGGCCGCGACCGCGGTCTCGGTGACCGTCATCGGACCAGGTCTCGCCACCGGCCCGGTCGCGCTCGGCATCGCCCTGGCGTGTTTCGGCCTGGGCAACGGCGCGCTCGACGTCTCGATGAACACCCAGGCCGTGCACGTCGAACGCGCCTATCGACGCCCGATCATGTCAGCGTTCCACGCCACGTTCTCCGGCGGCGGCTTCGCGGGCGCCCTGGTCGGCGCCGCCACCCAGCGGGCCGGCTGGTCACCGGCGCTGACACTGACCTGCGCGGGGGTCGCCGGACTGCTCACCACGGCACTGCTGGTGCCACACCTGGTCACCCATCACCGGGACACCTCGCGCGCGGAGCACCCGGAAGACGAAGCCCCCCAACAGGAACCGCGCCTCCAGGACACTCCGCCGACCGAGCACCGGCCCCGGACACCGGAGAAGGACAGCGAACGGGGGTTCGCGGTCACCGAGCTCGACGACGCCGAGGCATCAGGACGCACCGAGACATCCGGACGCACCGAGCATGACTCCCGCGCAGGGCAGGGTGCCTCGGCGGACAACCGGCTCGAGCGCACCGGAACCCCGCCGTCGAGCGTGGCGGATGACCGTCTCGATCAGCACGACGGCGCATCCCGCCGGAGCCGAAAGGTGGTGTCGCTCGGGGTGATCGCGTTCGTGCTGCTCCTCGCCGAGGGGGTGGCGGGCGACTGGAGCGCGCTGCAGGCGCGCGAGCACCTCGGGGTTTCCGAGGGTGACGCGGCGCTCGCGTTCGGGGCGTTCTCGGCCACCATGACGCTGGGGCGGTTCGGGGCCGATCGGGTGAGCGGGGCGATCGGGCCGGTCGCGATCCTGCGCTACGGCAGTCTGCTGGCGGCGGCGGGGATGGCCGTGGTGATCGCCTCGCCGTGGTTGCCGTTGACGCTGCTCGGCTGGGCCATGTGCGGGCTCGGGCTGGCCGGCGGGGTTCCTCAGATCTTCACGGCAGCAGGCAATCTCGGCGGCAGCACAGCCGCCACGGACATGTCCCGCGTGTTCACCATCGGCTATCTGGGCCTGCTCGCCGGTCCGGCACTGATCGGCTGGTTGACCGCGATCGTCCCACTCACCGCCGCCCTGACGGTCCCGCTCGTCCTGACGCTGGCCAGCGCCGCGGCCGCACCCATCGTCGCCCGGCGCCCCTGATCACCCGCGGCACCGCGATCACCTGGTCCGGCACCCCGGGCCGACGATCACAGATACATTCCGCCGCCCGATGTTTCCCGGGTGACCGACTGGATGAGGATCTCGCCGTCTCGGCGGGCTACCAGCTGGGCGAGGGTGGCGCCGTCGGCGGGGACCGGATCGCCTCCGGCGCAGTCGTTTCTGGTGAGCCAGTCCTGTGCCTCGGCGGCCGACAACCGGCCGACCTCGAGCTGGGCCAGGCAGCGCCCGGGGCGCACGACAGCCGGATGCAGACGCGACAGATCCTCGTTGGTGGTCACCGCGATCAGCACCTTGCGGCCCTGGCCGAGCATGCCGTCGGTGAGGTTGAGCAGGCGCGAGAGCTTCTGTCCCGCAGCCTCTTTCGCCTCGCCGCGGATGAGTTCGTCGCAGTCCTCAAGCACCAGCAGCCGCCAGCGGCTGTTGTCGTCACCGTCGGCGCCCGCCGCCACCTCCATGAGATAGCCGGGGTTGCTGAACAACTCCTCCGGATCGACGACGCAGTCGACCTGGCACCACGACGCCCACGCCCTGGCCAGTGCCCGCAGCGCGGTGGTCTTGCCGGTGCCGGGCTCGCCGTGCAGCAGCACCAGCCTGCCCCGGATGTCGTCGACCCGCAGCGCCATGAGCTGATCCATGCTCGACGACACCGCCGCCGAGTAGTTGCCGCGGATCTCCGGCCAGGCGGGCGCGACGATCCGGCGCCGCCTGCGCAGCGGGCGCCGCACATCCATGTGCCAGAAGCCCATCTCCACGGTGGCGTCGGCGCGGGGGTCGGCGACGGCGCCGGCGGTCGCCGCGGCCAGCACCTCGACGGCGAGTTCGTCACTGACGGCGGTCACCTCGACGGTGGCCGAACCGCCCGCCCAGCGCACGGCCCGCAGCGACCAGCCCTCACCCGCGGCGAGCAGCGCGCTGCTGTCGTCGTCGGCCACCGAGCGCACGATCCGGGAGCCCTCGGGACGCAGCGGCGCCTCGGCGCGCACCCGGTCCAGGTGGGCCTGGCGGGCAAAGGACTGGTCGCCGCGCAGGAACGGCGCGAGCGCGAGCGCGTCGATCGCGTCGCGGGTGGAGTAGGTGGAGTCGATCGCCGCCGACCACGGAAACGGCTCATCCCGGTCCTGCGGCAGATGCGGCGGGTCGACGAGCCTGAGCTGTTCATTGCGTGTGGACACCGCGCCCATACTCGCCGCACCCGCCGCGGAATGTCCAGTGACTTCTCGCTGGCCGAGCCGGCGTAAAACCCGTGGCAACCTGTCGGTGCCCGTCGGTACCGTCGACGAGGTGACCGCCACCAAGCCCGAGCCGACCACCGCCGAACCCACGGGGAAGGCGGGGCTCAAGGAATGGATCGGGCTCGCGGTCCTCGCGCTGCCGACGCTGCTGATCTCGATGGACATGAGCGTGCTCTACCTGGCCATCCCGCACCTGAGCGAGGCACTGCATCCGAGCAGTTCGCAGCTGCTGTGGATCCTCGACATCTACGGCTTCCTGGTGGCGGGCTTCCTCATCACCATGGGCACGGTCGGCGATCGCATCGGCAGGCGCAAGCTGCTGATGATCGGCGCGCTCGCCTTCGGCGTCGCCTCCGTGGTCGCCGCGTATTCCACCAGCGCGGCCACTCTCATCGGCACCCGCGCCCTGCTCGGCATCGCGGGCGCGACGCTGATGCCGTCGACGCTGGCCCTGATCCGCAACATGTTCCACGACGACCGCCAGCGCACCACCGCGATCAGCGTGTGGATGACCAGCTTCATGGTCGGCATGGTGGTCGGTCCACTGGTCGGCGGCGCCATGCTGGAGAACTTCTGGTGGGGTTCGGTGTTCCTGGTCGCGGTGCCGTCGATGGTGCTGCTGCTGGTGGCGGGCCCGATCCTGCTGCCCGAATACAAGGACCCGAATCCCGGCAAGCTCGATGTGCTCAGCGCCGTGCTGTCGCTGGTGTCGGTGATGGCGGTGATCTACGGCATCAAGGAACTGGCCAAGGACGGGTGGGCGCTCGATGCCGTCGCCGTGCTGGTGGGCGGCCTGGTGCTGGGCGCGGTGTTCGTGCTGCGCCAGCAGCGGCTCACCGATCCGCTCATCGATCTGCGCCTGTTCGGCAACGTGCGGTTCAGCGGGTCGCTGGTCGCGCTCATGGTCGCGATGCTCGCGATGGGCGGGCTGTTCCTGCTGCTGTCGCAGTATCTGCAACTGGTGCTGGGACTCTCGGCCTTCGAGGCCGGGCTGTGGACGGTGCCGCAGGCACTGGCCATGGTGGTGGCCGCCGGTGTGGTGAGCGCGCTCGCGCCGCGGATCCGCCCCGCCTATCTGATGACGGGCGGCCTGGTGATCGCCATGGCCGGGTACGCGATCTTCACCCAGCTCTCCGGCGCCGACGATCTCGCGCTCATCGTCACCGGCATGGTCGTGTTCTCGCTCGGGCTGAGCCCGATGTTCGTGCTCG
Organism: Nocardia sp. NPDC050717; assembly: GCF_040654275.1. Lineage (NCBI taxonomy): Bacteria > Bacillati > Actinomycetota > Actinomycetes > Mycobacteriales > Nocardiaceae > Nocardia > Nocardia sp. NPDC050717. Next base: position 36,613 of record NZ_JBFAHR010000003.1, read on the forward strand.
GTCTGGATCTCATCGTCGGGGCCGTCGACCCGGAGCGCGCAGGCGCCGCGTCCGCGATCTCCGAGACCGGGCAGGAACTCTCGGCGGCGCTGGGTGTCGCGGTGATCGGCAGCATCGGCACCGCCGTCTATCGCGGGCAGATGGCCGATGAGCTCCCCGCGGGGCTGCCCGCCGAGCTGGCACACGCCGCCGAGGACACGCTCGCCGGGGCATTGCAGGTCGCGGCGACGCTGCCCGAAGCGCTCGGCGCCGAACTCAGCACCATCGCACGGCAGGCCTACACCCATGCGCTGCAAGTGAATTCGCTGGTCGGCATCGGCCTCACCGCCGTCGCGGCGGGCCTGGTGATGGTGCTGCTGCGGCACATCCCGGCACCGAACGCGGCGGCCACCGACACCGACGAGGCCTGACGACGACGGCCCCGCCAGGAGCGGATCGCTCCCGGCGGGGCCGTACTCGTCACCTGATCAGCCGAGGCTGAACGGCTGGCCCCACAGGCGCAGCTCGGAGCGACCGGTCTTGGTGGTCACCTCGACCGCGACGAAGGAACGCGCCTGGGCGTAGCCCGCGCAGCCGTCGAGCGCGATGGTGGAATCGGCCCAGGTCACCGAGCCGTCCGCACCCTTGAACTTGATCGCGGGGACCGAGCTCTGCTCGCCGTAGGCGTCGGCGCCCTCGATCTCGAGCAGCCAGAAGGTGGCGGCCTCACCGGGACCCAGGGTCAGGTTGCCGCCGGAGGTGACCCCGCCGCTGCCCTTGCCCGAGTTGTTGACCGCGCCCTTGGCGCCGCCCTTGAACCCGCCACCGCTGATGTCGACCTGGCAGCCCACCACGTAGCCCGGGTAGAGCTTGGCGCCGGCGTGCTCGCCGTGCACCTGCACCTCGGCCCGGCCGGAAGCCCAGACGTTGCGGTGCAGCGGGGTCGCGCCCATGCCGGGGCTGATGGTCACCGATTCATTCGTCAGCCGAATGGTCACCGCGGTGCCGTCGGGCAGGGTCTCGGTGATCTCGCCGCCGGGCAGCGGGATGAAGGTGTCGGCGTTGGCGGCGCCGGTGGAGAACAGGCCGAGCGCCATGGTCGCGGCGGCGGCGGCCGCGGCCACCCGGGCGGTCGTCTTCGTGAAGATGATCATCGAAAGATTCCTATTCGTCGAACGTGCGAGGAGTCAGCCGATGCTGAACGGGGCGCCGTAGAGGGTGGTCTTGGTGTAGTCGTCGCCGATGATCTCCACGACGGTGTAGGAGCGGGCCTGCGCGTAGCCGCCGCAGCCCTGGATCTGCAGCTCGACGTCCTTGTAGCTGACGTAGTAGTTGCCCGCCTCGACGATGTCGAAGCCTTCCACGCCAACGAATTTCACATCGCCCGGCCCGAGCTGCACGCCGATGGACCCGCCGCCACTCACCCCGCTGGTCGACACACCACCGGACAGACCGGCCGACACCGCGCTGTCGGAGATGGCGACCTGGCAGCCGACGACGTAGCCGGTGCTGATGCGTGAGGCGCCGTGCGTCGAGGAGTTGTTGGTACCCGGTGCGTTGTTGCCGCCGATGAACGGCTTCGGTTCACCCTTGGGGGTTTCCGTGACATCCGCGTAGACGGTTCCGCTCACCCATGCCACCCGGCCCGCGCCGTTGGCGGCCATCGACGGCGAGATCAGCGCGCTCTCCCCCACGCGCTTGATCGTCACACCGGGGCCGGCCTTCTCACCGTCGGGTAGCGGAACGAAGGTGTCCGCGTTCGCCGGTCCGCCGGCGACGGCGAGTGTGGCCGCGGCCAACGCCGTGGCGGCAAGGATTTTTCGCATCGTGGAAGTCCTCATCACTGTTATGACCGGTTTGTACCGATCTTGAACAGTTCGAAACCCTAAGTCAGGCCAGGCTTCCCTATCAAGACTTTGCTTAAACTAACTGAATACAGCGAAATCCCACCCGGTGCGAGTCGGGTGGGATTTCACTTCTCTCCTCGAGTTGTCCCCTCGACGAGGTTCTTCGCGCGGCCTACTTGGCAGGCTGCGGGTTGTTCGGCATCGGCGAGTTGATGGTGGTGAAGTACTGCACCGCGGCCATGATCGCGACGGGGGCGGTGATGAAGAGCTGGCCCGCGACGGTGCCGAGCGCGCCGAGCGCGGTGGCGCCGACGAGGCAGCCGCCGATGCCGCCGGGCACCGTGCCGACCAGGAAGCCGAGGATGCCACCGGCGACGGCGCCACTGGCCGCGCCCGCGACACAACCGATCGCCGCGCCACCGAGGCCGCCGACGAGGGTGGCGATGCTGGCGCCCAGGGAGATGGTGCCGGTCATGCGGCTCCACGCGGCCTGCTCACGGTCGTACTCGCTCTTCCACGGCGCCTTGTCCTCGTAGGGCAACGCGACCGGCTTGTAGGTCGCGTGCGCCATGTCGAGCTGCGGGGTCAGCGTGGCGGTGCGGCCCGCGATGTCGGCGGCGATCGGGAAGACGAATTCGTCGATCCGGAAGGACAATTCGGTGCCCGCGACGGTGGTGCCGTCGGCGCCCTTGATCTTGAACACGCCGTCCTCGACGACCATCGAGCCCGCGTCGGTGCTGACGATCGCCGCGGTGTCGGTGGTGGTGGCGGTGTAGTTGATCGGCTCATCCGCCGCGGGTGCTGCGTGGCTGGTTCCGGCAGCGATGCCGAGGGCAACGCTGACAGTGGAAGCCAGCAGAGCGAATTTTGTGATCTTCACGGGGCAGAACCTTTCGTGTTCCTCATCAGGGTGCGCGGCGCACTAGCTGCGGTCCGAACGAGATGGGACCATAGCGAGGTTAGGCTCACCTATCAAGACGTTCCTTAGGCTAACCTCTGAACTGTCCGACGTTCGTTGCGAGAGAGATCCCTGATGAGAAGTCCGCGCTGGAGCGGCTGGTTGCTGGCGGTCGGCTTGCTGATCGCGGCCTGTTTGCTCAGCCTGCTTGTCGGCACGAAATCGATTCCGTTCGCCGATGTCTGGCAGGCGCTGACCGGCCCGGAAATCTCGCCCGACCAGGTCACCGTCGCCGAATATCGCCTCCCCCGAACGATCCTCGGGCTGCTCGCCGGACTCGCACTCGGCGTCGCGGGCTGCCTGATGCAAGGCCTGACGCGGAACCCGCTCGCCGATCCCGGGTTGCTGGGAGTGAACGCGGGCGCCGCTTTCGCCATCGCGATCGCCGTGGGGTTGCTCGGCGTGAGTGAGATCACGTCATACGTCTGGTTCGGGTTCGCCGGCGCCGCGCTGGTGTCGATGGTCGTCTACCGGCTCGGCACCGCGGGGCACTCCGGCACCGATCCGATCCGGCTGACCCTGGCTGGCGTGGCGGCCACCGCCGTGCTCGTCGGGCTCACCAGGGGCCTGATCCTGGTGGACCCCAAGGCTTTCGACGAGATGCGGCGCTGGGACGCCGGTTCGCTCACCGGCCGCGGCTTCGACGTCATCGCGGGCGCGGCGCCGTTCATCGTGGTCGGGCTGGTGCTCGCCGCGGTCTGCGCGCGCTCGCTCAACGCCGTCGCCCTCGGCGACGATCTGGCCCGCTCGCTCGGCGTGCACGTCACCCGGACCCGGCTGCTCACCGCGCTGGCGCTGGTGCTGCTGTGCGGCACGGCCACCGCCGCCGTCGGGCCCATCTCCTTCGTCGGCCTGGCGGTGCCGCACATCGCGCGCTGGCTCGTCGGACCCGATCAGCGCTGGATCTTCGCCTACTCGCTGGTGCTGGCCCCGCTGCTGGTGCTCACCGCGGATGTGCTCGGCCGCGTCATCATCCGGCCCGACGAGGTCCCCGCTGGTCTGGTCACGGCATTCCTCGGCGCGCCCATGCTCATCTGGCTGGCCCGCCGCTCGCGAGTGGGAGCAGCCACATGAGTTCGAAGATCGATTTCGGCCGCACCCTGCTGATCGTGCGACCGCCGCGGCTGCGGCTGACCGCCAGGATCGGCGTGCGCACGCTGGTGGTGTGCGCGATCCTGCTGGTCGTCGCCGTCGCCACGGCAGTGCTGGCGCTGGGCAGCGGCGACTTCCAGATCGCCCCGGCCAGGGTGCTGCGCGCGCTGGTCGTCGGCGACGAGCGGTTCGACCGGCTGGTGGTCTGGGACTGGCGCCTGCCACGCATCCTGCTGGCACTGGCGCTGGGCGCCGCGCTCGGCGTGAGCGGCGCGATCCTGCAGTCGGTGACCCGGAATCCGCTGGGCAGCCCCGACATCATCGGCTTCAGCACCGGCGCCTACACCGGCGCGCTGCTGGTGATCCTCACCCTCGGCGGCGGGCAGTTCCAGACCGCGGCGGGCGCGATGATCGGCGGGCTCGGCGCGGCGCTGGTGATCCACCTGCTCGCCTTCCGGCACAACGTCACCGGGTTCCGGCTGATCATCGTCGGCATCGGCGTGAGCGCCATGCTCGCCTCGATCAACACCTGGCTGATCATGCGGGCCGACCTGGACGCGGCGATGTCGGCGGCGGCCTGGGGCGCCGGCTCGCTCAACGGCCTGTCGTGGCCGCAGGTCGCGCCGACCGTCGGCATCCTGGCCGTGCTGGCGCTGGCGCTCATCCCGGCCGCGCCCCGCCTGCAGATCCTCGAACTCGGCGACGACGCCGCGCGCGCCCTCGGGCTCGACGCGGGCAAGGCGACGGGCTGGCTGATCGCGCTCAGCGTCGCGTTCACCTCGCTGGCCACCGCGGTGGCCGGGCCGATCGCGTTCGTCGCGCTCGCCGCACCGCATCTGGCGCGCAAGCTCACCCGCACCCCATCGATCGCGCTGCTGCCTGCCGCGGTGATGGGCGCGACCCTGCTGGTCACCTGTGACTGGATCGCCCAGCACGCGTTCGCGCCGACCACCATCCCGGTCGGCATCGTCACCGGGTCCATCGGTGGCCTGTACCTGGCGTATCTGCTCGTCGCCGAGGCGCGACGGAAATAGGGAAAGCGACATGAACGACACTCACGCCGCGCGGTTGCGCGCCGACCAGGTCCGGCTCGGGTACAAGGGTCGCACGATCAGTGATCAACTCTCCGTGGACATTCCGGACGGGAAGTTCACCGTGATCATCGGCCCGAACGCCTGCGGCAAGTCCACGCTGCTGCGCGCGCTGGCCCGGCTGCTCCCCCCGGATTCCGGGACGGTGCTGCTCGACGGCAAGCCCGTGACCGACTATCCGGCCAAGGAACTGGCCCGCCAGATCGGCCTGCTGCCGCAGACCTCGACGGCGCCGGACGGTATCCGGGTGGCGGATCTCGTCGCCCGCGGCCGCTATCCGCATCAGACGCTGCTGCGGCAGTGGTCGCGCGCCGACGAGGAGGCGGTGGCGGAGGCCATGGCGGCCACCGGGGTCGCCGAGTTGTCGGCGCGGCCGGTCGAGGAACTCTCGGGTGGTCAGCGCCAGCGCGTATGGATCTCGATGGTGCTCGCCCAGCAGACGCCCATCATCCTGCTCGACGAGCCGACCACCTATCTCGATATCGCCTACCAGATCCAGCTGCTGGATCTGTGCCGCTCGCTCAATCGCGATTCCGGACGCACGGTCGTCGCGGTCCTGCACGACCTCAACCACGCGTTCCGCTACGCCGATCACCTGATCGCCATGCGAGACGGACGAATCGTCGCCACCGGCGAGCCCGCCGAGATCGTCACCGCGGACCTGGTCCACGAGGTGTTCTCGCTGCGCTGCCGGATCATCGACGACCCGGAAACCGGTACGCCACTGGTGATTCCGCTGGCGGAGAACGCCGCTCCGGTGCACTGAAGAAATGAGGAAAACCCCGTCCATGTTCACCAACCGCTCCTCGGGCCGTCTCCGCGCCGCCCTCGCCCTGCTGGTTCTCGCGCTGGTCGCGGTGCTCACCGGCTGTGGCAGCTCGTCCTCCGATACCGCCGACGCCGGGCCCCGTGAGGTGCCCTCGGCGAAGGGCCCGATCAAGGTGCCCGCCGATCCGCAGCGCGTCGTCGTGCTCAACGGCAATCTCGCCGGTTACCTCTACGACCTCGAGGCGAAGGTCGTCGCCGCCGATCCACGGCTGCTCGGCGTCCCCAACAAGCCGGGCGAGTTCCCGACCGGCTGGGCCGAGGACGCGAAGGCGCAGGGCACGCAGGCCGTGCCGTCCGGCGACAACATCAACCTCGAGTTCATCGCCGCGCAGCGCCCGGATCTGATCATCGGTGGCGGCCAGGGCTACCCGGGCCAGCAGTCGGTCAACGCTTACGACCAGCTCAGCGCGATCGCCCCGACCGTGCTGATGCCGACCGAGACGACCAACTGGCAGGACCAGCTGCGGTTCATCGCCGAAACGGTGAACAAGCCGGCCAATGTCGACACCCTGATCGCGAACTACCAGGCCAAGCTCACCGAGGCCAAGGGCAAGATCAAGCCGCCCGCAGGCGCGACCGTGGTGTTCCAGTCGATCAAGAGCCAGAAGCCGACCGTCTTCGTGCCGACCGCCGCGCTGCCCGCCCTGCTCGCCGAGGTCGGGTTCACGCTGGACACGCAGGTGGAGGCCAAGGCCGGTAACCCCGCCAAGGAGCAGAGCGCCGACTTCATCAGCTTCAGCCCGGAGCTGATCAACACGGTGATCGACGCCCCGGTGATGTTCACCATCCCGCTCAGCGGCGGCCGCTCGCTCGACGAACTACGTGCCGACCCGCTCTACGCCTCGCTGCCCTCCTTCCAGCAGAACAAGGTCTTCGAACTGCCGGCGACCAGCTCGCGCCCCGACTACCGCACCGTGATGACCACCCTCGATCTGCTCGTGGAGCGCTTCAAGTGACCTCGGGTCTGCTCATCGACATCAGCCCGCTGCGGGCCTCGCGCGCGTTCCGGTGCGCCTTCGCGGCGCGGCTGGTGTCGGTGCTCGGCATCGGGCTGCTCATGGTGGCCCTGCCGCTGCAGGTCTATGAGCTGACCGGATCGAGCGTGCAGGTCGCCGGGGTGGCCACCACAACCGCGGCGGCGCTGTTCTTCGGCAGTCTCGCCGGTGGCGTGGTCGCCGACCGGTACGACCGCCGCACGGTGATCCAGTGGTCGCGCAGCGCGGCCGGTCTCGGGTTCCTGCTGCTCGGCGTGAACGCGATCCTGCCCGATCCGGTGCTGCCCGCGATCTACCTCGCCGCCGTCATCGACGGCCTCGCGGGCGGGGTCAGCGGTTCGGCGTTGATGGCCATGGTGCCGGTGCTGGTCGGCCGCGAGAAGGTGGCGGCCGCGGGCGCGCTGGTCTCGTTGACCACCGACCTCGGCACGATGGTCACCCCGGCGATCGCCGGACTGCTCGTCGCGAAAACCGGTGTGGCCACGGCCTATTTCCTCTGCGCCCTGGCCACCACCGCGACGGTCGGGCTGATCACCGCGATCGGGCCGTCGCCGCCCCCGCAGCGCGACCTGCAGAACCCCTTGCGCGAGTTGGCCTCCGGCATCTCCTTCGCGCTCCGCCACGAATCGATCCGGCTCATCCTGGCGACCGGGCTCATCGGGATGCTCGTCAGCGGTCCGCTGGTGCTGCTGCCCGCCTTCGCCGATGTCGAACTCGACGCGGGACCGGGCACGCTCGGCCTGCTCTACGCGGCGCCCGGCGCGGGCGCGGTGCTCGGCACGCTCACCAGCGGCTGGATGGGCCGCGTCAATACCGGGCGGGCCCTGCTGATCTCGCTCGCGCTGATGCCGATCGGCGTGATCGCGGCCGGGCTGTGGTCGCACGCGGCCCTGGTGTTCCTCGGGCTCGCCGGGTTCGGCCTGGCCAGGGCCGTGAACATGGTGCTGCGCTACGCCATGCTGCAGCAGGCCGCGCCCGACCACATGCGTGGGCGGATGTCGGGCCTGCTGATGGTGCAGTCGGTCACCGGTACCGCGGTCGGCTCCATGGTGGCCGGTGTCGTCGGCCAGACATTCGCTCCCGGACGCGCGCTCGTGCTCTACGGCGTCGCCGTCCTGGTACTCACCGGCCTGATGGCGCTCGTCGCCGGGCCGCTGCACAGAAAGGAAAACGGTGAAGGATCGCAGTGACTACGCCGCGAACATCGCCGAGGTGCTCGCCGGGGACCACTACGCCAAGGTCCCGTACCCGATCGGCCTGCAGGAGGTGGAGGTGCTGCGGGTCGTTCCCGTCGGCGCCGCGCTGCTGCGGATCACCTTCGGCGGCCCGGACATCGCGACGTTCCACAGCTACGTGCCGGACGAGCATGTGCGCCTGATCTTCCCGGGTGAGGACGGCGTACTCCGGCTGCCCAAGCTCGACGGCACGATGCTCGAATGGGGCAACCCGCGGCCGATCTCGCGCGAGTACACCGTGCGCAGGCACAGCGTCGCCGACGGCGAACTCGACATCGATTTCGTCATCCACCCCGGCGGCCTGGCCTCCGACTGGGCGGCCTCGGTGACCCCCGGCACCAAGGTGCACATCGCCGGTCCGCCCGGCGGTGTGGTGATCCCGGAGACCTACGACGACTATCTGCTCGCCGGCGACATCACCGCGCTGCCCGCCATCGCCCGCTGGCTCGAGCGCATGCCGCGCGACACCACCGGCTGGGCGTTCATCGAGGTGGCCGGGCCCGCGGAGGAGATCCCGCTCGACCCGCCCGCCGGGGTGACCGTGCGCTACGTGCATCGCGGCGACCTGGAGCCGGGCACCAGCGACGTGCTCGAGCAGGCGGTGCGCACGGTGGAAGTGCCTGCCGGACACCGCGTCTACGCGTGGGTGGCAGGCGAGGCCGGGGTGCTGCGCGGCATCCGCAAGATCATCCGCAACGACCTGGGCATCGGTCCCAAGGACTCGCTCATCGCGGGCTACTGGAAGCGCGGCGTCGCCGACTTCGATCGAGAGGAATGACCATGACCGACGAACAGGTGATCGCCGACGTGGCCACCGCGCTGGGGGTCGAGGCGGCCGAGCTGAGCGCCGAGACCGATCTGCTCGACGCCGGACTCGATTCGGTGCGCATCATGTCACTGGTGGAGAAATGGCGGGGGGCCGGCCATGCGGATATCGACTTTCCCACGCTCGCGGGGGATCCCGTGCTCGGTTCCTGGATCGAGCTGCTGGCCTGAGCGACGGGGTGGCGTGCCCGGCACGCCACTCCGCCCGCGGTCAGTTCCCGTGCGCGCCGTCGGCGAGCAACTGGCGCAGTTCCTTGCGGCTCGTCTTGCCGACCCCGGTCTCGGGGAACTCGTCGACCACCACCACCGCGTCGGGCATCTTCCACGCCGCCACCCCACGCCCGCGGACGAACTTGCGCACCGTGGTGAGGGTGGGGCGCCGCGCGGGATCGGCGGGCTGCACGAAGGCGCAGATGCGCTGTCCCAGAACGGGATCCGGGGTGCCGACGATCACGGCGTCGCGCACGTCCGGGTGCTCGAGCAGGTGCGCCTCGAGTTCCTCGGCCGAGACCTTCTCCCCGCCCCGGTTCACCCAGTCGCCCGCCCGGCCCGCGACCACCAGATTGCCGTCCGGACGCACCGAGACGATGTCGCCGGTGCGATACCACCCGGCGGCGGTGAAGCTGCGGGCGTCGGCCTCGGGATTGTCGTAGTAGCCGCGAATCGTGTACGGGCCCTGCGTGATCAGGTTGCCCTGCGCGCCCGGCGCCACCTCGGCGCCGTCGTCGTCGACGACCGCGATCTGATCGAAGGCCGACATCGGACGCCCCTGGGTGCTCACCACCACGTCGATCGGGTCGTCGAGGCGGGTGTAGCAGACCAGGCCCTCGGCCATCCCGAACACCTGCTGCAGGGTGACCCCGAGCGCGGGCCCGATCCGGCGGGCCAGTTCGTCCTGGCAGCGCGCGCCACCCACCTGCAGCACGCGCAGGCTGGACAGGTCGGGGGTCTCCCCCGCTTCGGCCCGCTCGGTCCACAGCCGCGCCAGGGGCGGCACCAGGCCGGTGATGGTGACGCCGAACCGCTCGATCAGCGGGAAGGCGGTCGCGGGCGTGGGGTCCGGCGTCATCGCCACCGCGCCACCGGCCCACAGCGCGCCGAGGATGCCCGGCGAACTCATCGGGAAGTTGTGCGCGACCGGCAGCGTCGCGAGATAGACGGTGTCGCTGTCGAGTTCGCAGAGCTCGGCGCTGCGGCGCACGCTGTAGAGGTAGTCGTCGTGGGTGCGGGCGATGAGTTTCGGGATGCCGGTGCTGCCGCCCGACAGTTGCAGGAACGCCACGTCACCGGCGTCCGGCCCCGGCAGATCCGTCGGCTCGTCCCGGAATTCGGCGAGGTCACGGGCGCCCTCGGGGGCGGACTGCCCTTCGTCGAGGACGAGCAGGACGTGGCGCAGGCCGGGCACCTCGGCGCGCACCGACTGGGCCAGCGCGGCGTAGTCGAAGCGCTGATGGGTCCCGCTGGTGATCATCGCGGTCGCGCCGGCGGCCCTGGCGATCGGCACGAGTTCGGCGGCGCGGTGCGCGGGCAGGCAGAACACCGGCAGCGCGCCGAGTTCGAAGAGCGCGAAGATCACCTCGACGAATTCGGCGCGATTGGGCAGTTGCACCAGCACCCGCTCGCCCCGCACGATCCCGAGACGGGCCAGCCCGGCGGCGAGGGCGCGCGCCCGGTGGTGCAGTTCGGCGTAGGTCCAGCGGTGCGTGGTGTCGAGGACCGCGATCCGATCCGGCGTGGCGGCGGCGCGCGCGGCGAGCATGCCGCCGAATGTCTCACCGACCCACAGTTTCTCGTCGCGATAGCGTTGTGCCAGGTCAGCGGGCCACGGGGTGAAGCCGGGGAGTACGGGATCGGTCAAGTCGAGCACCTCTTTCCAGCGGGCATTCCGGTGTTGCGGCCGGAGGTTATGAGGGAAGCTAACCATCCGACGGTATATTCAGGTTAGGCTAACCTCATGTCTAAGGGTGATTCCAGCGGGCGGATCGTCGTCGTCACCGGCGCGGCCGGGGGTATCGGCGCCGCGATCGCCGCGCGATTCGCGGCGGCGGAGCGGGTGGTCTCGCTGTGGGACCTCGACCCGGCGGTACACGAGACCGCCGCGTCCATCGATGATGCCACCGAACACACTCGCACCGGAAGTGCCGGTGCGGCAACAGCATCCACGCGGCGCGCCGCGGTGCACGGCGTCACCGTCGACATCACCGACCCCGACGCGGTCACCGCCGCCTACGATCGGCTCACCGCCGAGCACGGCACCGTCGAGGTGCTGGCGCACGCCGCGGGCGTGATGGTCGACGGCGCTCCGCTCGATCTCGATCCGGCCCGCTGGGCACGCTGCCTGGCCGTCAACGCCACCGGCACCATGCTGGTCACCCAGCGCGCCGCCGTCGACATGGCCGCCGCAGGCCGCGGCGCGATCGTCGTGGTCTCCTCCAATGCGGCGGCCACGCCCCGGATCGGCATGGCCGCCTACGGCGCCGCCAAGGCCGCCGCCACCGCGTTCACCAAATCCCTCGCCCTGCAGGTGGCTCCGCTGGGCGTGCGCGTGAATCTGGTCTCCCCCGGTTCCACCGACACCGCGATGCTGCGCGACATGTTCGGCGGCGACCCGCTCGACGCGGCCGCCGAGACCGCGCTGCTGGACGGCGATCCCGCCGCCTATCGGCTCGGCATCCCGTTGCGCCGCATCGCCGCTCCCGCCGACATCGCGTCGGCCGTCGACTTCCTGGCGTCCGACGGCGCCCGCCACATCACCATGCACGACCTGCGGGTCGACGGTGGCGCAACGCTAGATATGTGACCGAAAGGGTGATCACCATCAGTACCGACAGTTCAGACCCCGCTTTCGTGTTGTCCCGTCCACGGCGGACGGTGTCCGCGTCCGCGGGCGGGACGATCTTCCGCTCGGCGCACGACGCGGTGACGGCCCTGCGCAGCGGCCGGATCAGCCACATCGTCGGCGCACTGCCCTTCACCCCCGGCGCACCGACAGCGCTGTGGGCGCCGGATTCGGTGACCGTCACCGAGTCGCCCCACCTGCCCCGGCCGCACGTACCGGTGCCCGCCTTCGAGCTCGACGAGGCGGTGCCCGCGCCGGAGGAACACCAGCGCCGCGTCGCGGCCGCGGTCGAACTCCTCGCCGACCCGGCACACCCGGTCCGGAAAGTGGTGCTGGCCAGGGCACTTCGCGCGGTGTCGGCGACACCGGTGCGGGCGCTCGACATCCTGGACCTGATGGTCGACTCCGATCCGCTGTCGAACGGCTTCCTCGTCGACCTCTCCGCGGCGGGCGGTCGCTACACCGGTCGCCACCTGGTCGGTTCCAGCCCGGAGATCCTGGTGCGCCGCACCGGCAACGAGGTCCTGAGCCATCCGCTGGCAGGCTCGGCCCGTCGCGTCCTCGCCGACGCCGACGCCGACCGCGCCGCCGCCGACGCCCTGCTCACCTCGGCCAAGGACCACGCCGAGCACCGCTACGTCGTCGACCAGGTCGCCGCCGTGCTCAGGGACCGGTGCGCCGACGTCGTCACGCCCGCACCGGAACTCACCTCCACGCCGGCGATGTGGCACCTGGGCACGCCCCTGTCGGCGACGGTCCCGCTCGCCGGGCCGTCCGCGCTGGAACTCGCCGTCGCCCTGCACCCCACCCCCGCGGTCTGCGGCACGCCGACCGGCGCCGCGGCACGCCTGATCGCCGAGCTCGAAGGCGAACGCGGCTTCTACGCGGGCGCGGTGGGCTGGTGCGACGCCGACGGCAACGGCGAGTGGATGGTGAGCATCCGCTGCGCCGAACTGTCCGCCGACGGCACCGCCCTGCTCGCGCACGCGGGCGGCGGGATCGTCGCCGCGTCCGATCCGGCCGCCGAACTGGCCGAGACCACCGGCAAATTCCAGCGCATCCTCGGTCCGCTCGGTATCGCGGATCTGCCCGTCACCGTCGGCTGAGGCCGGCTTCCCCCGAACGAGAGATCGTCATGCCTATCCCCCCGATCGCGCCCTATCCGATGCCCGGCGCCGACGAGTTCACCCCCGCACAGGTCGACTGGGTCGCCGAGCCAGGGCGCTGCGCGCTGCTCGTCCACGACATGCAGCAGTACTTCCTCGACGCCTACGACCTGCACCGCGATCCGGCCCGCACCCTCATCGCGAACATCGCCCGGCTGCGCGACCGCTGCCACGAACTCGACATCCCGGTGATCTACACGATGCAGCCCGGCAACCAGCACCCGTCCCGGCGCGGCATCCTCGCCGACTTCTGGGGCAGCGGAATGGCGGAGGGCGCCGACACCGAGGTGATCAACGCCCTCGCGCCCGAGCCGCAGGACATCCAGGTCACCAAATGGCGCTACTCGGCGTTCCAGCGCACCGACCTGCGCGAGCTGCTCGGCTACTACCAGCGCGATCAGCTGCTGGTCACCGGCGTCTACACGCACATGGGCTGCATGCTCAGCGCCGCCGAGGCGTTCATGGGTGACGTGCGCCCGTTCCTCGTCCACGACGCGACCGCCGATTTCAGCCGCGACGAGCACGTGATGGCGCTGAACTACGTCGCCCGGCGGTGCGGCGCCGTCACCGGCACCGAAGAGCTGCTGCGCCAGCTCGATCCGGCCCGCGTCCAAGCCGACGCCTGATCGCTCGCCCGCGTCGCCGGTGGCCCCGGTGACGCGGGCCACAATCCGCTACACGAACAAAACTTAGGCTAACCTACCTCCGCCGCGGTCCCGGTCCTCGAGCCGGGACCGCGCGCGGACGGGCGAGAACGTTGATGAAGGAGTTGCTGTGAGCTCGGTGGAACGGGACGACGTGAGCGCCGAACATCCCGGATTACCGCTCACCGGAGCGCAATTGGGCATCTGGAACGCCCAGCGCCTCGACCCCGACTCGCTCAGCTACATGGTCGGCGAGGTGCTCGAGATCGCCGGCGCCGACGCGATCGATGTGACCCTGCTCGACACCGCGATTCGCCGCACCATCGCCGAAACCGACACGATGCGACTGCGTTTCGCCGACACGCCCGACGGGCCGCGGCAGCGGATCACCGACCACGAACCCGACCTGCGGCCCCTGGTCGATCTGCGCGGCGAGGCCGACCCGGTCGCCGCCGCGCACCGCCTCGTCGCCGCCGAGCGCACGCGCTCGGCCACCGCGTGCCGGGCGATGGTCGACCGGCAGCTCTACACCTACACCCTGCTGCGCCTCACCGACACCGACGTGTGGTGCATCCAGCTCTACCACCACCTGATCATCGACGGCTACAGCGCGGCCATGGTCTCGCGCCGGGTCGCCGCCCACTACACCGCGCTGCGCCGGGGCGGTGACGTGCCGCGCCTGCGCTGGGGCTCGATCGAGACGCTGGTGGCCGAGGACCTCGAATACCGTGCGAGCCAGGCACATCAGCACGACCGCGAGTACTGGCGCGACCGGCTCACCCCGCTGCCGCCGCTGGACGGGCGCGGTGCGGCGCCCGAGGGCGTGGTCGAGCGGACCCACGAGGTCCGCGCCGTCCTCGACGCCGCGACGATGGACCGCGTCAAGACGGCGGCGACGGCGGCCGGGATCACCTGGGCCGACGTGCTCGTCGCCGGGTACGTGGGATTCATCCACCGGGTGCTCGGCGAGACCGATGTGGTGATCGCGCTGCCGGTGATGGCGCGCGTCGGCAAGACCGCCCTCACCACCCCGTCCATGGCCGTCAACGTGCTGCCCCTGCGGGTTCCGGTGACCAGTCAGGATCGCCTCGGCGATCTCGGCAAGCGCGTGGCCGACGCGCTGCGGGAGATGCGCGCCCATCAGCGTTTTCGCGGTGAGGACCTGGCCCGCGAATTCGGCGGCGCGCAGACCGGAGCGCTGCTGCACGGCATCGGCATCAACCTCAAGGCCTTCGACTTCGCCCTCGATTTCGACGGCGCCACCGGCACCCTGCGCAATGTCGCCGGTGGTCCGCCGGAGGATCTGGGTCTGACCGTCACCCCGCTGTCGGAGGACCGGGTCCAGCTCGGCTTCGAGGTCGACGCCCGCTCGCTCGATGCCGCCACGGTCCAGCGACGCATGGACGCGCTCGTCGCGCTGATCACCGAACTGGTCGACGCGGACAAGCCCATCGGCGCGATCACCCTGTACCCGAACGACTTCGGCGCCGATCGGGCCGGTGTGGAACTGCCCGGTGTACCCGGGGACTCCGTCGAGGTCTTCGACAGCATGGTCACGGCTCGCGGCGACGACGTCGTGCTCGTCGGCGGCGCCGAGCGCCTCACGGCCGCCGAACTCGGCGCGCGCGTGCACCGGCTGGCCCGGTACCTGCGTGCGCATGCGGTCGGCCCCGAGGACATCGTCGGCATCGCGCTCCCGCGCTCGGTGGACCTGGTGGTCGCTCTGCTGGCGGTGCAGCATGCGGGCGCGGCGTTCTTGATGCTCGACATCGGCCATCCCGCCCAGCGCCTCGCCGACATCGTCGACGACGCGGAGCCGGTGCTGATCCTGACGGACAACGTGGTCGCGAAGACGATGTTCGCGAATCGGCGCGCGGCCACCGCGCGTACCGAAGACACCGATCCCGCTGTCCGGTCCGGCGCCCCGACTACGAGCACCCCGCGCGATGGCGCTACGCCCGACGACAGCCTTGCGGTAGCTCACCGGCCCGGCGCCGAGATCGCGGATCGGTGGGCGGTAGGCGAGCAGACCGGCGACGAGGTCCCGAATGGGCGGATGGGTGCGGGCCGAGCCGGCGCGCTCATCCTTCTGTCGGACACCACGATTCAAGCTGGCATCGCCGGTCTGCCGAGCGGTCCGCTGACCGCGGCGGAACTCGCCGCGCCACGGTCCCCGGCGCACCTGGCCTATGTCGTGTACACCTCCGGGTCCACCGGGAAGCCCAAGGGTGTCCAGATCTCCTGTGGCGCGATGGCGCAGCTGCTGCACCACCACCACTCGACCGTGTACGCCGACACCGCCGACCGCGTCGGCGGGCGGCAGCTGCATGTCGCGCACACCTACTCCTTCGCCTTCGACGCGGCGCTGGACCAGTTGCTGTGGCTGTGGTGTGGGCACCGGGTCCACCTGTACGACACCGACATCCAGAAGGATGCCGCCGCGCAGATCGCGGCCCTGCGCGCCGATCGCATCGATGTCGTCGACACGACACCGTCGATGGCGGCGGCCCTGATCGACAACGGGCTGCTCGGCAGCGCGCATCGTCCCGAGCTGCTGCTGCTCGGCGGCGAGGCGACCCCGCCCGCCCTGTGGTCGACGATCGTGGCGTCGAAGGTGGCCGCGCGCAACATGTACGGGCCGACCGAAGCCACGGTCGACGCGCTCAGCGCGGCCGTCACCGGAGAACTCCCGCATGTCGGCGGGCCGCTCGCCGGGACCCGCGCGTATCTGCTCGACGGTGCGCTGCAGCTCGTCCCGGACGGCGAGGTCGGCGAATTGTATTTGGCGGGCCCGCAATTGGCGCGTGGCTACCTCGGCCGGGTAGCGGTGACGGCGGACCGCTTCGTCGCCGACCCGTTCGTGCCGGGCGAGCGCATGTATCGCACCGGTGACCGGGCGCGCTGGCTGCCCGGCAAGGGCTACGACTATCTCGGGCGTGCCGACGCGCAGATCAAGGTGCGCGGCTACCGCGTGGAACTGGGCGAGGTCGAGGCCTCCCTCGGCGCGCTGCCCGGGGTGGCGGCCGCGGCCGCCACCGTCCGCAAGTCCGGTGACAGCACCCGCCTGGTGGGTTACCTGGTGCCCGAAGCGGGCCGCTTCCTCGACCCCGATGCCCTGCGCCAGCTGCTGACCACCCTGGTCCCCGACCACCTGGTCCCCTCCGCGCTCGTGATCCTCGACGCCTTGCCCACCACCGTCAACGGCAAACTCGACCGCGCCGCCCTGCCCGCGCCGCAGTTCACCTCGACCGGCCGTCCGCCCCGCACCGAGCAGGAGCGGGCCCTGTGCGGTGTGGTGGGTGCGGCGCTCGGCCTGGCGCAGGTCAACGCCACCGACGACTTCTTCGGGCTCGGCGGCGACAGCATCACCGCCATCGGCGTGAGCAGCCGCCTGCGCGCCCTCGGCTGGGAGGTCCAGCCGAAAACCCTGCTCGCCCAGCGTGACCTGGCCACCATCGCCGCCACCGCCCAGATGACCGCCGCCGAGGTGGCAGCCCCTGCCCCGGACGAGGCGACGGGCCCGGTCCCGATCCCGCCCATGGTGGCGGCGCTCCTGGCGGCGAATCCGAGCCCCGCCGCCATCGCAGGGTACGCCCAGTGGACGGCCCTGACCCTGCACGAGGACCTCACCCTCGACCACCTCACGACCGGCCTGCAAACCCTGCTGGACCGGCACGACGCCCTGCGCCTCGTCCTGCGCGATGCGGACGGCGACCCCGGGCTGGAGGTCGTGGGCGTCGGCACCGTGGGTGCATCTGACCTGATCCACGAACTGGTGCTCGATGACTCGCTTCCCGCCGAGGACGGGCGCGGCATCCCCTCGCCCGGACGCAGCGCAGTCGACTCGGCCGGTGGCCGGCACGGGACGGAGACCGCGGATGCGACCCGGCCCACCGGGATCTCCGCCGCTCCATCACAGGGCGCACCGCTGACCGCACCTAGCGCTAAGGGCTCCGGCGCCACAGCCCGTACGACGGCCGCCGACGCGACGGCGCACCGAGAGCACGCGGCTACCCCGAGGCGTGCCGAGACCACCCGAGTGCCCGCCGCTGTCGAAAGCCCGAACACCGGGCCACGACTCGTCACGGAAGCCGGGTCGAGTACACCGTCGCGACCGAGCCACACCGCCGCCGGTTCGGACTCGCCGATCGCGGCGGTGGCGATCGGCCTCGCCGCGGAATTGGATCCCTCGGCGGGAATTCAGCTTCGAGCGGCGTTGGTGCGGACCGCGCCGGGGACGGCCGACAAGCTGGTGCTGGTCGCGAATCACCTCGTGGTGGACGGGGTTTCGTGGCGCGTCCTGGTACCCGAACTGTACGAGGCGTGCGCGGCCGCCCGCGAAGGACGCCCAGTGCGGTTGCCCGCGAAGGGAAGTTCGTGGCGGCGGTACGCCACGCTGCTCGCCGAAGCCGGCGCCGCGGGCGATTACCGCGCGGAGCTGGCGCACTGGGAGCACGCGCTCGGCGACAGCACGGTCCCGACTCTCGGTGACCGACCGCTCGATCACGTAGCCGACCGCGTCGAGACCGCTGAGCAGACAAGGACTTTCGCCGATCCGGCGGTCTCCGACGCGCTGCTGACCGCGCTCCCCGCCGCTTACCGGGTGAAGACCGACGAGGTGTTGCTCGCGGCCCTGATGCTGGCGCTCAACGCCTGGCGCCGCGAGCGCGGCGACACACTCGAGCCAGGCAGGCCCGTCACCGTCGAGGGGCACGGGCGCGAGGCGCTGCGACCCGACACCGACTTCGCGGGCACCGTCGGCTGGTTCACCAGCGAGTTCCCGGTGTGGACCCCCGCGACCGGCATCACCGACGAGGCCGGGCTCGCCGAGGCGCTGGCCGGCGGCGCGGCGGCAGGGCGCCTGCTGCGCGCGGTCAAGGAGGCCAAGCGGGCCGTGCCCGGCAACGGCGTGGGGTACGGGGTGCTGCGCCGACTCGATCCGGTGACCGCGCCGCGCTTCGCCGACCGGCGCGCGCCGGAGGTCCTGCTCAACTACCTGGGCCGGTTCGGTGGCGGCGGCGCCGCGGGCTGGAGCCTGCCCGAGGACGACCCGTTCGCGGTGACCGAACCACCGGAGAAGGCACTCACCGAGGTGCTCGCCCTCAATGTCTTCGTGCACGAGCCGGCAGGTGCGCAGCCGGGCGCCGCCCGCCTCGCCGTGGAGTGGACCGCGGCGGGCCGGATACTCGGTGCCGACCGGGTGGCCGAGCTCCAGCGGCACTTCGCGCTGGCGCTGGAGGCCTTCGCCGCGCACGCCGCGCTGTTCCCCGGCGGGCTCACCCCGTCGGACGCCCCCGGCGTGGCCGTCGACCAGGACACCATCGACGCGCTGGAGGCCGCGCACGGCCCGCTGGCCGAACTGCTGCCGCTCTCGCCGCTGCAGGAAGGGTTGCTGTTCCACGCGATTCGCGACGGCGCCGACGACGTCTACGCCCTGAGCGCGCGCGTCGACCTGCACGGACCGCTCGACAGCGCCCGGCTGGCGGCGGCATTCGACACGGTGGTGGGCAGGCACCCGACGATGGCGGCCGCCTTCCACTACGAGGGACTGGAGCAGCCGGTGCAGGCCGTGCCCCGCGCGGTCGGGATGCCCTGGCGCGAGGTCGACCTGTCGGGGCTGCCCGTGCGCGCCGCGCGAGCCGCGGCCGACCTGCTGGAGGCCGAGGCGACACGGCACCGCTTCGCGGTGGACCGGTCGCCGATGTTGCGCGCCACCATGATCCGGATGCCCGGTGACGCGCACCGCCTGGTGCTCAACACCCACCACCTCGTGATCGACGGTTGGTCTACCCCGATCGTGCTGCGCGAGGTCCTGGCCGCCTACCACGGCGACGAACTGCCGCCCGCCTCCTCGTACGGCGACTACCTGGCCTGGATCGGGACCCGCGACCGCGCCGCCGTCCGCGCGGCCTGGGCACGACGGCTGGCCGGGCTCGCCGCACCCACACTGGTGCGCACCGACACGTCCCATCAGCGCGAATTCCGGCAGTGGCAGGTTCCGCTGTCCACCGCGCTCGCCGCCGAGCTGGCCGAACTCGGCCGCCGTCGTGGCCTGACGATGAACACCCTCGTCCAGGGTGCCTGGGCACTGGTGCTCGCCGAGCTCACCGGCCGCACCGATGTCGTGTTCGGCGCGACCGTGTCCGGGCGCCCCGCCGAACTGCCCGGCGTCTCGGGCATGGTCGGCCTGTTCGCCAACACCGTGCCGGTGCGCTGCGCCTTCGATCTCGACCGCGCACTGCTCGACCAGCTGGCCGACCTGCAGGAGAACCAGTTCGCCATGCAGGAATTCGATTACGCGGGGCTCGCGGAGATCGAACGGATCGCGGGCCTCGGCACCCTCTTCGACACCCTGGTCGCGTTCGAGAACTTCCCCAATTCCGGCCCCGGGCAACCGGACTCGCACGACCTGCGGCGCGGCGAGTTCCACAACCACGGCAACACCCACTACCCGCTCACCCTGATCGCCCCGCCGGGCGACCACCTGGAGCTGGTGATCTGGTACGACCGCGCCGCCGTCGACGACAGCACACTCCCCCAGATCTCCGATCGGATCTCCACGATCCTGACCGCCGTCACGACGACGGCGGATGTCCGGCCGGGCGCCTTCCTCCAGTCGGCACCGACCGACTCCGCCCCGTCGGACTCGACAGCCGCCGCACCCACGTCAGCGGCCGGCACCACGCCGCCGACAGCGAGCATCGCGTCGACGGCCGCCACCCTTGCCCAGCAAGCAGGCGCTGCTGAGGCGCGGAAAGGTCCGAGAAACGCGGCGCTGCAACAGGACCCGCAAGGGACCACGCTCGCCGACTGGGGTCTTCCCGTCGCTCCGACGGCTCCGGCGATCACGGCCGACGGCATCACCATCGATGCCCAGGAGTTCGAGGCAAGGGCCAATCGCCTTGCCCGGTGGCTCATCTCGCACGGCGTCGGCCCCGAGACCGTGGTGGCCGTCGCCATGCCACGGACCATCGACTCCGTCGTCACCGCGCACGCCATCTGCCGGGCAGGCGGTGTGTACCTGCCGGTGGACCCGGAGCAGCCCGCGCAACGCATCGACAAGATCCTCGACACCGCTACTCCCGCACTGGTTCTGCGTTCGCTCGACGAGGCGGACACCACCGGGTTCGGCGATGGCCCGCTCACCGACGCCGACCGGCGCGCATCGCTGCGCCCCGCGAACACGGCGTGCCTGCTGTTCACCTCCGGCTCCACCGGAACGCCCAAGGGCGTGAGCCTGTCGCACGCCGCCATCGTCTCCACCTTCACCTGGCTGCAGCGCGAGTGCCGGTTCGGGCCCGGCGACACGATGCTCTACCGCACCCCGCCGATCTTCGACGCCTCGCTCATGGAGATGTTCCTGCCGCTGCACGTCGGCGCCCGCATCGTGCTGACCAGGCCCGGCGGTCACCGCGATCCCTACTACCAGGCCGAGCTCATGCGCGCGGAGCGGGTGACCGCGATGTGGATGACCACGTCCATGCTGACCGTGCTCGCCGAAGAGGCCGACCTGTCGGGGTGCGCCGATCTGCGCTGCGTGCTCACCGGCGGCGAGGTCCTGCCGCCCGCGACCGCCCAGCGCATGCGCGCGCTCACCGGCACCGCCGTGTACAACTTCTACGGTCCCACCGAGGCAGCCATCGGTTTCACCTTCCACGAGACCGTCGACGCCGACACCGCCTCGGTGCCGGTGGGCGCCCCCGCCGATCCCGTCCGCATTCTCGACGACCAGTTGCGACCGGTGCCCGCCGGAACTGTCGGCGAGCTCTACATGACCGGTGTGCGGCTGGCCCGCGGCTACCTCGCCCGCCCCGATCTGAGCGCGGCCGCCTTCGTCGCCGACCCCGGCGGCAACGGCGAAAGGATGTACCGCACCGGCGATCTGGTGAAGCTGAATCCGTACGGCGAGCTCGAGTACGTCGGCCGCACCGACAGCCAGGTGAAGTTGCGCGGCCAGCGCATCGAACTCGGCGACATCGAGTCGGCCCTGCTGAGCTGTGCCGGGGTGGCGCACGCGGTGGTGCTGCTGCGCGAGGACACACCGGGTGACCAGCGCCTCGTCGCCTACCTCGTGCCCAGCTCCGGTGTCACGCTCGACACCGGCGCGGTGCGCGAGCGGATCCGGACCGCCCTGCCCGCGTACATGATTCCGTCCGCGTTCGTGGTCCTCGACCAGGTTCCGCGCACCGCCACGGAGAAGATCGCCCGCAATGAGCTCCCCGCGCCGGAGTCCGTCACCACCCGGGCGTCCCGGGGAACGGATCAGTTCTCGCCCGGCACCGCCGCGGCAGTCGGCACCGTTCGCATCACGGCAGACGTCGGCCGGACGGTCGTTGCCCCCACCGGCACCGCAGGGTCCATATCTGGCGACGCCCCCGCTGTCGGCTCGGTCACCGCACCGGACAGCGGACTGCTCACGACCATCCGCGCGGCGATGGCCGCGGTGTTGTCGATCGACGACATCGGCGCCGACGACGACTTCTTCGAGCAGGGTGGGCACTCGCTGCTCGCGGTACGCCTTGTCGGCCGGTTGACGCGCGCCGACCTGCCCGCCGTGCTCGACGATGTCTTCTCCGCGTCGACGCCGCGAGCACTCGCGGCCCGGATCGGCGCGCAGGGCGACACCGGGCAGCGACCGGAGGACGGTCTCGCGAGTCTGCGCAGCCGCCTCGACCCCGTGCTCGAGCTGCGCGCCGAGGGCTCGGCTCCGCCGCTGTTCTGCATTCACCAGATCGGCGGCACCGCATGGAAATACGCGCCGCTGGCCCGCCTGCTGCGCGCCGACCGTCCGATCATCGGCCTGCAGATGCCCCAGCTCACCGCACCGGAGACGCAGACCCGCACGCTCGACGACCTGGCCCGCTACTACCTGGACGCCGTCCGCCGCATCCAGCCGCACGGCCCCTACCACCTGCTCGGCTACTCGCTGGGCGGCAACATCGCCCACGCGATGGCCGACATCCTGGTCGCCGAGGGTGAGCAGGTGGGATACGTGGGGCTGCTCGACTCGCATCCGCTGTCGAACCTGACCGAGCGGGCCGCCGCGACCCTCGCCGATCCCTCCGGGATGGAGGCGCTCGTCCCCGAAATCGGTGAGTACCCCGCCGAATTGGCGGCGGTCGTGGTCCACGCCGCGACCGAGCTGCTGCGCATGGTCACCGAGTCGGAGTCGCCCGCGTACGACGGACCGATGGCCCTGTACTGCGCCGACAACGGCCTCGAACCCGAACGCGTGCACGCCCAGCTCACCGGGTGGCAGGCCGCGGGCGCGCGACTCGTGGTCCGGCGACTTCCCTACACACACAACGAGATCGCGATGCCGGCCGGCTGGCCCGAGGTCGCCGCGCTCCTCGACGTGGATCCCGCGATCCGCACCTGAACCTCCACCTGGAAGAAAGAAGGAAACACTCCATGTCAGCGCACCGAATGACGGCACGCATGCGTGCCGCCGTCGCACTCCTGATCGTCGCGGTGACCGCGACGGCCGTGGGCTGCGGCAGCTCCACCTCCGACGAGGCGGCCGACACCGGCACCCGCCAGGTGGAAACCGCCAAGGGCCCGATCACCGTGCCCGCCGACCCTCAGCGCATCGTGGTCCTCAACGGCGCCCTCGCCGGCTTCCTCTTCGACCTCGACGCCAAGGTGAAGGCCGCGGACCCGCGCATTCTCGGCGTCACCCTCGGGCCCGGTGAGTTCCCGCCCGCGTGGGCCGCCGACGCCAAGGAGCAGGGCGTCGAAGCCGTGCCCTCCGGTGACGACCTGAACCTCGAGTTCATCGCCGCCCAGCGGCCGGACCTGATCATCGGCGGCGGACCCGGCTTCCCCGGCCTGCAGACGATCAAGAACTACGACAAGCTCAGCGCCGTGGCACCCACCGCCCTGGTCCCCTCCGACCTGGCCAACTGGCAGGACCAGCTGAAGACGGTGGCCGACTTCGTGAACCGCCCCGAGAAGGTGGAGCCCATGATCACCGCCTACAACGACCGGGTGAAGGAGGTGAAGGCCGCGCTGAAGGTGCCGCAGGGCGCCGCGGCGGTGATGCAGTCCCAGGCCGACGGCAAACCCGTCCTGCTGGCCCCCAACACCCCGCTGGCCAACCTGCTCGCCGCGGTCGGCTTCACCATCGACGACAAGATCGAGGCCAAGGCGGGCAACCCGCCCCGCACCCAGGCCGGTGACTGGGTCACCTTCAGCCCCGAACTGCTGAGCACCGTCGTCGACGCCCCGAACCTGTTCGTCCTGCTCCTCGACGGCGGCCGCGACATCCCGCAGCTGAAGGCCGACCCGGCCCTGGCCATCCTGCCCGCCTTCCAGCAGAACCAGGTCTACGAGCTGCCCGCGGCCAGCAAGCGCCCGGACTACCGCCAGGCCATGGCGACCCTCGACCTGCTGGCCGAGCGCTTCAAGAAGTAGCGTCCAGCGGTTTCGACACCACAGACACCCCGTCCGCCGGAATTCCGGTGGGCGGGGTGTCCGCTGTTTCGGCGCCCACACAGCACGACAGTTGGCGCCGGAGTCAGGCTGTGGCACAGTCGGTTCCGCGACAGTCGCGTGGGAGTGGGGGCAGCGATGCGTCAGATCGTCGGAATCGAACCGTTTCGCACCGAGCGCGCGGAGTTGCTCGCGGAGGGCAACCGGCTCACCGCGCTGTACAAGGAGCTCGGCGCGACCGAGGACGGCTTCGCGGCGTACCACGGGTTCGTCGCGCTGCATGCCAGGTACCGGGAACTACTACCCGACATCGTGGTCTCGCGCTGCCCGTTCAGCGACCGGTTGGTGTACTGGCCGCTCGACATCGTCGACGTCGACGGGTGGTTCTGGAACGCGTGCAACCCGGTGCGCCGGACCGACCCGGTGCCACACACCTGGCTGCTGATGGGTGGCGCGATGCGGCTCGACGGTCCGCCCGCCCCCGCGCCGTTCCGGCGCAGAGTCGGCCCCGGCGTCCCCTACGTCTACACCGAAGCACTCGAGCATCCCGAGATGCGGGCCGTGATCAGCGAAGTGCCGGTCGGCCCGCACACCGGGTGGGCGATCACCTACCACTGTTCGGTCCACCGGCCGCGCGGCCTCGCGCTCGAACCGGTCTGGGGCAGCGACCATTACGACGTGGCCGTAGCGCCGCGCCGGTACGCCGCCTGGGACGACAACTGGCACACCAACAGCCGCGACTTCGAGCTGCGGCCCTGGCTCGACAGCGGCAAGCTCCTGTGGATCGCGCCCGGCGACACCACCGCCACCCTGCGCACCGGCTCCACCGACTGTCCCTATCTGGACCTGCCGGGGATCCGCGGGTACCACCCGCCGTTCTGAGTGGGTCGGGCCGGCGCGGGGTGTTGCCGAGCGCATTCGCGGTGGTGCCGGTGGTCGCCGCGCGCAGATAGTCGGCGGCGATCAGCCGGTCACCGCCCCGAGGTCATCGCAGGGCGTCGGCCCGCGGATTGCGCTCGACGCTGTAGTAGGTCCGGTCGGACCGCAGCAGCCAGTCGGGCCCGACGAAGAATCGGCGGGCCGTCTCGTCACCGAAGGCGAGGTACTTCAGCCACGCCACCGCCGTCCCGGACGACAGATAGGCGCCGGGGCCGTCCACGGGCGAGAAATGGCTCACCCCACGGGCATTCGCGATCCAGGCGGGGGCGTGGAAGGTGAGGTTGTACTGCCACCAGCGCACCCAGGCGAAGTCGGGGACGACGAAATCGTTGTAGCCGGTGAGAAACAGCGTCGGCACATTGATCAGGGCGCCGATGCCCACCGGTCCCGGCTCGATGGCCAGTACACCGATCACCGCGAAGTCCGGATCGATCACCTCGGCGATCGGCGGGAACAATGCCGCCGCCTGCAACGACGCGCCGCCGCCCGCGGAGTGCCCGCCCAGTACGGTGCGGCTCAGATCGATCCGGCCGAACAGTGGCGAGCCGGGATCGCGATTCTGTACGATCGCCGCCGCCAGGCCCGCCGCGGGCAGGTGGACCAGCGAATTGACGAAGTCGTACGGGATCACGACGACGAACCCGTGACTCACCCATTGCCGGGCCAGGGTGTCGTACATGCCCGGGTTCGCGGTGATCCCGCCCTCGAACAGGATCAGCGGCGCCTTGTCCAGCTCGCCGATGTCGGCCGGGTAGTAGGTGTTCACGCCGACGGGCGACTGCAATCCGTAGGGAAAGGCCTGGGTGCAGCGCGCGTCGTCGCGGTTGCCGAACAGGTGCACGGTGAGGTGCGCGATCATCCCGGCGACCGATTCCTGGCAGGGATTGGTGACCGTCGTGGTGGCCACCGGATGTGGACCGGGCTGGTCGAAAACGCTCTGCGCAGTGGTACCGGGACCGATGCCCTCCGCGCTGGCGGTGGCACTCGACAATCCCGCGACGAGTGCCGCGACGACCAGCATGACGGCCGACAGCACGCAGGCCCGGCGAGTGGGTGACCTCATCGTCGAGGGCTCCGTTCTCCACACCGGGTTGCCCGGCTCGCTGATTGAGACGACATCGTCTCAATCAAGAGAGTAACGGGAATGTGGTGCGCGACACAACCGATCGAGCGGCCCTGGACACAAAGCGACGGGCCCCGCTGTTCCGGAGAACAGCGGGGCCCGTCTGCGAGACCGCGTGTCTTACAGCGCCTTCAGTTCCTCGGTGACCGCACCGACGGACTTCTTGGCGTCGCCGAACAGCATGGAGGTGTGGTCGGCGTAGAACAGCGGGTTGTCGATGCCGGCGAAGCCGGAGTTCATCGAGCGCTTCAGCACGATGACGCTCTTGGCCTGGTCGACGTTGAGGACCGGCATGCCGTAGATCGGAGACGAGGAGTCCTCGCGGGCGGCCGGGTTGGTGACATCGTTGGCGCCGATCACCAGCACCACGTCGGTGCGGTTGAACTCGCCGTTGATGTCGTCCATTTCCTTCATGGCGTCGTAGGAGACCTCGGCCTCGGCCAGCAGCACGTTCATGTGCCCGGGCATACGACCGGCGACCGGGTGGATCGCGTACTTGACCTCGACACCCTTGCCCTCGAGCAGGGACGCCATCTCCTTGACCGCGTGCTGGGCCTGCGCGACGGCCATGCCGTAGCCGGGCACCACGATGACCTGGTTGGCATAGGCCATCTGGATCGCGGCGTCGGCCGCCGAGGTGGCCTTGGCCTGCTTGTTCTCGCCACCGGCGCCGCCACCGGCCGCGCCGCCGCCACCACCGAAGCCACCGGCGACGATGGCCGGGATGGAGCGGTTCATGGCCTTGGCCATCAGGTTGGTCAGGATGGTGCCGGACGCGCCGACGATCATGCCCGCCACGATCATCGCGGTGTTGTTCAGCGCCAGGCCGGCGGCGGCGGCCGACAGGCCGGTCAGCGCGTTGAGCAGCGAGATGACGACCGGCATGTCCGCGCCGCCGATGGGCAGCACGACCATCAGGCCGAGCACACCGGCCAGCACCAGCAGGCCGATCATCCACAGCTGCGAGACGCCACCGTTGTCGGCGCCGAGGCCGATCACCACGGCGCACACGATCGCGCCGACCAGCAGCAGCAGGTTCAGCGGCTGCTGCAGCTTGCCGATGCCGATCGGCTTGCCGGACAGGATCTCCTGCAGCTTGGCGAAGGCGATGATCGAGCCCCAGAACGAGACCGAACCGATCACCGCGGCGAACAGCGAACCGATGATGATGTGGATGTTGGGCTCGCTGTGCAGCGCGGAGAAGCCCGAGCTGTCGATGAACTCGGCCCACGCGATCAGCGCGACGGTGCCACCACCGACACCGTTGAACGCGGCGACCAGCTGCGGCATCTCGGTCATCTTGGTGCGCACGGCGGGCGGAACACCCAGTGCCACACCGACGACCAGGCCCGCGCCGATCAGGATCCAGTTGATCATGTCCGCGTGCCGCACCGAGATCAGCGTGGCGATCACGGCGATGGCCATGCCGACCGCGGCGATCTGGTTGCCGCGCACGGCGGTCTTGGGACCGGTCAGGCCCATCAGGCCGTAGATGAACATGGAGAAGGCCACGATGTAGAGGCCGTTGACCAGGTAGGTCATGTTGTCGACTGCGTGCATCACTCGGCCGCCTTCTTCTTACCCTTGAACATGCCGAGCATGCGGTCGGTGACCACGAAGCCACCGATGACGTTCAGCGTTCCGAACACCACGGCGACGAACAGGATCACCTGCACCAGCAGCGACGGGTCCTTGACATTGCCCAGCGTGACCAGCGCGCCGAGCACGACGATGCCGTGGATGGCGTTGGTGCCCGACATCAGCGGGGTGTGCAGGGTGTTGGGCACCTTGGAGATGACGGCGAATCCGACGAAGCCGGACAGCACGAGAATCGCGATATTGGCGAGAAGTTCGGTGTACATCAGGCTTCCACCTCACGGGTGACGCAGGAGTCAGCGAGCACCTGATCGTCGAAATCGGGCGCGAGCTTGCCGTCGACCAGCATCAGTTCCAGCAGCGCGGCGATGTTCTTGGAGTACAGCTCCGAGGCGTGCTCGGGCATGGTCGCGGGCAGGTTCAGCGGCGAGGCGATGGTCACCTCGTGCTTGACGACGATCTCGCCGGGCTCGGTGAGTTCGCAGTTGCCGCCGGTCTCCCCGGCCAGGTCGACGATCACGCTGCCGGGCTTCATGCCCTCCACGGCGGCGGCGGTGACCAGGCGCGGCGCCGGACGGCCGGGCACCAGTGCGGTGGTGATCACCACGTCGAAGCCCTTGATCGCGTCCTCGAGCGCCTGCTGCTGCTTGGCCTTCTCCTCCTCGGTGAGCTCGCGGGCGTACCCGCCCTCACCGGCGGCGTCGATGCCGAGGTCGAGCCACTGGGCACCGACCGAACGCACCTGGTCGGCGACCTCGGGGCGCACGTCGTAGCCGGTGGTGCGGCCACCGAGACGCTTGGCCGTGGCCAGCGCCTGCAGACCGGCAACGCCGACGCCGAGCACCAGCACCGTCGCCGGCTTCACGGTGCCCGCGGCGGTGGTGAGCATCGGGAAGAACCTGGTCGATTCCGACGCGGCGAGCAGCACGGCCTTGTAGCCGGCCACGTTCGCCTGCGAGGACAGCGCGTCCATCACCTGCGCCCGCGAGATACGCGGAATCGCTTCCACCGCGAACGCCTGCACGCCCGCGGACTTCAGCGCGCCGATCTGGTTGTCGGCGTTGCGCGGCGCGAGGAATCCGATCAGCGTCTGCCCGGAGGACAGCTTGGCCACCTCGGCATCGCTGGGCGGTGCCACCTTCACGACGACCTCGGCGGACCACGGGTCACCGATGGTCGCGCCCGCCTCCACATAGGCGGCGTCGGGAATGAGCGCGCCGAGGCCCGCACCGGCTTCCACGACCACCTCGACGCCCTGCTTGGTCAGGGCGGGGATGATCTTGGGCACCAGAGCGACCCGCCGCTCACCCGCGCCGGACTCGCGAACGACTCCGACACGCGCGCCGCGCGGCGAACCCTCGCCAACGTTTTGCGTTGTCTCCACTAGTCAGACTTCCTTTTCGTGCTGGCTTCGAGCCTGGGAACAACGGGTCAGCCGATATTACTTGCGAGTAAGTTCGGCTGAAATCCTCGCAACTGTACTCGGCTCGCGGTGAGCCTAGCCGAGATGCCCGTCACAGCGGAGTGCTGGACAGCGGAACCCCGAATCGGACAGAGCCGACCTGTTTCGCCAAGTTGACGCCCCTTCTTGCCGTCGGACGCGGGTCCGCGTCCATGATCAGATTCGTCGCCGCAGGTAGGGCCGGACAAGAACGCACACCGTGGTGGGCTACTTACCTCCGGGTCCGAATCCTGGTCGAACGACCGGGTAGTCGGCCGGACGTGACGCGCGTCATGTCCACACCGTAGGGTCGAGGCTGTGAACGACTGCGTCTTCTGCCGGATCGTGGCGGGTACCGCGCCGGCGACCAAGGTCTTCGAGGACGACGCGGTCTGCGCCTTCCTCGACATCCGGCCGATCACCCGCGGGCACACGCTCGTCGTCCCGAAGCGGCACGCCACCGAGCTCGACGATCTCGATCCCGATCTCGGCGCGCAGGTCTTCCGCACCGGTCATCGGCTCGCGCGCGCCCTGCGCCGCGGCGGCCTGGCCAGCGACGGCGCCAACCTCGTGCTCAACGACGGCACCGCGGCCTTTCAGACCGTCGGCCATGTGCACCTGCACGTGGTTCCGCGCAGGCACGGTGACAAACTCAGCTTCGCGAAGGGCTTCCTGTTGCGCCGTCCGCACGACACCGAGTCGACCGCGGCGGCGATCCGCGCCGGACTCACCGCGCTGGCCCACGCAGAAGGAGCACAGGGATGACCCAACGCACGCCCGACCGCGAGCAGCTCACCGATCTGCTCGCACAGCAGTGGGAGGCCATCGGCATCCTGGTCGCCGATCTGGACGAGAACGCCTGGCGCAGGCCGTCGCCGCTGCCGGGGTGGACGCTGTTCGATGTGGTCGCGCATGTGGTCGGCACCGAGTCCTGGCTGCTCGGTGAGACCCCGCCGCCGCACGATCCGCTGCGGCCCAAGACCGATGTGCGGACCCTGCCGCACGTGCGCAACGAGGTCGCGGTGCTCAACGAGATCTGGGTCGATCGGCTGCGGCCGCTCTCGGGCAAGCGACTGCTCGCCCTGTTCGACGAGGTGACCGATCGCCGGCGCGCGGCACTCGTCGCGATGGACGAGCAGGCCTGGCAGGCGCCGACGGTCTCGCCGGTCGGGCAGGTGCCGTACGGCCGGTTCATGCGGGTACGGCTGTTCGACTGCTGGATGCACGAACTCGATCTCGCCGACGGGATCGGGCGCACCGTCGCCGAGGGCGGCGAGCGCGCCGAGACCGCCTACACCGAACTCACCATGGGACTTGGCCGTCCGCTGGTGAAGGGCGCCAAGGCGCCGGAGGGGTCGCGGGTCACCATCGAGCTCACCGGCGCGGTGCCGCGGCAGATCAACCTGGCGGTGATCGACGGGCGCGGCGCCGTCCTCGACGAGGCCGATGGCGCGCCCACCGCGACGATCGGCCTGGACTCCGGACTGTTCGCGCGGCTGCGCGGCGGCCGGACCACCGCCGACGCGCACCGCGACCAGATCACCCTCGACGGCGACACCGCCCTCGGCGAGCGCCTGGTACGGAATCTGGCCTTCACCATCTGATGCGCCTGTTCCTGGCGTCCTATCGCTTCGGCGCGTTCGCCGACCGGTTCGCCGAGCTCGTCGGCCCGGCCGCGCGGATCGCGGTGATCCCCAATGCCTGCGACGCGTGGCCCGCCGCGTGGTCGGCGTCGGTCACCAGCGACGTGACTCCGCTGCGGCAGCGGGGCTACACACCGGAGGTGGTGGATCTGCGCGACTACGCCGGACAGCCGGGACAGCTGGAGCGGCGGCTGCGCGACTTCGGCGCCGTGTGGGTGCGCGGCGGGAACACCTTCGTCCTGCGCGCCCAATTCGCCCGCAGCGGAGCGGATTCCGTGTTGCCCGCCCTGCTGCGCGAGGACGCGCTGGCCTACGCGGGCTATTCCGCGGGCGCCTGCCTGCTGGCGCCCTCGTTGCGCGGCCTGGAGACGATGGACGATCCGGCCGAGGTGCTGCCCGCCACCGGCGTCGAACCACGCTGGGACGGACTGGGATTGGTGGATCGCCGCTTCGTCGTGCATCTCGACTCGGCCACCGATCCCGACGGGGAGGCGCCGCGCCTGCTCGCCAGGTACCGAGACGAGGGGGTCGCGCACTGGGCGCTCACCGACGACGATGTCGTCGTGGTCGCGGGCGGGCGCACCGAGGTGCTGCGCGGCGGCTCACCGGTCGACGGCGACCGGATCCGCTGATCGCTTGCGCCGGAACACGATCCAGCGCATCGCCGAGTACATGTACACCGCCTCGCAGGCACCGGCGAGCAGCCTCGCGACGTGGTATTCCACCCCCAGCGCGACCAATCCGGAGCCGACGCCGAGGATGAACGCCAGATAGTTCACCAGCACCACCACCGCGTACACGACGGCCTGCTTGCCCATCGGGGCGTGGGAGTGGAAATTGAAGGTGCGGTTGAGCAGGAAGGCCAGGCCGAAGGCGACGATGTAGGCCAGCGAGATCGACAGCGACACCGGCAGGTCGAGCCCGTCGTGCAGCAGGGTCAGCAACAGCAGGTCGACGCCGAAGGTGAAGCTGTTGATGAGCGCGAAGCCGAGCAGGGTCGGGGGGACGATCCGGTCCAGCCCGAAGGGCAGCCGGGCGACGACCGCCTCGCACCAGCGGGTGAACCGGTCGGCGATCGAGTCGGTGACACTCGCGTGCTGCTCCACGCGGCCCAGCCTGCCAGCGCCAGGTGACGTCAGGGTGAGCTGGAAGCGAACGGCCGGGCTCAGCGGTGCAGGGCGATGGCCCGCGCCCGCGCCGCCTCGCCGCCGGGCGCAGGCCGCTGATCCAGCGTGGCCCAGACGCTCAGGCACCGGCGGCGGGTGAACTCGTCGGCCTCGGTGAGCAGGGCGTCACGCAGCAGGGCCGGGTCGGCCGTCCACTCCGCGGCGATGTCGGCCAGCGCGCGGACACCGAACATGCCGGTCGCTTCCAGCGCCGACAGCCACTGCTCGTGCTCGCCCGCGTGGACGAGGCGCATCGCGTCGGGATCGATGCCCGCGTCGGCGTACTCGGCGGCCAGCAGGGCGGCGACCAGTTCGCTTCGGTCCTGCGGTTCCATCATCTTCCGGCCCTCCCGGCGACAGACGGTGCGACGCGGCGTCTCGGAGGAAACGCACTGCGCGAGCGGCACACCGTGGAGCGGAACTCGAAACACGCCGGGTGCCCGGTGCGGAATCGTGGCCGGCACACCCGTTACGAGCATTGTGACGGGTTGGACGCCGTATACACCAACCCGGCGCGCTGGATCACAATTCGCCGCTTCCCGGCATGGTGACCGGCACCCACCGGGCAGCCGACCTGGACGGATGATCACCAGCGTCTCGCCCCTACCGGCGCCCCGACCGGGTTAGCGTTGACAGGTGGACGAGAGCAGGGTTGACCTCGATGCGCTGATTGCCACGGTGTCGGACGGAGCGGTGGTCGTCGACCCCGATCTGCTCGCCGGCTACCGCCAGGATTGGGCGCGTGATCCCGACGCGGGCACGCCGATCGCGGTGGTGCGGGCGCGCGACACCGCGGATGTGTCGGCCACCCTGCGCTGGGCGCACGCGCATCGCGTGCCGGTGGTGCCGCGCGGCGCAGGCTCCGGCCTGTCCGGTGGCGCGACCGCGGTGGACGGCGGGATCGTGCTCAGCACCGAGCTGATGCGCGAGATCCGGGTCGACGCGGTCACCCGGACTGCCGTCGTCCAGCCCGGGCTGCTCAACGCCGAGGTGAAGCGGGCCGTGGCCGCCGAGGGACTCTGGTACCCGCCGGACCCCTCCTCGTTCGAGATGTGCTCGATCGGTGGCAACGCGGCGACCAACGCGGGCGGACTGTGCTGCGTGAAGTACGGCGTCACCACCGATTACGTGCTCGGCATGGAGGTGGTGCTCGCCGACGGGACCGCGGTGCGGCTCGGCGGTCCGCGGCTGAAGGACTCGGCGGGGCTGTCGCTGACAAAACTGTTCGTCGGCAGCGAGGGCACGCTCGGGGTGATCACCGAGCTCACGCTGCGGCTGCTGCCCGCCCAGCCGCCGCAGGCGACGGTGGTCGCCAGTTTCGGCACGCTGACCGCCGCCACCGACGCGATCCTGGCCATCACCTCGACCCTGCGGCCCGCGATGCTCGAGTTCATGGACACGGTCGCCATCAACGCCGTGGAGGACGAGATGCGGATGGGGCTGGATCGCACCGCGGCCGCGCTGCTCGTCGCCCGGTCCGACGCGCCGGGCGAGTTCGCGGCCCACGAAGCGCGCACCATGGTGTCGCTGTGCGAGAAGGCCGGGGCCACAGAGGTTTTCGACACCGAGGACGCCGCCGAAGGCGAAGCCTTCACGGCCGCACGGCGATTCGCGATCCCGGCGGTGGAACGGATCGGGCCGTTGCTGCTCGAGGACGTCGGCGTGCCGCTGCCCCGCCTCGGCGACCTGATCACCGGCGTCGCCGCCATCGGCGAACGCCACGACGTGCTGGTGTCGGTGATCGCGCACGCGGGCGACGGCAACACCCACCCGCTGATCGTGCACGACCCCACCGACCCCGACAACACCGCCCGCGCGCACCGCGCCTTCGGCGAGATCATGGACCTGGCCATCGCCCTCGGCGGCACCATCACCGGCGAACACGGCGTCGGCCGGTTGAAGAAGGCGTGGCTGCCCGATCAGGTGGGGCCCGAGGTGATGGCGCTGACCCGTCGCATCAAGGACGCGCTCGACCCCGAGGGCATCCTCAACCCCGGCGCGGTCCTCTAGCGGAACAACCGGCCGAGCGGCCGGGTTAGCATCCGGTATGACCACCAGGCTGGAGCACAACGTCGCCGACACCCGCTACGAGATCTACCACGACGACGTCCTCGCGGGCTACGCCGACTACGCCGAGCGCGAGGACACCAAGGTCCGCGACTTCCACCACACCATGACCTTCCCCGAGTACCGCGGCCGGGGCGTGGCCGCCGACGTGGTGAAATACGGCCTCGACGACTCCCGTGCCAACGGCTACCAGGTCATCCCCACCTGCTGGTACGTCGAGAAATACATCGCCGAACACCGCGAATACGCCGACCTGGTGGCCTAGCTCCGCAGGTATCGGGCCAGGATCGGCCCGATGACGGACAGGGCCGCGGGGGTGGTGAGGCGGTTGTGTTCGTGGCCGATCCGGTTGTCGAGGATCGCGCCGGTGACGTAGGGACGCCAGGTGGCGGCGTTGGGCTCGTAGCCGGGGCGGGCACTGGTGCTGCTGAAGAAGAGCAGGTCACCGTCGTACGCCTCGGGCTGGTAGGTGGCGCACTCGCGGATCACCTGCTGGTAGTCGGAGTAGAGGCGACGCAGGGTGGCGGGGGTGATGCCGCCGAGCAGACCCTCGTTGCCGGCGCCGACCTCGTTGTCGGCGCCGGACAGCGGTGCGGCGGGCACGTGATCCGCCGCGGAATCGGCCGGCGACGCTGGCGGCTCGATTCGATCGGATGCGGCGTCGGCACGCACGAGGTGGGCGGCGTCGCGGGCCGCAGCCGGATCGAGGCCACCGAATTCGGTGAGCAGGGCCTCCGGGGGCGGGAGTTCGGTGGCGCTGGCCGGGTCGACGTCGGCGCGGCCGTCGAGGATCGCCAGCAGGTCGACGGCGGCGCCGCGGTGCTGGAGTTCGACGGCGACGGCGTGCGCGATCGGTCCGCCCGCGGAATAGCCCAGCAGCCGGTAGGGGCCCGCGGGCTGGAGTGCCTGGATCTCGTCGGCGTAGCGCTGGACGCGTTCGCGCAGCGGCCGATCAGGTTGTTCGGCCGCGATGCCGGGCGACTGCAGGCCGTAGATCGGGAACCCGGGGTCGAGGTGGCCGGGTAGACCCGCGTAGCACCAGGCGACGCCGATCGCGGGGTGCACACAGAACAGGGCGGGTCCGGCGCCGCCCGCCCGCAGCGGCAGCACCGTGCGCAGCGCCGGATCGACGGCCGGGTGCTCGGCGTCGGCGAGCCGCTGGGCCAGCGCGGCGGGCGTCGGGTCACCGAACATCCACTGCACCGGCATGGCGACGCCGAGGCGCTCACGCAGCTCGGCCACCAGCCGGATGGCGACCATGGAGGTGCCGCCGAGCTCGAAGAAGTTGTCGTCCAAGCCGACTCGTTCGACATCGAGGACCGTTTCGAACGCGGCGACCACGGCGTGCTCGGTGGGCGTCACCGCGGGCCGGTACGGCAGGTCGACCCGGTGCACCGGCGCGACCGGGTACACGACCGTTCCCGGCGGCGCGGTCACGTCGAGGTCGCCCAGTGCCAGTTTCGGATTCGCGGTCAGCGCGGCGAGCACGTCGACGAACCGTTCGCCCAGGCCGCGGGCGGTGGACTCCTCGAACAGGTCGCGGGCGAAGGTCAGCGTGCCCGAGATCCCGGCGGGCGCGCCGTCGGGGTCCACGTCCTCCGCCAGCATCCACTCCAGATCGAATTTCGCTCCCACCGGGGGCATTTCGAGCGGCTCGACCCGCAGGCCGGGCAGTTCCACCGGTTCCCGGTCGAAGTTCTGGAAGACCAGCAGCACCTGGAACAGCGGGTGGTGGGCGGTGGACCGAGCGGGCGCCATCACCTCGACGAGCCGTTCGAAGGGCACATCGGCGTTGCCGAACGCGTCCAGGTCACCGTCCTTGGTCGCGGCGAGCAGGCTGTCGAAGGTCGCCTCGGGATGCACGTGGCTGCGCAGCACCAGGGTGTTGACGAACATGCCGACCAGATCGTCGAGTTCGCCGTCGCCACGGCCCGCGATGACCGAGCCGATCGACACGTCGGTGGTGTCGGACAGCCGCGCGAGCAGCACGGCGAGCGCGGCGTGGGCCACCATGAACACGCTGACGCCGTGCCAGCGCGCCAGCTCCCTGACCCGCCGCTGGATCGCGGCGTCGATCTCGAATTCCACCAGCCCCGCGCGATGGGTGAGCACCGCGGGGCGCGGATGGTCGGTCGGCAGCGCCGAGACCTCGGGCAGGCCGTCGAGGGTGGTGCGCCAGTAGGCGAGCTGACGGTGCGCCACACTGTCGGGATCGTCCTCGGCGCCGAGCAGTTCGTGCTGCCACAGCGCGTAGTCGGCGTACTGCAGCGGCAGCGGGGTCCAGGTGGGTGGCGTGCAGGCCAGGCGCGCCGCGTAGGCGAGCAGCATGTCGCGGGTCAGCGGCGCCAGTGACCAGCCGTCGGAGGCGATGTGATGCATCGCGACCGCGATCACGGACCGGTGCTCGTCGACGCGCAACAGGGTGACCCGCAACGGCAGTTCGGTGGTGAGGTCGAAGCCGCGCCCGATCTCCTCGGCCACGCGTTCGTGGATCCGCTCCGGCGCGCAGTCGGCGACCCGCACGGGGATCCGGGCGGCGGCCACCGGGCGGATCTGCTGGTACGGCTCCCCGTCGGCGTCGACCGGGTACACCGTGCGCAGCGACTCGTGCCGGGCCACCACGTCCGTGAGCGCCGCCCGCAGAACCTCGAGATCGAGCGGGCCGTCGAGTTCGAGCGCGATCGGCACATTGTGGGCCGCGGAGGTGGGGTCGTACCGGTTGAGGAACCACATGCGCCGCTGCGCCGCCGAGAGCGGCGGGCGGTCCGGGCGATGCCGTGGGCCCGGCCGTGGGCCCGGCGGTGCCGCGGCGGTGCGCACGGCGGCGGCCAGCTCGGCCACCGTTGGCGCGTCGAAGACCATGCGGACCGGGATCCTGGTGTCGAGGGCGGCGCCGAGCCTGGCCGCGATCCTGGTCGCGATCAGTGAGTTGCCGCCGAGGGCGAAGAAGTCGTCGTCCAGGCCGACCCTGGGGACGCCGAGCAGTTCTGCGAAGGTGTCGGCGACGGTCCGCTCGGTGGGGGTGACCGGTGCGCGGAAGCGGCCGGACCGGAGGTCGGGGGCGGGCAGCGCACGCCGGTCCAGCTTGCCGTTGCCGGTGCGCGGCAGCGCGTCGAGTACCACGAACGCGGTCGGCACCATGTAGGACGGAAGCCGTTGCGCCAGCGCCTCTTTGATCGCATCGATACTGAACGCGGCACCGAGTTCCGGCACCAGGTGCGCGACGAGCAGCTCACCGAGGGCGTCGTCGGCGTGCACTGTGACAACGGCCTGATGCACGGCCGGATCGGCGGTGAGCGCCGCCTCGATCTCCCCCGGCTCGATCCGCAGACCGCGCAGCTTCACCTGCAGGTCGGATCGGCCGAGGTACTCCAGAACGTGCGCGCGCCTGCGCACGAGATCTCCTGTGCGGTACATCCGTTCGCCGCGCGCCACGGTGCCTGCGGGTGCGTGGGGGTTGGCGACGAAGCGAGCGGCGGTGAGGCCCGGTCGGCCGTGGTAGCCGCGGGCCAGCGCGGGGCCTGCCAGGTACAGTTCGCCGACGACGCCGTCGGGGACGGGGTGCAGGCGCTCGTCGAGGACCATCGCGGCGAGGCCGGGAACCGCGGTGCCGATGGTGATCTCGCCGCCGGGGCGCAGCGATCCGGTGCCGGTGGCCCAGATGGTGGCCTCGGTGGGACCGTAGTCGTTGAAGTGGACGCGGCCCGGCGCGGCCCACCGCTGCACCAGCTCGGGCGGGCACGGCTCACCGCCGGTGATGATCGCGCGCAGATGTTCGTGGTGCACGGCCTCGACCGAACCGAGCGCCGACGGGGTGAGCGCGATGTGGGTGACCCGCTCGCGCGCGAGCAGCTCCCCCAGCTCCGCGCCGCCGAACGCGGTCGGCCCGGCGACCACGAGCGTCGCGGCGCCACCCGCCGCGAGCAGCAGTTCCAGCACGGCGGCGTCGAAGCTGGGCGATGCCACGTGCAGTACCCGGGAGTCGGCGGTCAGGCCCAGCCGTTCCCGTTGCGCGGCGACCAGATTGGCGAGACCGGCGTGCGTCACGACCACACCTTTGGGGCGGCCGGTCGAACCCGAGGTGAAGATGACATACGCGGGGTTCGCCAGTCGCGCGGGCCCGCGGAGTTCCGTGGGATCGATCGGCGCGTCCGAGGTGCCCGCAAGCTCGTCGACGAAGGCCGGGTCGTCGAGCATCAACCACCGCACAGCTTCCCCGCCACTACCCGAACGGTCGCCAGGCACAACCCCGGCAGCCACAGCGACTCTCTCGCCAGACACCACACCAGCGGGCACCACGCCACCCTCGCCGCGTATTACACCAGCGGGCAACACGCCGCCAGCAGCCAACGGAGGAGGCGCAACCGTGTGTGTCGTCGCCGCGGCGGTCCCGGCATCGGCCTTCGGCAGGTGAGCGGCCGACCCAGCGGTCATCTCGGCGGGCACCAGGTCAGCGGTCGCCCCCTCCGCGCGAGGCGGCGCCGTCCAGGGGCGGAGCCCTTCGGCTCGGGTGCTCGTGATGCCAAGGGTCGCGCCGGAGTCGATGAGGATCTGGGTGATTCGGCCGGTCGGATAGGCCGGGTCGACGGGGACGAAGGGGGCGCCGGTTTTGGCCACGGCCCAAACGGCGAGGACGGAGCCGGCGCTGCGGGTGAGGGCGACGACCACCGGGCGTTCGGGACCGGCATCCGCGCGGATCAGGCTGCGGGCCAGGCGGTTCGAGCGCCGGTCGAGTTCGCGGTAGGTGAGTTCGGTTGTCCCGTCGACGATCGCGACGCCGTCCGGGTTGCGGGTGGCGGCGGCGCGCAACAGGTCGGGGAGCAGGGCGGGCGGGGCGACGGCGGGGAGCGCCGCACCGGGCAGGATGGTGCGCTCGCGGGCGTCGAGCAGATCGATATCACCCACCGGCACAGCGGGATTCGCGGCGACGGCGCGCAGGATGCGCAGCCAGCGGTCGGCGAAGCGCGCCACGGTGCTCGCGTCGAACAGGTCGGTGGCGTAGCCGAAGCGCGCAGACAGGCCGCCCGCGCCGTCGTCACCGACAGTGACGCTGAGGTCGAAGCGCAGGCTGCGCTGCTCCAGATCGAGGGGCTCGACCTGGAGTTCGGGCAGCGCGAATTCGGTGTGGCCGAGATTCTGGAACACCAGCATGACCTGGACGATCGGGTGCCTGGCGGCCGAGCGCGCCGGGTCGAGCAGGTCGACGAGCTGTTCGAAGGGCACCGCGGTGTGCGCGAAGGCGTCGAGGTCGGTGTGCCCCACGCGCGCGAGCAGGTCGGTGAACGGCATCGCGGCGCCGACCCGGGTCCGCAACACGACGGTGTTGACGAACATGCCGACCACCTCGTCGAGCTCGGCGATGCCGCGCCCGGCCACCGGCGTGCCGACGGCCACGTCGTCGGTGCCGCCGAGCCGGGCGAACAGCACGGCGAGCGCGCTGTGCAGCACCATGAACAGCGAGCAGTGGTCGGTCGCGGCGAGCTGTTCCAGCGCCGCCCGCGTACGCGCGTCGACGACACGGTGCACGGTGCCCGCGCGCAGCGAGGCCACGGGCGGGCGCGGGCGGTCGGCCGGGAGCTCCAGGCGATCCGGCAGCCCGGCCAGTGTCTCGGTCCAGTAGGCGAGCTGACGGGCCGCCGGTGAGTCGGGGTCGTCCGGGTCACCGAGCCGATCACGCTGCCACAGGGTGTAATCCGCGAACTGCACCGGGTCCGACGGCCACCGCGGCGTGCGATCGGCGACCCTGGCGGTGTAGGCGGTCATCACGTCGCGTGCCAGCAGGCCCATCGAGTATCCGTCGGCGCTGATGTGGTGCACGACGACGGCGAGCACGTGCCGATCGGCGGCGAGCCGGAACAAGCGCACGCGCAGCGGAACAGCGGCGGCGACATCGAAACCGGCGGTGACACAGTCGAAGACGGCATCCGTCAGCTCGGCCTCGGCGATGTCGATCGGCTCGACATGGTCGGCGAGTTCCTCCGGCGCCACCACCACCTGGTAGCCGACGCCGTCGTGATCGGGATACATCGTGCGCAGCGCCTCGTGTCTGCCGACCACGTCGATCAGCGCCGCGCGCAGGGCCGCGACATCGAGGCGCCCGCTCAGCCGCAGGACGACCGGGACGTTGTAGGCGCCGGAGTCGGGGTCGTACTGGTTGACGAACCACATGCGGCGCTGCGCGGGGGCGAGGGGGATCCGGTCGGGGCGCGGTCCGGCGGACGGTCCGCCGAGCGCGTTCGCGGGCAGGACGGTCTCGCCGCCGAGCCGGGCCGCCAGCCCGTGCACGGTCGGCG
The DNA here is from genome assembly GCF_040654275.1 of Nocardia sp. NPDC050717. Lineage (NCBI taxonomy): Bacteria > Bacillati > Actinomycetota > Actinomycetes > Mycobacteriales > Nocardiaceae > Nocardia > Nocardia sp. NPDC050717. Next base: position 76,811 of record NZ_JBFAHR010000003.1, read on the forward strand.
CCTCGAACAGCAGCCGCAGCGGCACCTCGACACCGAGTTCGGCGCCGAGCCGCGCGGCGACCCGGGTGGCCGACAGCGAGTCGCCACCGAGGGCGAAGAAGTCGTCGTCGGCGCCGATCCCGTCCCGGCCGAGCACCGCGCCATAGGCCTGGGCGACCAGGCGTTCGGCGCCGACCGGCGCGACATAGGGCGCGGTGGTGACCCGTGGCTCCGGCAGCGCGCGCACGTCGACCTTGCCGTTCCCGGTGACCGGCAGCGCGTCGAGCACGGTGACCGTGGCGGGCACCAGGTGCCGGGGCAGCCTGCGCACCAGGAATTCGCGCAGTGCCGTCGGGGTCGGCTCGGCGCCGGCGACCGGTGCCACGTACGAGGCCAGCGTCTGATTCCCGTCGAGGCCCTGCCGTGGCACGGTCACCGACAGCGCAACGCCCGGCGCGCCGAGCAGGGCCGCGTCCACCTCGCCCGGTTCCACCCTGATTCCGTGCAGCTTCACCTGGGAGTCGTTGCGGCCCACGTAGTTCAGCCGATTGGCCGTGGTGCGGCGCACCAGATCGCCGGTGCGGTACATCCGTTCGCCGGGCGCGCCGAACGGGTCGGCCACGAACCGTTCCGCCGTGCGGGCGGCCGCGCCCACGTAGCCGCGGGCCAGTCCTGGCCCCATCAGATAGAGCTCGCCGACCGCGCCGGGTGGCACCGGGCGCAGCCAGCTGTCCAGGACCGCCAGGCCGCAGCCGGGCAGCGGAGCGCCGAGGTCGCCCGCGTCGTCCCTGCTCAGCGGGGTGCTCATGGTGACGGCCACGGTGGCTTCGGCGGGGCCGTAGGAGCTGAGCATCGTGCGGCCGCGGCCGAGGCGCGCGACCAGTTCGGGCGGGCAGGATTCGCCGCCGGTGACGATCGTGCGCACGCCGGCGACGGCGGCCGTCGGCAGTGTGGTGAGGACCGCGGGCGGGGCGACGAGGTGGGTCACCCCGGTGCTGGTGATCGTGTCGGCCAGCGCGTCGCCCGCCGTGGCGGACGGCGCGGCGATCACCAGTGTCGCGCCGGTGTGACAGCTGGTGAGCCACACCAGGATCGCGGCGTCGAAGGCCGGATTCATACACAGCAGCAGCCGGTCGCCGGGTCGGGTTCGCAGGCGCTCGGCCATACCGGTTGCCAGTCCGCTGAGGCCGGCATGGGACACCATGACGCCCTTGGGAATTCCGGTCGAGCCGGAGGTGTGGATCAGATAGGCGGGGTGCCCGGCGTGCAGGGGGCGGACGCGGTCGGCATCGGTCACCGGCCGCGTCGAGTAGTCGGCCACGGACCTTCGCTGCTCGTCCCGCGTGGACGACGCCACCGCGATGCCGTCACCGGCAGACGCCGCGTCGATGGGGGAAGCGTGCGTCGTCGGCTCGCTCGCCGAATCCGTTCGGCTGTCTCCGGCGACGACCCGGCCGTCGATGCTCAGCCAGGAAACGCTGTCGGGCATGTTCTTTCGATACTTGTCGCCGGTGATGCCGAGGCGGGCGCCGCAACCGTGGGCGACGGTGGCGATCCGGTCGGCGGGGTGGTCGATGTCGACGGGGACGAAGGCAGCGCCGGATTTGGCGATCGCCCACGCGGCCAGCAGCCAGTCCGCCGAGCGCGGCAGGGCGAGCAGAACGGGGTCCTCGGGGCCGGCACCCGCGGCGATGACGGCGCGGGCCAGCCGATTCGACCGGCTGTCGAGGTCGGTGTAGCTGAGCGTTGTCACGGGGTCCACCACGGCGATCCGGTCGTCGGCCAAGCCGTCCGCGATCAGGTCGGGCAGGAGGCGCACGGGCCGCGGCCGCACGCGGACGACCTCACCGCCGGGCACACCGCGCACCGCCGCCGTGGGCAGCGCCGGGTCGGTCAGCTGGTCGACGATCCTGGCCAGCCGCTGGGCGAGGGCCGTGGCCTCCGCCTCGTCGAAGAACCGGTCCGAGCAGGTGAGTTCGAGCCGCAGACCGTCGTGGGCGAACGCGGCCAGACACAGCGGATAGTGGGTGCCGTCGCGGCCGTGGAACTCGCGGACCCGCAGCTGGGCCTGGGCCGACGCGGCCCGCAGGGCCTCGACATCCAGGGGATACGACTCGAAGACCATGCTGGTGTCGAACAGCGGACCGAGTCCGGCGATCGCCTGGATCTCGTTGAGACCGAGGATGTTTCGATCTACCAGCGCACCCTGCTCGCGCTGCACCCTGGCCAGCAGGTCGCCGACCGGCTCCGCCGGGGTCAGGCCGATGCGCACCGGAACGGTGTTGACCAGCATGCCGACGATGCGTTCCGCTCCCGGCAGGTCCGGCGGGCGACCGGACACCGTGGTGCCGAACACGAGATCCGTGTGGCCGGTCAGTTCGGCCAGCAGCAGCGCCCACGCGGTCTGCACGACGGTGTTCAGCGTGACGCCACGCTCGGCACGATGACGGTCCAGCCCGGCGCAGGTGCCCGGCGCCAGCGGTACCTCGCGGCGCAGTTCGGCGGGCTCGCCGTCGTAGGTGAGCGGCGGACGGACAGCGGTGACCAGGGTCGGTCCGGCCAGTCCGGTCAGCGCGTCCGACCAGGCGGCCTCGGCCGCGGCGGCGTCCTGGCGGTGCAGCCAGCTCAGATACCGCTCGTAGGAGACCGGCTCGGGGAGGGCGGCGCTCGGGGTGTCGTACAGCGCGAGCAGCTCGCCGAACAGCAGCGGCATGGACCAGCCGTCGAGTACGAGATGGTGATTGGTGACGATCAAGCGGGTATCGCCCGGCCCGCACCGCACACACAGGAACCGCAGCAGCGGTGGCCGTTCGGGGTCGAACGGGCGGGCGAGTTCCTCCGCCGCGAGGCGGGAGCAGTCGTCCGGGCTCGCGTCGAGCACCCGCCACGGCACGGTGACCTCGTCGACGACCAGCTGCACCGCCGCGTCGGCGGTGGTCACGAAGGCAGTGCGCAGCGCCGGATGCCTGCGCACGAGGGCGGCGGCGGCGGACTCGAGCCGCGCCGGATCCACCTCGCCGTCGAGCGCGAAGACGGCCTGCACGACGTATTTGTCGGGGTGCCCCGCGGTGAGCCGGGTGTGGAACAGCAGGCCCTGCTGCAACGGTGACAGCGGCCAGACGTCCTCAATACCCTGGTAGCGGCGCTGCCAGTCGCCGAGCTGGGTTCCGGTGACCGGTACCAGCGTGATGTCCGAGGGTGTCAGCCCGCCCGCGCCCGGTTCGGCGATCGCCCGCGCGATGGTCGTCAGGCTCGCTGCCCAGAGCCGGGCGATCCGCGCCACCTCCTCGCGCGTGATCACCTCCGACGGGAACCGCCACACCGCGTGCACCCGCGGCCCGTCCGCGTCCTCGATGGTCACCGCGTCCACGGCGAGCACCGCGTTCGCGGGGAGCTCGGCGTCACCGGCGGCGCCGAGCCGATCCGCGACGTCGACGGGCAGCCACGGGAGACCGGCGTCGGTGCCTGCGAGCTGGCCCAGGTAGTTGAACCCGACGGGTGGTTCGCCCAGGGCGGCGAGCCGTTCGGCCGTGTCCGACCGCAGGTGGCGTAGCAGCCCGAAACCGAAGCCGCCGTGGGGAACCGCGCGTAGCTGCTCCTTCACCGCCGCCACCATGGCGACCGGGTCCGGGTCGGCGCCGAGGTCGAGCGCGATCGGGAACTGGCTGGTGAACCAGCCCACGGTGCGCGACAGGTCGGCGCCGGGCACCACCGTCTCGTCCCTGCCGTGACGTTCCAGCATGAGCAGCGCGGGGCCGGAGGTGCCGTGATGCTCGGAGACGGCGGCCACCAGCGCGGCGAGCAATGCCTCCTCGACGCCGCAGCGCAGGGCCGTCGGCAGATGCCGCACCAGCTGCGCGCTCGTCTCGTTCGCGAGGGTGATCTCCACCCGGTCCAGCCCGGCGCCCACATCGCGCGCGGGGTCCAGGTCCCGACGGCCCCATCGCGGCTGCGGTGTCTCGAGCACGCCGCTCCAGTAGTCGAACTCCTCGCGCCACTTCGGCGCGTCGGCGGCCGCCGCGAGCGCATGCGCCCACGTCCGCATGGAGGTGCCGACCGGCGGCAGCTGGGGCGAATTCCCCTCCGCGACAGCGCTCCAGGCGGTCATGAGGTCGGCGATCAGGATGCGCCACGAGACCGCGTCGACGGCAAGGTGATGCACGGCGACAACCAGCCGCCCGCCGGTCCCGCGGTACTCCACGTCGGCGTGGTCGCCGTCGAGCCGGGCCGCGGAAACGGTGTGGTGTAGGCCGTTGCCCGACGCCGCGCCGCCGCACCCCGGGTCGAACTCGTCGACGACCGCACTGCCGCGCGCCGGGATGGACCAATCCTCGCCGTTTCCGGACATTCGCGAGGCGGGGTGTTCCGCATCGAGCCGGGTTGCGCCGTCCTGCGGACGGGCGGCCGTATCGAGCCCGCTCGCGCCGTTGTCCGGACGGTCGGCCGTACCGAGCCCGTCCGCGCCGTTGTCCGGGCGGTCGGCCGTTTCATGATCACAGTCGGCCTGCTCGAGCCAGATCGCGGCTAGGGCGGTCCCGGTTGTGGGGTCGAGGCGGTCCACGGCCGCCGCGGTCGCCGCGTCGATGGCGGAGGTGTCGAGCCGGGCGCAGCGGCGGTGGTCGAGCACCGTGGCGGCGTCGATGATCGCGGGGGCGGCCACCTCGAGACGGTCGCCGTCGACGACGCGGACGCGGAGCATGTCGTGGCGATCGAGGACGGCCTGGAGGGTGCGGACCAGGGTGGGGCGATCGATGCCGGCGGGCAGGGCGAGCACCATGGTCTGGGCGAAGTGCTGCCAGCCCGGGCGGGCGAGCAGCCAGTCCACGATCGGCGTCCGCGGCACGTAACCCACTCCGCCGCCGGGTAATTCGCGTAGGACCTGCCGCTCCCCCGGCTCGGCCACCACCGCGGCCAGCCCGGCCGGGGTGGGATGCTCGAACACGTCGCGCGCCGTGAAGATCAGATCGGCGGCGCGGCCCGTCGACACCAGCTGGATCGACAGGATCGAGTCGCCGCCGAGCGCGAAGAACGACGCCTCCGCCGACACCTCGGGTACCCCGAGGACCTGCGCGAACAGGGCGCACAGCGCCTGCTCCACCGCGGTGGCACCGGCCCTCGGCACCGCCGGCGCGGCCACCGGTTCGGGTAGTGCCCGCCGATCGACCTTCCCGTTTCCGGTGAGCGGCAACGCATCCAGCACGGTCACCGTCGCCGGAACCAGGTGCGCGGGCAACCGTTCCAGGCAGTACTCCCGCAGCATCGCCCCGTCGAGCGACATCGGCTCATCGTGCACCGGCACCACATACGAGGCGAGCATGTCCCGCCCCGACGCCCCGGACCGCACCACCGTCACCGCGAATTCCACCCCCGGGCAGCTGGCCAGCACCGCGTCGACCTCCCCTGGCTCGACCCGCATCCCCCGCAACTTCACCTGGAAATCGCTGCGCCCCAGGTACTCCAGCACGAAGCCGGTCGACCGAGCGCCGTCGACGTGAAGTACTCCACCACTCACCGTTCGGTCCGCACCGGGCGCCGACGATGCCATCGCCTCGTCGTCGCGGTGAGGGTCGGCGCCGTCTCGGTCGGGTGACGCGTGGCCGGCGGTTTCGGCGGCGTGCCACCGGACCAGGTCGCCGGTGCGGTACATGCGTTCGCCGGGGGCGCCGTAGGGGTTGGGGATCATGCGCTGGGCGGTGGCGCCGGGGCGGCTTGCGTAACCCCGGGCGAGGCCGGGACCAGCGATGTACAGCTCGCCGCGGGTTTCGGCCGGGACGGGTCGCAGGCACCGATCGAGGACGTGCAGGGTGACGCCGGGGATCGGCGCGCCGAGGCCCGCGTGACGGTCGGACCTCAGCGGCGGCGTGAAGGTGGCGGCGACCGTGGTTTCCGATGGGCCGTAGGAGTTCACCAGGGCCCGGCCGGTGCCGAATCGGGCAACCACCTCCGGTGGGCAGATTTCGCCGCCGGTGGAAACCGCCCGGACACCGTCGAGCGCGCCCGCGGGCAGCGTCGTGAGGACGGCCGGGGTCGAGCACAGGTGGGTGATCGCGTCGTCGCGGATCACCGCCGCCAGCGCAGTGCCCGCCACCGCGTCTGAATCGGCGATGACCAGGGTCGCTCCCGCGGTGAAAGCGACCAGCAATTCGAGCAGTGAGGCGTCGAAACTCGGGTTGAGACAGTGCAATACGCGCGAATCCTGGTCCGCGCCATAGGCATCGCGGACTGCCGCCGCCAGCGCGGCGATTCCCCCGTGGGTCACCACGACGCCCTTGGGCGTACCCGTGGACCCGGAGGTGAACACGATGTAGGCGGGGTTGTCCGTCGTCGGCCGAGGGAGCGCTGCATCAGCAGTTCCTTCGGCACCGGAACCGGCGGCAGCCGCGTCACGGTTCTCGGCTTCGACATCGGTTTCTTGCAGCACAATCCAATTCACCGATCGAGGCAACTTCTCGACGCGGTCGGCGGTCGTGATGCCCAGCTGCGCACCACATTCCGCAGCCATGGTCGCGAGCCGCTCAGCGGGATTCGCCACCCCCACCGGCACATAGGCGGCGCCCGAACGGACGACGCCCCAGAACGCCACCACCGATTCCATCGACCGCGGCAACGCCACGAGCACAGGGGTCTCCGGGCCCGCGCCCGACGCGACGAGCCGGCGCGCCAAACGTTCCGAAACCTGTTCCAGCGCACCGTAACTGAGCGCTCGATCGCCGGAGACGACGGCCGTCGCGGTGGGACCGGCGGCCCGCAGACCGTCGTCGAGCACCTCCGCGAGCAGGCGCGGGGCGGGTGCGGGCGCGCCGGACAGCCCGGCGCGCAACGACCGCTCGTCCGGGAGGAAGTACTCGAGCGAACGGACCGGTGTCGCCGGGTCCGCGTCGATCATCGCCTCGAACAGGGTCAGGAACCGCCGATGGTGGCGCGACAGGGTGTCGGAGTCGTAGAGATCCGGGTTGGCGGTGAAGTCCACGTGGATCGGGCTGCTCGCGCCGTGCTGATAGAAGTTGACGAACAGGTCCTCGATCGGGCCAGAGGACAGTACGTGCAGGCTCGTCCGCACGTCGGTGAAGTCGACCTCGGCCGGGAACAGCATGATGTTGACGACCGGCCCGACGAAACCGCGACCGGCCTCGCCCTGCCGGATCTCCTCGTGCCGGAACTGCTGATGCCGCAGCGCGCCCGAGACTTCCACCCGGATCGCGTCGACCAGCTCGGCGACGGTGCTGTCCTCGGCGACCCGCACCCGCAGCGGCACCACGTTGGCCAGCATGCCGCCCGAACGGCGCAGCGTCGCGGTGGTGCGGCCGGACACGGGCAGGCTCAGGACGACGTCGTCGGTGCCGGTCGCCTGCGCGTAATACACGGCCAGCGCGGCCATCGCCAGACCCGGCGTGCCGACACCGAAACGGGCCGCGGCCGCGTCCAGGCGGGCCTTCGTCGCGGCGGGCAGCTCCGCGCGGTGCTGGCGGCCGAGCGCGTGCGCGGGCGCCGCGGCGTCGACGAGGCTGCACCGCGCCGGCATGTCGGCGGTCCGCCGCGCCCAGTACTCGGCGTCGGCGGTGAAGCGCGTGCTCGCGCGATAGCGCAGGTCGGCCTCGTGCACGGTGCGCAGGCTCGCGGCCCGGCCCGGCGGCGGTTCCCGCCCGGCGAGCGCGGCGTTGTAGAGCTCGGCGACGCGATACAGCGCTGTCGCCGACGCGAAGCCGTCGACCACGATGTGGTGGGCGCGCGAGTACCAGAGCACTCGGTCGGGGGCGATCCGGATCAGGGCCGTGAGCACGAGCCGGTCACCGAGCAGGTCGATCGGCGCCGCGATGTCGGCGCGCATCCACCGCAGCGCCTCGGCCTCCGGATCGGCGGCCCCGGAGAAGTCCAGCTGCGACATGGTCAGCTCGATGCGCCGGTCGACCACCTGGCGCGGCCCGTCGGGCGTGTCGACCAGCCGCAGCAGCCCGGACTCGAACTCGCGACTCACCTGCTGCGAGGCCGCGACCAGCAGGTCGAGGTCGAGCGGGCCGCGCATGTCGATGTACTGCGCCTCGTAGAGCGGCACCGTGGGATCGAGCTGCTGGGCGTACCACATCCCCAGCTGAGCGGGCGAGAGCGGAAACTCCTCGACCGCTGCCGAAGCACTGGTCGGCGCGGTGGACAGTTCGCTGGTCATCGCTGTCGTCTCCCGGCGCCGACGGGCTGCGGCGGCACGTCCAGGTGGTACTCGGGCACCTCCCTGTTCGTGCCCGCGAGGAGCCTGCCCACCACGACCTCGCGCACATGGGCGGGCAGGCCGGGCGCGAACTTCTTGACGTAGGCCGACATCCACTCCGGGCGCGAGAGCAGGAACGGGAAGTCGGTGGCCATCATCGTGCGCACCACCAGCATGGGGATCGGCGCGTCGAGCGGGTGGTAGTCCTTGTTCCACAGGCCGGGTTCTTTGCAGCCGGGATAGAACTGGCCGAGCATCAGACCGCGTTCGACGAAGCGGGTCTTGAGTTCGGCGTGCAGTTCGTCGATCAGCGCGTAGTCGCGTAGTTGGGGCACGGCCGTCACCAGGCAGCGCAGCACGGCGGAGCCGCCCGATTCCGGCGCCAGGCGGGGGAACAGCTCGAGCGCGTCCTCGATCACCAGCCGCACGTACGGCGGCCACGGCCGCGCTCCCGCGACCCGGCCGACCCAGATGAGGTCACGGCGCATCGCCGGGCCGACATAGGGGCAGACCGGGCCGTCGCGGCCGATCTCGTCCAGCGGCTGGGTCAAATGGTCAAGCGCCCATTCACGGAGTCCGTCGAGTGTGGCCTGGGTGAAACGCGACGCCTCGTCGGAAGTCGACAACGGATACCAGCTCATACCAGAACGGGTTCCAGAAATAACGTCGGTCATGATTCACCTCGCCACCCACGAGGTCGGATATTCACCGACGACAACGCCGCGCACACGCGAAGGGGGCCGGCCTGATATCCGGAAAGGCCTCGCTCGCACAAGGTTTCAACGTTATGCACCATGTTGTCGACTCCTGCTATAGACGGCCGAAAGGGCCAGCTCACAGACCCTTATCTACTTCAGGAGGATTCGACATCGGCCACGTACCTCAGCCCCGACGGCTCAGTTGGATCCCACCTGTCCTGGTATATGGCATGCACAGCGCGAAACGATTCGCTCCAGGGCTACGAATAAATAACCCTCCGATCGCGGACAAATTTCCCGGTACGATTTCCGCTTTATCAACGGCCACATTTCGATCATCAAACGCCCGCCGAGCAGGGGAAATTCAGATAACACGGCGCAACTATGACGGACGGCCCGGGAAAACAGCGACGGCCCCCGACGAAGACGTCGGGGGCCGTCGGAGATGCCGGCGAGACGAGGCGATCAGCGCAGGATCTGGCGCGACATCACCAGACGCTGGATCTGGTTGGTGCCCTCGTAGATCTGGGTGATCTTGGCGTCGCGCATCATGCGCTCGACCGGGAAGTCGGTGGTGTAGCCGGCGCCGCCGAAGAGCTGGACGGCGTTGGTGGTGACCTCCATGGCCACGTCGGAGGCGAAGCACTTGGCGGCGGCGGAGATGAAGCCCAGGTTCTTCTCGCCACGCTCGGCGCGGGCCGCGGAGGTGTAGACCATGAGGCGGGCGGCCTCGACCTTCATCGCCATGTCGGCGAGCATGAACTGGGTGTTCTGGAAGTCGGCGATGGCCTTGCCGAACTGCTTGCGGTCCTTGGTGTAGGCGATCGCGGCGTCCAGGGCGCCCTGGGCCAGGCCGACGGCCTGCGCGCCGATGGTCGGACGGGTGTGGTCCAGGGTCTGCAGCGCGGTCTTGAAGCCGGTGCCGGGCTCGCCGATGATGCGGTCACCCGGGATGCGGCAGTTCTCGAAGTACAGCTCGGCGGTGGGCGAGCCCTTGATGCCCAGCTTGTGCTCGAGCGGGCCGACGACGAAGCCCTCGTCGTCCTTGTGCACCATGAACGCGGAGATGCCGTTGGCACCCTTCTCGGCGTCGGTCACGGCCATCACGGTGTACCACTCGGACTTGCCGCCGTTGGTGATCCAGCACTTGGAGCCGTTGAGGACCCAGTCGTCGCCGTCGGCCTTGGCACGGGTGCGCATGGAGGCGGCGTCGGAACCGGCCTCACGCTCGGACAGACAGTACGAGGCCATCTTGCCCTCGACCAGGTCGCCGAGGACCTTCTGCTTCAGCTCCTCGGAGCCGTTGAGGATCAGGCCCATGGTGCCCAGCTTGTTCACGGCCGGGATCAGCGAGGACGAGCCGCAGACGCGGGCGACTTCCTCGATCACGATGCAGGTGGCGACCGAGTCGGCGCCCTGGCCGCCGTAGGCCTCGGGCACGTGCACGGCGTTGAAGCCGGCCGCGTTGAGGGCGGTCAGCGCCTCCTCGGGGAAGCGGGCGTTGCCGTCGACGTCCTTGGCGTAGGGCGCGATCTCCTTCTCGGCGAGGCCGCGGATGGCGCCGCGGAGCTCATCGTGGAAGTCCTCGAGCTGGAACAGGTTGAAATCCGGGTTTCCCGCCATCGGGCACGCTCCTGGTCGTGGGTGATGATCGCTGCGGTCGACAGCGTCGAACAATCGGCACCGAGTGCCATTCGGCTCAGATTATACCCTCGCCGGTCGCGAACGACATGGGCATATGTCGATGGCACTCAGTGTCACATCATGGCGCTGCGGTCCGGGCCGCGTTCACAGGTTATCGAGCCGGGCGGTGATCAGGTCCGCCACCTGGCGCGACGGCATGTCCCGCGGGAACACCGCGACCACCATCTCCTCGCCCACCGCCCGCTCCCGCCGTCCACGGGGGATCAGCGCCAGTTCGGTGCGCAGATCGGCGACCGCCGCCGCGGGCTCCCCGCGCACCATCCGGCGCAGCAGATAGTTGTGCGTCGCGGTCACCGCCGCGGTGAACTGCACCCGCACCAGATCGGGCACCTCGGGCAGCCGCTCGCGCAGGAAGTCGGTGAACAGCCGCTCGTACCGGAACACGGTGACGATCTCGCGCTCACGCAGCGCCGGCACCCGGCGCACCACCTGATACCGGCGCGCGGCGATATCGCGCCACTGGGTGAACCGCTCGAACACCCCGACCACGGCCTCGCACACCGCGTCCCACGGATCGCCCGCCGACCGCTCCAGCGACTCGGCGGCCAGCGCGAGCTGGAATTCGTGATCGGCGAAGATCACGTCCTCCTTGGACCGGAACTGCCGGAAGAAGGTCCGCCGGGAGATCCCGGCCGCCACCGCGATCTCGTCCACGGTCGTCGCCTCGTACCCCCGCTCGGCGAACAACCGCAACGCCTGATCCACCACCGTGAGCCGGAACTGCGCCGCATCGTCGTGAGCCACCCGCCCACCGTAGTCACCGCCCACGACGGCGCCGTCCTAGCCCAGCAGCTTGGTGCGCAGGGCCTGGTCCTTGTCGAGGACCATCTGTTCCAGGCCTGCCTGGAACTGTTCCATGCGGGTGCGCAGGGCCGGGTCGGCGGCGGCGAGGATCCGCACCGCGAGCAGGCCCGCGTTGCGGGCGCCGCCGATGGAGACGGTCGCGACCGGGACGCCCGCGGGCATCTGCACGATCGAGAGCAGCGAGTCCATGCCGTCGAGGTACTTCAGCGGGACCGGCACACCGATGACCGGCAGCGGCGTGGCCGAGGCGACCATGCCGGGCAGGTGGGCCGCGCCGCCGGCGCCCGCGATGATCGCCTGGATGCCGCGCCCGGCCGCGTCACGGGCGTAGTCGAGCATGCGCTGCGGGGTGCGGTGCGCGGAGACGACGCCGACCTCGAAACGCACACCGAACTCGGCCAGCGCCTCGGCGGCGGCCTCCATCGTCGGCCAGTCGGAATCGCTGCCCATGATCAGACCGACCTGGGGACCGTTGTTCATGCTGAACCTTTCTGCGGCTGGTGCCGCGGGTTTTCGGCCTCGTGACCTCGCCGCAAACCATGGTGGTTGGTGCGGGGTGGATCAGTCGGTGCCGTGGGGGTCCCAGCCGTCGGTCCAGACGGCGTGCGACATCCAGTGCGCCGCGCGCTCGGCCTTCTCCCGCGTCTCGGTGACATCCTCGCCGAGGATGTTGACGTGGCCGATCTTGCGGTCGGGCCGCTCACCCTTGCCGTAGAGGTGGACCTTCGCCTCGGGCAGCCGGGCGAACAGGTGGTGCAGCCGCTCGTCCATCGACATCGCGGGCGCCTCGGGCGCGCCGAGGATGTTGGCCATCACCGTCACCGGGGCGAGCGGGGTGGTGTCACCGAGCGGGTAGTCCAGGACCGCGCGCAGATGCTGCTCGAACTGACCGGTGCGGGCGCCGTCCATGCCCCAGTGGCCGGAGTTGTGCGGGCGCATCGCCAGCTCGTTGACCAGGATCTCGCCGTCGTGGGTCTCGAACAGCTCCACCGCCATCACGCCGACCACGCCGAGACCGGCCGCCAGCTCCAGCGCCATCGTCTCGGCGCGCGCGGCCAGGTCCTCGTCCAGGTCGGGGGCGGGCGCGAGCACCACGGCGCACTGGCCGTTGCGCTGCACGGTCTCGACCACCGGCCAGGTCGCGGCCTGCCCGAACGGGGACCGCGCGACCATCGCCGAGAGCTCGCGCGCCAGGTCCACCTTGGCCTCGGCGAGCAGCTGCACGCCGTGCGCGAGCTGATCGGTGACCAGGCGCTCGGCCTCGGCGGCGTCGGCGGGCATCCACACGCCGCGACCGTCGTAGCCGCCGCGCACGGCCTTGAGCACGAAGGGCCAGCCGTGCTCGTCACCGAAGGCGATCGCGTCGGCGGGAGCGGTGACCTCGACGAACGCGGGCACCGGCAGCCCCAGCTCGGACAGCTTGGTGCGCATGGCCAGCTTGTCCTGGGCGTAGATCAGCGCCTGCGGCGGCGGCGCCACGTTGACGCCCTCGGCGACCAGCACCTCGAGGTGCTCGGTCGGCACGTGCTCGTGGTCGAAGGTCAGCGCGTGCGAGCCGACCGCGGCCTTGCGCAGGGCCGAGAGATCGCCGTGGCTGCCCAGGACCACCTCGGGGGTGACCTGCGCGGCGGGGTCGTCGGGGCGCTCGGCGAGCACCCGCAACCGCTGGCCTAGGGCGACGGCGGCCTGGTGGGTCATGCGCGCGAGCTGGCCCCCACCGACCATCGTGACGGTGGGCATGGCAGACGGATCGAACGAACGTGCACTCACGTCGTGCAATGTTGTCATGTCGAAAGCGAATCTTTGCTACCGGTACACTCGGAACTCGTGTCAATCGTCGACGACGTGGTCAGCGTCCTTCCCCCGCGCCTGCGCGATATCGCGTACCGGCACCGTGAGCTGATCAAGTTCGCCATCGTCGGTGCCACCACCTTCGTGATCGACAGCGGCCTGTTCTACCTCCTGAAATGGACCGTACTCAGCGAGAAGCCGGTCACCGCCAAGATCATCTCCGGCGTGGTCGCGGTGATCGCGTCCTACATCCTCAACCGCGAGTGGTCGTTCAAGAATCGCGGCGGCCGCGAGAAGCATCACGAGGCGTTGCTGTTCTTCGGCGTCAGCGGCATCGGCGTGGTGCTGAGCAACATCCCGCTGTGGATCTCGAGCTACGTCTTCGATCTGCGGCAGCCGAATGTGAGCTTCCTGGTCGAGAACGTGGCCGACTTCGTCAGCGCGTTCATCATCGGCAACCTGCTGCAGATGGCGTTCCGGTTCTGGGCGATGCGCCGCTGGGTCTTCCCCGACGAGATGAACGAGATCGTCGCCGAGCTCGAGGACCTGATCGAGGAAGAGCAAGAGCACCTCGGCCACAGCTGAGTCAGCGTGGCTCGGTGAGGGTCGCGTTCGGTGACCGGTTGACCTTGGACCCCAGGAACACCGCGAACAGCGCCGGACGCCGCCGCTGCAGCTCCAACCGCCCACCGTCGGCCTCCACCAGGGCACGGGCCAGGGCCAGGCCCACACCGGTCGATCCGCCTGCCGAGAACCCGCGATCGAAGATGTGCGGCGCGAGTTCGTCGCGCACCCCCTCGCCCTCGTCGGCCACCTCCACGCAGATCAGCGGGTCACGCGCGCTCATCGTCGGCACCGTGCGCACCGACACCGTGCAGGTGCCGCCGCCGTGCATCAGGGCGTTGTCGACCAGCACCGCGACCGCCTCGCGCAGCCGCGAGCCGGTGATCGGCGCGCGCAGCGACTCGTCACCGATCAGCCGCAGCTCGCGGCCCTCCTCGGTGAAGGGATGCGCCCATTCGGCCATCACCCCGCGCAGCTCGGCCATCACGGGCACGGGATCGCGGTCGGCGGCGTCCTCGTCGCGGGAGGCGCGCACCAGGTCGTCGATGGCGTCGGTGAGCCGGTCGACCTGCGCCATGGCCTCCTCGGCCTCGTGCACCACCTCGGGATCGGCGTGCGTCGACAGCTCGTCCAGGCGCAGCCGCACGGCGGTCAGGCGGCTGCGCAGCTGGTGCGAGACGTCGGCGACGAGCGCGTGCTCCCGCTGCAATCGGCCCGCGATCTCGACGGTCGCGGAGTCGAGCACATCGGAGACGCGATCCAGTTCGGCGATCCCGTGCCTGCGCGGGTCGGGCCGGAAGTCGCCCATCGCCAGCCGGGCGGCGCGCGCGGCCACGTCACGCAGCGGATCGGCAACCCGCCGCGCGGTCACCACCGCGACCGAGAAGGCGGCGCCGAGCGAGGCGAGCACGGCCAGCGCCACGGCGGCCACCGCCTGCTCCTGCCTGGCCTTCATCGGCCCCGCGGGCACTTCCAGCCGCAGCGACCCCGAGGTGCCCATCGACAGCGATTCCACCAGCGGATCGTCGACGTGCTCGACGCCGATGTCGCTGCGGGCGGCGTTGTCGTGCGGCGCCGGATAGACAATCGTGAGTTTGCCGCCCTCCGGCACCAGCGCCCGCATCGCGCGGGTGTCCAGCCCGTCGGGCACGATGCCGTCGGCGCGTTCCTGGGCGATCACCTCGGCGGCGATGCGCTCGAGCCTGCTCTGCAGGTCGTTGCGGGTGATGTCCTCGACCCAGAGCCAGGCCGTGTAGATCAGCGGCACGCCGAGCACGACCGTGGTGATGGTCAGCACGGTCAGGATCGAGCGCAGGATGCGGCGACGCACTAGCCTCTGCCGGTCGACGGTCCGTCGGTGTTCAACCGGAAGCCGACGCCGCGCACGGTGACGATGCGCCGCTCCGCCATCGGCCCCTCGTCCCCGATCTTGCGGCGCAGCCAGGACATGTGCATGTCGAGGGTCTTGGAGCCGCGCAGGTCGGCGTCGCCCCACACCTCGCGCAGGATGGTCTCGCGCGGCACCACCTGCCCGGCCCGGTCGATGAGCACCTTGAGCAGCTCGTACTCCTTGTTGGCCAGGTTCACCTCGGCCCCGTTGACCAGCACGCGCCGAGCCGCCGGTTCGAGCCGGATACCGCCGACCTCCACCGCGTCGTCACCGATGCCGCTGCGCCGCAGCAGGGCCCGTACCCTGGCCAGCAGTTCGGCGAGCCGGAACGGCTTGCCGACGTAGTCGTCGGCGCCCGCGTCGAGCCCGACGACGAAGTCGACCTCGTCGGTGCGCGCGGTGAGCATCAGCACCGCCAGATCGGCGCCGCTGGCCCTGACCTGACGGCACACCTCCAGCCCGTCCATGCCGGGCAGGCCGAGGTCGAGGATCAGCAGGTCGTGGTCGCCTTCGAGGGCACGGCGCAGCACGGCGGGCCCGAACCGTTCGACGGTGACGGTGTAACCCTCGCGGCCGAGGGCGCGGGAGAGCGGGGCGGCGATCGCCTCGTCGTCCTCGGCGAGCAGTACGGCGGTCATGTGCTCAGATTACGGATGCCGCCGCGCGCTCACCGGTAACCGCCGCCCCACGACTGGTCGCGGCGGCTGCCCGCCTCGAACACCTCGTGGTAGAGCAGCGCGTGCACCTGCTGGACCTGCGGGATGTCGTCGTATTCGAGCGGTTCCTCCGACGAGGAGCCGATGATCAGCGTGCCGGTGCCGAGCATCCGGTCGAACACTCCGTGCTGGAACTGCACGCTGGAGATGCGGCTGAGGGGGATGTCGATGCCGGTGTGGGTGATCACGCCCTGTCGCACCAGCACTCGCCGGTCGGTGATGATGAAATGAGTGGACTTCCAGGCGATCACCTTGCCCACGCAGCGCCACAGGATGAGCCCGAGCCAGATCAGCCCGATGAGGATCAGCAGCACGGTGCGCACGTGGCCTTCGGTGTTGCGCCAGGCGAGGCCACCGAGGAACCCGGCGATCGCGGTCCCGCCGATGAGTGTGATCACCGGCCACACCAGCATCTTCCAATGCGGGTGGCGGTGCAGGATCAGCTGTTCGTCGGGCGCGAGAACGTCCTCCGGGTACCCCATGGCCGAACGATACCCCGTTGTCACACCGCATTTCTCGATGCCACGGCCGAGGCGATACTGTGATTCGACGCTCGTTGCCAGGTTTTGCCCATTTCTGCTTGCTCGACACCCGACAGTGGAGGCACGCGTGACCAAAGCCCTGACTCAGCTCGAAATCCTCACGGCCCTGGAACCGGTGGCCGAACAGAATCTGAACCGGCACCTCTCGATCGCCAAGGACTGGCACCCGCACGACTACGTGCCGTGGGACGAGGGCCGCAACTTCGCCGCGATGGGCGGAATCGACTGGGAGCCGGAGCAATCCAAGCTCACCGATGTCGCCAAGGCCGCGATGATCACCAATCTGCTCACCGAGGACAACCTGCCCTCCTACCACCGCGAGATCGCCGAGAACTTCTCCCAGGACGGCGCCTGGGGCACCTGGGTGGGCCGCTGGACCGCCGAGGAGAACCGCCACGGCATCGTGATCCGCGACTATCTGGTCGTCACCCGCGGCGTCGACCCGGTGGCGCTGGAGCAGGCGCGCATGGTCCACATGACCCAGGGCGCGCACGCCCCGGCGAACTGGGGCGGGTTCCTGGTCAACGTGGCCTACGTGACGTTCCAGGAGCTGGCCACCCGGGTCAGCCACCGCAACACCGGCCGCGTCTGCGACGACCCGATCGCCGACCGCATGCTGGCGCGCGTCGCCACCGACGAGAACCTGCACATGATCTTCTACCGCAACCTGTGCGCGGCCGCCCTCGACCTGGTTCCCGACCAGGCCATGCCCGCGATCACCAAGGTGCTCACCAACTTCGAGATGCCCGGCGCGGGTATGCCGAACTGGCGGCGCAACGGCGTGCTGATGGCCAAGCACGGCATCTACGACCTGCGCCAGCACCTCGACGAGGTGGTGCGGCCCGTGCTCAAGCAGTGGGACATCTTCGGCCGCAACGACTTCGGGCCCGCCGGCGAGATCGCGCGCGACGAGCTCGCGCAGTTCCTGGTGAAGCTGGAGAAGGACGTGCTCAAGTTCGAGGAGCAGCGCGACCGGCTGCTCGCCCGCGAGCGCGAGGTCGCCGAGCGCAACGCCGGAGTCGCGGCCCGCTGAGTCCCGGTTCGCGGCCCGGACCACCGGTCAGTCGCCACCGCGACGCAAGAGCGCCTGACCGGCGGGCCGGGCCGCGCGAGCAGTCAGTACTGCCCGCGCAGATGGGACACATCGCCCGCCGAGACGGCCCGGTCACCGATGAGCAGCCTGCCGGTGTCGTCCACCCCGGTCGCGACGCCGGTGATCACCTGGCCGCCGGGCAGTTCGGCGCGCACGTCGACGCCGATGGTGGCGCACCGCTCGCGGTAGGCCGCAGCGAGTTCATCGGTCGCCCAGCCCGCCCGCTGCCACGCGGTGAAGCGGGCGGCGAACTGGGTCAGGATCGCGGCGACCAGCGCGGTGCGATCGGTGTCCACCCCGGACAGCGTCAGCGACGTCGCGTGCGGGACGGGCAGTTCGGACTCGTCGAGATCGACATTGAGCCCGACGCCGACCACCACGGCCGGCGCGGCGCCGGTGGCGGCCACCTCGGCCAGGATCCCGGCCAGCTTGCGGCCGCCGAGCAGGACGTCGTTGGGCCACTTCAGGTCGGCGCGCACACCCGGCGTCTCGCGCAGCGCGTCGACCACGGCGACGCCGGTGAGCAACGGCAGCCAGCCGAGCGTGGTGGGGTCGATGTCGGGCAGTCGCACCAGGACCGACAGCGAGATCTGCGCGCGCGGCGGACTCACCCACGAGCGCGAGTGCCTGCCGCGCCCGGTGAGTTGGGTCTCGGCGAGCAGCGCGTGCCGATCCAGGGCGGTATCGGCGGCACGGGCCACCAGATCGGCATTGGTCGATCCGGTCGATTCGACGACGTCGATCCGGTCGTAGAACGACAGCGGCCCATCGGCCAGGGAGCTGTGCAGACGCTGCGCATCGATCGGTGCCCTGTTCATTCCCGGCACGCTACTCGGCCCGCGGGCGACGATCTTGGGGCCGCACCTAGCTGGGATTTCTCTACCGGCGAGTAGCCGTACTGCCGTAGTGCGACGAGGTGTCACTCGTTACACTCGCAACCCATGACGAGTGTCCAGCAGCAGCCCGCATCGGAATCGGCGGGCGCCCCCGATATCCACACGACCGCCGGGAAGCTGGCTGACCTGCGGAATCGGCTGGAAGAAGCGCAACACCCGATGGGTGAGGCCGCAGTCGACAAGGTGCACGCCAAGGGCAAGATGACCGCGCGTGAGCGCATCCTGGCCCTGCTCGACGAGGGTTCCTTCGTCGAGCTCGACGCCCTCGCCAAGCATCGCAGCGTGAATTTCGGCCTGGAGAACAACCGCCCGCTCGGCGACGGTGTGGTCACCGGTTACGGCACCATCGACGGTCGCGACGTGTGCATCTTCTCCCAGGACGTCACCGTCTTCGGTGGCTCCCTCGGCGAGGTCTACGGCGAGAAGATCGTCAAGGTCATGGACCTGGCGCTCAAGACCGGCCGTCCGCTCGTCGGCATCAACGAGGGCGCGGGCGCGCGTATCCAGGAGGGCGTGGTCTCCCTCGGCCTCTACGGCGAGATCTTCCACCGCAACGTGCAGGCCTCCGGCGTGATCCCGCAGATCTCGCTGATCATGGGCCCCGCCGCGGGCGGCCACGTGTACTCCCCCGCGCTCACCGACTTCGTGGTGATGGTCGACCAGACCTCGCAGATGTTCGTCACCGGCCCCGACGTGATCAAGACCGTCACCGGTGAAGAGGTCACCATGGAGGACCTCGGCGGCGCGCACACCCACATGACCAAGTCCGGCGTGGCCCACTACGTGGCCTCCGGCGAGCAGGACGCCCTCGACTACGTCAAGGACCTGCTCAGCTACCTGCCGAGCAACAACCGCGCCGAGGCGCCCCGGCACGAGCCGAGCGACCCGATCACCGGCGCGATCGAGGACTCGCTCACCGACGAGGACCTCGAGCTCGACACGATCATCCCGGACTCGCCGAATCAGCCGTACGACATGCACGAGGTCATCACCCGGCTGCTCGACGACGACGAGTTCCTCGAGGTGCAGGCCGAGCGCGCGATGAACATCATCTGCGGTTTCGGTCGCGTCGACGGCCGCAGCGTCGGCATCGTCGCCAACCAGCCGACCCAGTTCGCCGGCTGCCTCGACATCGACGCCTCGGAGAAGGCCGCGCGCTTCGTACGCACCTGCGACGCCTTCAACGTCCCGATCATCACCCTGGTCGACGTGCCCGGCTTCCTGCCCGGCACCGGCCAGGAATACAACGGCATCATCCGCCGCGGCGCGAAGCTGCTCTACGCCTACGGCGAGGCCACTGTGGGAAAGATCACCATCATCACCCGCAAGGCCTACGGCGGCGCCTACGACGTCATGGGCTCCAAGCACATGGGCGCCGATGTGAACCTGGCGTGGCCGACCGCGCAGATCGCCGTCATGGGTGCTTCGGGCGCCGTCGGTTTCGTCTACCGCAAGCAGCTGTCGGAGGCCGCCAAGAGCGGCGCCGACGTGGACGCTTTGCGCCTCGAGCTGCAGAACGAGTACGAGGACACCCTCGTCAACCCGTACGTGGCGGCCGAGCGCGGTTACGTCGACGCGGTCATCCCGCCGTCGCACACGCGCGGTCAGATCGTGTCGGCGCTGCGCCTGCTCGAGCGCAAGATGGTGACCCTTCCGCCGAAGAAACACGGCAACATTCCGCTCTGAAAACGCGATATCCCCGGTAGGCCGCGCACACTTGACTATGAGACGCAACAGTTGATCGTCGCGTCCCTACCGGGAATGATCGCGGCAACCGCGCTGTAGTCATTCGGAGTAGTACAGCATCGCCCGGGAGGACCTCCCGGATGAGGCAGGAAGGATCTGGCACTGTGACCACTGTGGCAGAAGAAGACGTGTTGACCGCCGCCGAGCTCGAGCTCGCTGTCGAACCACTCGTCGACGAGGTCGAACTGTCCGCGAGCGCGGTGACCGGCGAATCCGCCGAGGCACTCGGTGAGCCCCTGTTCCGCATCGTCAAGGGCGCGCCCACCGACGAGGACATCGCGGCCCTGGTCGCCGTGCTGAGCGCGGCCGCCGCGGCGGCACCGGCGAGCGCCCCCGCCGGCCCGGCCGACAGCTGGGGTGTGCCGACGCTGCAGCACCGGGGCAACTCCCCGTTCTCGCCGTACGCGTACCCGCTGCTGTCGCACCTGCGCTGAGGTGACCCGGCTGGTCCTGGCCTCCGCGTCCCCGGCCCGCCTCGGGGTCCTGCGCACGGCGGGCATCGATCCCGTCGTGCGGGTCTCCGGCGTCGACGAGGACGCGGTCGCGGCCGCACTCCCACCCGGCACCTCCCCGCAGGACGTCGTCGTCGCCCTGGCCCGCGCCAAGGCGGCCGACGTCGCGGCCTCGATTCCCGAGTTCGCCACCGACTGTGTCGTCGTCGGCTGCGATTCCATGCTGCTCGTCGACGGACGGCTGCAGGGCAAGCCACACACGCCCGAGGTCGCCAGGGCCCGCTGGGCCGAGATGGCGGGCCGCAGTGCCGACCTGCTCACCGGCCATTGCGTGCTGCGGCTGCGCGACGGCGCGATCGTGGCCGAGTCGGCCGAATGCAGCGGCACCACCGTGCATTTCGCGAAACCCGAGCCGGACGAGCTCGACGCCTACATCGCCACCGGCGAACCGCTGCAGGTCGCCGGGGCGTTCACCCTCGACGGGCTGGGTGGCTGGTTCGTCGACCGGATCGAGGGCGATCCGTCCAGCGTCATCGGGATCGGGCTACCGCTGCTGCGCAGGCTGCTCGAAGATGTCGGCGTCGGTGTCACGCAGCTGTGGCGGGACGCGCGGGCCTGACGGCGCGATCACCGGCTCGTCGGCCGCGGCGGGCACCCCGGGTGCCGTGGCGGAGTTCTCCGCGCCGAGGGTGAGTTCCAGCCTGGCCTGGCACAGCTCCGGCTCGACGAAGGGATGCAGCCGCACGTCCACGCGGCCGCGGGCGCCGTTGCGGTCGAGAACCTCCCGCATGAGCCCCATGTGCACACCGCACACCACCTCGGAGTGCGAGCGGGCCAGTTCGCGCAGCGGGCACGCGGTGAGCGTGATCTGCACGTGTTCCTCGGTCTCGCCGACCGGGTCCTTCTCGGGGGCGAAGCCGAGTTCCGACATCAGCGACATCGTGATGTCCCTGGCGTCGGCCAGCGTCTCGACCGGGTGCGCGCCGATGTCCATCCGCGCGCCCCAGGCGCGGCCGGCGGCGATCGCGGCGGCGGAGCGGGTGATCGGATCGGGTCCGAGGTGATCGGCGAGGACCTGGGCGAGTTCCTGGTAACCCACCGAGCGCTGGACGGCGCGATAGCCGATGCGCGGGCGGCCACGGCCGCGCGGGGGTTGCTGGAACTGGCGGACCAGCGATTCGCGGGTGAGCACATCGAGGTGGAAACGCACGGTCGTGACGTGCTGTCCGGTGATCCTGGCCAGTTCCTGGGCGTCGAGGGGCTCGGTCGCGCCACGTAGGATCGCGAGCAGTCGCCGCCGCGGCCAAGAATCGGACATAGCTCACCCCTCCTCTCCAGAGACTTTATCGGACGGCCCTGCGCTTTATTCGACCATTGTGTCGATTCGTGATGTGCCACCACAGACATACCATCGGCTGCGACGAGATCACACTCCTCGCACCCGCCCATACTCTCGCGTGAAGGACCACACCGTGCCCGTCGCCCCGGATCCGCACCCCGCCTTCGGTTCCTACGCAGTCCCGCATCGATTGGTAACCACAGAATGGCTCTCCGCAAACATCGGAGTGCCCGGGGTGAAGATCATCGAGTCCAACGATGACATCCTGCTCTACGACATCGGCCATGTCCCGGGAGCGGTCAAGATCGATTGGCGTGGCGATCTGAGCGACCCGGTGACCCGCGACTACGTCGACGGCCCGCGCTTCACCGAACTGATGCGGGCCAAGGGCATCCGGCGCGAGGACACAGTGGTGATCTACGGCGACCGCGGCAACGCCCAGGCCGCGCACACCGCCTGGATCTTCACCCTCTTCGGCCACGAGGACGTGCGCCTGCTCGACGGTGGCCGCGACGCCTGGATCTCGGAGGAGCGCGACACCACCTTCGACCTGCCCCTCCTCGCGCCAAGCGACTACCCCCTCGTCGCCAGGGACGACTCGCTCGCGCGCGCGTTCCGTGACGATGTGCTGGCCCGGCTCGGTGCCCCGCTGGTCGACGTGCGCTCGGCCCAGGAGTACTCCGGCGAGCTGGAGGACAAGCCGCTCGATCAGGAGTACGCGGCGCTGCGCGGCGGGCACATCCCGTCGGCGGTGAACATTCCGTGGACCGCCGCCTGCGGGCCGGACGGCCGTTTCCGCAGCCGGGCCGAGCTGGACGCGGTCTACGGCGCGCTGCCCGCCGAGGATCTGGTCGTCTACAGCCGGGTGGGCGAGCGTTCCAGCCACACCTGGTTCGTCCTGGCCTTCCTGCTCGGTCGCAGGTCGGTGCGCAATTACGACGGCTCCTGGATCGAATGGGGGAATTCGGTTCGCCTGCCCATCGCGCGCGGCGCCGAACCGGGCAGCCATAGCCGGATCAATTGAAACGTGTTCACAGCCAGGTACGGCGAGTAGTGTGACCTGCGACCTACTCGACAGTAGGGCTAGCCGAGTGCGGGCCGAATTGGCACACTGCCTACACTCGCCCGAGACGAAAGTTGTCGATACCGGGCGCGGGGCCTACACGGCGACCCGTCCCCCGAAGCGACCAAAGATTGCACACAGGAGGCTCAGTGCCCAGCCATGCCAGCGCACGGATCACGAAGGTACTCGTAGCTAACCGCGGCGAGATCGCGGTCCGCGTGATCCGGGCTGCCAAGGACGCGGGGATCACCAGCGTCGCGGTGTACGCCGAGCCCGATGCCGACGCTCCCTTCGTGAAGCTCGCCGACGAGGCCTTCGCCCTCGGCGGTCAGACCTCGGCCGAGTCGTACCTCGTGTTCGACAAGATCCTCGACGCCGCGGCCAAGTCCGGCGCCGACGCCATCCACCCGGGTTACGGCTTCCTCTCCGAGAACGCCGACTTCGCCCAGGCCGTCCTCGACGCCGGGCTGATCTGGATCGGCCCCTCGCCGCAGTCCATCCGCGACCTGGGCGACAAGGTCACCGCGCGCCACATCGCCGAGCGGGCGCAGGCCCCGATGGCCGCGGGCACCAAGGACCCGGTCAAGAACGCCGACGAGGTCGTCGCCTTCGCCAAGGAGTACGGCGTCCCGGTCGCCATCAAGGCCGCCTTCGGTGGCGGTGGCCGCGGCATGAAGGTCGCCCACACCATCGAGGAGATCCCCGAGCTGTTCGAGTCGGCGACCCGCGAGGCCGTGGCCGCCTTCGGCCGTGGCGAGTGCTTCGTCGAGCAGTACCTGGACAAGGCCCGCCACGTCGAGGCCCAGGTCATCGCCGACCAGCACGGCAACGTCGTCGTCGCGGGCACCCGCGACTGCTCGCTGCAGCGCCGCTTCCAGAAGCTCGTCGAGGAGGCGCCCGCGCCGTTCCTGTCCGACGAGGTCCGCGCGAAGATCCACGAGTCGGCCAAGCGCATCTGCCGCGAGGCGGGCTACTACGGCGCGGGCACCGTGGAGTACCTGGTGCAGGGCGAGACGGTGTCCTTCCTCGAGGTGAACACCCGCCTGCAGGTCGAGCACCCGGTCACCGAGGAGACCGCGGGCATCGACCTGGTGCGTCAGCAGTTCCGCATCGCCAACGGCGAAGAGCTGACCATCAAGGAAGACCCCACCCCGCGCGGGCACTCCTTCGAGTTCCGGATCAACGGTGAGGACGCCGGTCGCGGCTTCCTGCCCGCGCCCGGCCCGGTCAGCGTCTATCGCGAGCCCTCGGGCCCCGGCGTGCGCGTCGACTCCGGCGTGGTGGCAGGCAGCGTCATCGGCGGTCAGTTCGACTCCATGCTGGCCAAGCTGATCGTCACCGGCGAGAACCGCGAGCAGGCCCTGCAGCGCGCCCGGCGCGCGCTGGCCGAGTTCGAGGTCGACGGCCTGGCCACGGTCATCCCGTTCCACCGCGCGATCGTCGAGGATCCGGCGTTCATCGGTGACGGCGAGAAGTTCGACGTCTACACCAAGTGGATCGAAACCGAGTGGAAGAACACCGTCGAGCCGTTCACGGCCGGTGGCGTCGCCGAGGACGACGAGGAGGCCCTGCCCCGGCAGAAGGTCGTCGTCGAGGTCGGTGGCCGTCGCGTCGAGGTGTCGCTGCCCGGTCAGTTCACCCTCGGTGGCGGTGCGGCCGGTTCGGCCGGTAACGGCGCGGGCGTCATCCGCAAGAAGCCGAAGGCGCGCAAGCGTGGCGGTGCCGGTGCCGGTGCGGCCTCCGGTGACGCGGTCACCGCGCCCATGCAGGGCACCGTGGTGAAGGTCGCCGTCGAAGAGGGCCAGACCGTCGAGGCGGGCGACCTGATCGTGGTGCTCGAGGCCATGAAGATGGAGAACCCGGTCAACGCGCACAAGGCCGGTGTCGTCACCGGGCTGAGCGTCGAGGCCGGCGCCGCGATCACCCAGGGCACGGTCCTGGCGGAGATCAAGTAGCACGCAGACGTAGCGCGGGCGCCGGTCGACATCGACCGGCGCCCGCTCTCGTTCCACCCCAACTCCGCCCGCAGCCCGGGTGAACGAGTGGCGAAGATCAGCCTTCGTGCCAGGCCGGACGCCCGCGCGCTGTCGTATCGTGGATCGGGTGACCAGCAGTGCGCAGATCGATCAGGACCCGTCGGCTTCCCCGGGTCCGGCCACGGTCGCCGAGGTGATCAGCGGGCGGCGCGAGACGGGCGAGCGCGCCGACGGGCACCGGCTGGCGCTGGTGATCGAGGGCGGCGGCAGTCGCGGTGTCTATTCCAGCGGCATGGTGCAGGCGCTCGAGGAGCTCGGGCTGTCCGGGGTGTTCGACGCGGTGTACGGCACCTCGGCAGGCGCGATCAACGGCGCGTGGCTGCTGTGCGGGCGCGCGGCGACGGGGATGCGGTCCTGGACCGACGCGACGATCATGCGGCGCGTGGTCGATCCGGTGCGGATCCTGCGCGGACGGCCTGTGTTCGACCTGCGCTACCTCGTCCACCAGGTCTACGACGGCATCGAGCCGATGGATTTCCCGGCCATCCTGGCCAACCCCACCACCTTCCACCCCATCGCGACCGACGTCCGCACCGGTGAACCGGTGGACCTCGGCCCGCACATCGTCGACAAGACCACGCTGATGACCGCGCTGCGCGCCTCGGCGGGCCTGCCCCTGCTCGCCGGTCCGCCGGTGGATCTGGGCGGGCGCAGCTACTTCGACGGTGGGCTCTCCGAGACCGTGCCGATCCGTTCGGCGGTCGCGGCGGGCACCACGCACGCCCTGGTGTTGCGCACCCGCCGCACCGACGAGGTCCGCCCGCCCGCGCCGTGGCTGCATCGCGTCGTCGGCGGCGGCTACATGCGCGCCATCGCGCCCGGCGCGTTCCGGGCATGGTCGCAGCGACCGGGTCAGCAGGCAGTGGAGGACGACTTCCTGGCCGGCCTCGGCACGCGCGTGCTCCAGGTCCATCCGCCCGCCGACTCCCCCGCCATCGACAGCGCCGCCCGCGACACCGACCTGCTCACGCGCGCGCTCGACATCGGCCGCACCGCCGTGCACACCCTGCTCGGCCCCGCGGTGCGCCCCGCCTGAACCACTGGCCCGAATCCTCGGGGCACCAACTTTGCCGGATTTCCCGGTTCGACCCGCGCCCATAGCGTTTCACCCGCAGGGCGGTCGAAACGAGGAGTGACGGGTGAGTACAGAGGTGTTGGCTCGGCGGGAGCCCGAGGTCGCTCGTCACGACCTCGGTCCGGAATCCGTCGAGCGGTGGCATCCGGCTGCCCTCGTCCTGTTCCGGTTCGCGTTCGTGACGGTCGGTGTCGGGATGGCGGGGACGTGGCTGCTGCACGCACTGCTGCGCACCCTGGGGTTGTCGCAGGAGACGGTGGCCGGGGTCGCCAAGTGGGCGGCGCTGCATCCCCTCACCGACTGGATCGGCGCGCACGTGTTCGACGTTCGGGTCGACTACGTGGTCACCGGCAGCGGCGACACCGCGGCGAAGTGGGTCGCCGTGTCAACCCTGATGCTGGTGGCGGTGCCGGTCACCGTCGCGTGGTCGGTGCTCGACCGTCGCCGCCCGAACTACGTCCGCCTGTTCGCGTGGTTCCGGTTGCTGCTGCGGTTCACCCTGGTGAGCGCGCTGCTGCTGTACGGAATGATCAAGGTGCTGCCCACGCAGATGTCGTTCAACCTCGAGCGGCTGGTCGAACCGTTCGGGCACATGAGCCCGATGGCGGTGCTGTGGGCGCAGTCCTCGCTGTCGGAGCCCTACGAGATCGCGCTCGGCGCCGCGGAGGTCACCGCCGCGCTGCTGCTGATCCTGCCGCTCACCGCCGGCCTCGGCGCGGTGCTCGCCGTGCTCGTGGCGCTGCAGGTGGTACTGGTGAATCTCACCTTCGACGTGCCGGTGAAGCTGTTCGCCCTGCAGGTACTCCTGTACGCCGCGATCCTGGCGGCGCCGCACATCGTCCGGATCGTGCGGGCACTGCTCGGGCAGCAGGTTCCCGCCCACACGCAGGCGCTCCCGCTCACCACACCGCGCGGCCGGCGGGTCCTCTCGGTCGCCCAGGTGCTGCTCGGGCTGTGGCTGCTGTGCGCCACCGCCGTCGAGGCCTACGACGGGTGGCACACCTACGGCGGCGCGCGGCCGAAGTCCCCGCTGTACGGCATCTGGAACGTCACCGAGTACTCGGTGGCGGGCGAGCCGGTCCCCGCCGTCGTCGACTTCCGCGCACCGGACGACGGCAGGCTCCCGAGCGCCACGGAACGATTCCGCCGCATCATCTTCGACATCCCGCAGGGCGTGACGGCCCAGCGGCTCGACGACTCCCTGGTGTCCTTCCCCGCACGCGTCGACACCGAACGGCACACCATCACGCTGTCGAAGGACACCGGGCACCAGTGGAAGATCGCGGTCTTCGACTACGTTCGGCCGCAACCCGACCAACTCGTTCTGACGGGCACGCTCGGCGGCCGCGCGGTGCGCATGCGGCTGGACCTGGTTGACCTGGCCGGCTTCCCGGCCGTCTCCCGCGGATTCCACTGGGTACAGGCCACGCCGTACTACCGCTAGCCGCCGCACTAGGCTCGGCCCGTGGAACCGATCGAGATCAACGCAGGCGCCTGGTACCTGCGCGCCCTGCGCGCCGACGAACGCATCGACGATCGCCCCGCGCTCGCCGACGGCGGCGTCACCGACCCCGGCTACGTCGCGACCCGCGCCGCGCAGTGGGCCGACGAGACCCACTTCTCCTGGGCCGTCTGCGTGCCGACCACCGCCGAACTGGTCGCCGAGATCGGCGTGACACCCGGCCCGGACGGCACAGCCACCGTCACCGGCTGGGCCAGGCCCGGCGAGGACGAAGCGCTGGCCGCCGGCCTGGCCTCGGTGCACCGCTTCGTCGCGGGCGCACTGGGTCTCACCGTGACCCCGGTCGAATAGCGGCGGTGGGCCGCCCGCCGAAGCGCGGCGGCTTCGGCCGGGCAACCCCCGTGCGCTAGAGGTGTTCGCGCAGGAGCACCGCGTCGAGCGCGTCCACGACGTGCCGGAGTTCGTCCTCGGTGACGGTGAGTGGCGGACGGAACCGGATGCCCCGCTCCCCCGTGCCGAGCAGCAGCACGTGCTGACGTTCCCGCAGCGCGGTCACCACCCGGTCCCGGAGGTCCGGGGTCGCCAGCGTGATCGCGCACATCAGGCCGCGGCCGCGGGGCTCGCTCACCTTGTCCGGATGCGCGACCGCGAGCTGGGTGAGCTCGCCGAGCAGGTAGGCGCCCAGCGGCACCGACTTCTCGATCAGCCGATCCCGTTCCAGCACTTCGAGAATGCGGCGGGTGCGCACCATGTCGGTGAGGTTGCCGCCCCAGGTGGAGTTCAGCCGCGAGCTCACCCGGAAGACGTTGTCGGGCACCTCGTCCACGCGGCCACCGGCCATGATCCCGCACACCTGCGTCTTCTTGCCGAAGGCCACGACATCGGGCTGGACGTCCAATTGCTGGTAGGCCCAGGTGCTTCCGGTCATGCCGACGCCGGTCTGCACCTCGTCGAGCACGAACAGCGCGTCGTTGTCGTGACACAGCCTGCGCATGGCGCCGAGGAACTGCGGACGCAGGTGCCGATCGCCACCCTCGCCCTGGATCGGTTCGGCGATGAAGCAGGCGATGTCGTGCGGATGATCGGCGAAGGCCTGCGCGGCCTGGGCGATGGCGCGGGCCTCCAGTGCCTCGATGTCGGGGCCCGCGAACAGATGTGGCGTCTCGATGCGCGGCCAGTCGAACTTGGGGAAGCGCGCGGTCTTGATCGGATCGGTGTTGGTCAGCGACAGCGTGTATCCGCTGCGCCCGTGGAACGCCCCGGTCAGATGCAGCACCTTGGTGCCGAGTTCCGGTGAGCGGCCGTGTGATTCGTTGTGCCTGCTCTTCCAGTCGAATGCCACCTTGAGCGCGTTCTCGACGGCGAGGGCACCGCCGTCGACGAAGAACAGGTGCGGCAGCGCTGGATCACCGAGCACCCGGGCGAAGGTCTCGACGAAGCGAGCCATCTCCACGGTGTAGATGTCGGAGTTGCTGGGTTTGTTGATCGCGGCGGTGGCCAGTTCGGCGCGGAAGCGTTCGTCGTCGGCCAGTGCCGGGTGGTTCATCCCGAGCGCGTTGGAGGCGAAGAAGCCGAACATGTCGAGGTAGGCGGTGCCGTCGCGCTCGTCGATGAGCGTGCGGCCGTGCGACTTGTGTAGGTCGAGCACCAGCTCGAAGCCGTCCGCGAGGATGTGCGAGGACAGTATTTCGTTGACCCGGTTGGCGGGGGTGACCGCCGCGCCGGGGCGCTCCAGTTCGATGGTCACGCCACCGAGGGTACGCAAATATTTACGGAACCTCTACGAAATCGCGGAACAATTACGAGGAATCGTTACCTGTCGTAGAATGTCTGCAGGATGATGGTGCTGCGCGTCCGCACATTGGCGGTGGCTCTGATCTCCTGCAGCAGCTGCTCCAGATGCCGCGGGGAGGCGACCCGGACCAGCAGCACATAGCTTTCCTCGCCCGCCACCGAGTGGCACGCCTCGATCCCGGGGATGTGCTGCAACAGGGCGGGCGCGTCATCGGGCTGGGACGGGTCGAGAGGAGTGATCGCGACGAACGCCGACAACAGGTGCCCGAGTGCCTCGGGGTCCACGTGTGCCGCGTATCCGCGGATCACCCCGCGCGCTTCGAGCCTGCGCACCCGCGACTGGACCGCCGAGACCGAGAGGCTGGCCTTCTCCGCCAGGTTCGACAACGTGGCGCGACCGTCGCTCATGAGTTCTTTGATCAATAGTCGATCGATGTCGTCGAGCTGAGGTCTCGCCGGTGTATCCGCCATCAGCGAAGGCTAACCCAGCGCGAGGGTCGCGCGGGGAAAACTTCTTTCTGTTCCCCCACCGAATTCGACCCAACTTTTCCGTGAGCCGTACCAATGAGCAGAAGGTGAGCAGCGATGACCCACACCGTGACCGAGCACTTCTCCGAGCAGCTCTCGCTGCGCGCCAGGGCCCTGCTGCACGGCCTCGGAGCGAGCGTGCCGGAGCCGGGCACCTGGCTCGCCCGCACACCCATCTCCGGCGGCACCCTGCTCCAGCTGACCGCCGACACCCCCGCCGCCGTCGACGCTGCGATCGACCGGGCGGCCACCGCGTTCGAGAGCTGGCGCACCGTCCCGGCGCCGGTCCGCGCGGCGCTGGTGCGCCGGCTGGCCGAACTGCTGGTCGCGCACAAGGGTGAGCTCGCCGAGCTGGTGACGCTGGAAGCGGGCAAGATCGGCGCCGAGGCGCTGGGCGAAGTGCAGGAGATGATCGACGTCTGCGAGTTCGCGATCGGGCTCTCGCGCCAGCTCTACGGCGCGACCATGCCGTCGGAGCGGCCCGGCCATCGGCTCATGGAGACCTGGCATCCGCTGGGCGTGGTCGGGGTGATCTCGGCGTTCAACTTCCCGGTCGCGGTGTGGTCGTGGAACACCGCGATCGCGCTGGTCTGCGGCGACACGGTGGTGTGGAAGCCCTCGGAGACCACCCCGCTGACGGCGCTGGCCTGTCACACGCTGCTGCGCCGCGCGGCGGTCGACGTTGGCGCCGATCCCGAAGTGCACCAGCTGGTCCAGGGCGGGGTCGCGGTCGGCGAGACCCTGGTCGAGGACTCGCGGGTGGCCCTGCTCAGCGCCACCGGCTCGATCCGGATGGGCGGCACGGTCGCGCCGAAGGTGGCGGCCAGGTTCGGCCGGTGCCTGCTGGAACTGGGCGGCAACAATGCCGCGATCGTCGCGCCGAGCGCTGATCTGGAGCTGGCGGTGCGCGGCATCGTCTTCGCGGCCGCGGGCACCGCCGGCCAACGCTGCACCACCCTGCGCCGGTTGATCGCGCACACCTCCGTGGCGGATCGGCTCGTCGAGCGCCTTGCCGCCGCGTACGGCCAACTGCGCGTGGGCAATCCGCTCGACGACGGGGTGCTCGTCGGCCCGCTGATCAACGAGCGCGCCTTCACCGCCATGCAGAAGGCGCTCTCGCGCGCGGTCGACTCCGGCGGTGAGATCGTCTGCGGCGGTGAGCGAGTGGAGCTGGTCGGGCCGGACGCCTACTACGTGCGACCGGCCGTGGTGCGCATGCCGGAGCAGACCGAGCTGGTACGCGAGGAGACCTTCGCGCCGATCCTCTACGTCCTCACCTATGACGACGTCGAGACCGCCATCGCGCTGAACAACGATGTGACGCAGGGCCTGTCCTCGGCGATCTTCACTCTGGACCAGCGCGAGGCCGAGCTGTTCCTCGCCGGATCCGATTGCGGCATCGCCAATGTCAACATCGGCACCTCCGGCGCGGAGATCGGCGGCGCGTTCGGCGGCGAGAAGCACACGGGCGGCGGTCGCGAGTCCGGGTCCGATTCGTGGAAGGCCTACATGCGCAGGGCGACCAACACCATCAACTACTCCACCGAGCTCCCCTTGGCACAGGGCATACATTTCGGCTGATCAGAAAGCGATTTCGTCATCCGCGCCGGGCCGTGTACAGTGGTATTTACGACGCGGGATGGAGCAGCTCGGTAGCTCGCTGGGCTCATAACCCAGAGGTCGCAGGTTCAAATCCTGTTCCCGCTACTGGTGGAAAGGCCCCGGATTCTTCCGGGGCCTTTCTTCGTGTCCAGGGTCAGCCCAGGCGCAGGGTCCACGTGCCGCGGAAATGCAGCCGGGTGACGCTGCCGGGTGGGATGTCCATGCGCCAGAACGACTTCGGTGGCGCGTCGAGGACCACCAGCAGCGCCGCCCTGATCACCGCGGGGTGGGTCACCGCGACCGTGTCGCGGCGGGCCGAGGCGATCTCGGCCAGCCAGAAGCGCGCCCGGTCCACCAGGTCGATCACCGATTCGCCGCCGTGTCCACGGAATTCGGGATCGGTCAGCCACGCGAACAACTGATCCTGTGCCAGCGAGCTCATCTCGGTGCCGCGCCACGAGCCCGCGTCGAGGTCGCGCAATCGCGCGTCGACCTCGCCCACCACGCCCAGCGCCTCCGCGGTCTCGCGGGCCCGCCGCTCCGGCGCGGTCCGCACCTGGGCGTCGGCAGGCGGCGTGTACTGCCGCACCGCGACGCGCCGCACCGCGGCCCGCCCTGATTCGTCCAGGGGTTCGTCAACAGGGAATCGCGCCTTGCGCACCGCCTCGGTCAGGCCGTGGCCGACGAGGTCGACTCTGAGCACCGTTTGCACGAGTGCCCAGAGTAGCGCCGGTCACAGTGACGCCGTTCACCTGGACGGGTTTGTCGGTGCCGCGGTGCACACTGAATCCCATGGAACGGTTCTCACCCGCTACGGCGCAGTGGTTCGACGGGGCCTTCGCCGGCCCGACGTCGGCCCAGCTCGGCGCGTGGGATGCCATCTCCCGGGGCGAGAACACGCTGGTCATCGCGCCGACGGGGTCGGGCAAGACGCTGTCGGCCTTCCTCTGGGCCATCGACCGGCTGGCCAACCGCCCCGCGCCGGAGCCGGGGACGCCGCGCGGCACGTCGGTGCTGTACGTCTCGCCGCTCAAGGCACTGGCGGTCGACGTGGAGCGCAACCTGCGGGCGCCGCTGGTCGGGGTCACGCAGACCGCGAAACGGCTCGGGCTGGATCCGCCGGAGATCTCGGTGGGTGTGCGCTCGGGCGACACCACGCCCGCGCAGCGCCGCGCCATGCAGCGCACCCCGCCCGACATCCTGATCACGACGCCGGAGTCGCTGTTCCTGCTGCTCACCTCGGCCGCGCGGGAGAGCCTGGCACAGGTCGACACGGTGATCGTCGACGAGGTGCACGCCATCGCGGGCACCAAGCGGGGCGCGCACCTGGCGTTGTCACTGGCCCGGCTCGACCAGCTCACCGAGCGGCCCGCGCAGCGGATCGGGCTGTCGGCGACGGTGCGCCCACCCGAGGAGGTGGGCCGGTTCCTGGTGGGGTCGGCGCCGATCACCATCGTGCGGCCGCCCGCGCCCAAGACCTTCGACCTGTCGGTGCGGGTGCCGGTGGCCGACATGACCGACCCGGGCGATTCCGAACAGCCCGGCTCGATCTGGCCGCACGTCGACGAGGCCATCGTCGACCTGGTGCTCGAGCACCGGTCCTCGATCGTGTTCGCGAACTCGCGCCGCCTCGCCGAGCGGCTCACGGCCCGGCTCAACGAGGCCTACGCCACCCGCCTGGGCGAACCGGTGGAGACCGAGCACGCGCCCCCCGCGCAGCTCGGCCCCTCCACCGAGGTGATCCACGGTGCCGACCAGCTGCTGGCCCGGGCCCACCACGGGTCGGTGAGCAAGGAACAGCGGGCGATCATCGAGGACGATCTCAAGAGCGGGCGGCTGCGCTGCGTGGTCGCCACCAGCAGTCTCGAACTCGGCATCGACATGGGCGCGGTCGACCTGGTGGTGCAGGTGGAGGCGCCGCCATCGGTGGCCAGCGGGCTGCAGCGGGTCGGGCGAGCCGGACACCAGGTGGGCGAGGTGTCGCGTGGCGTGCTGTTTCCCAAACACCGCACCGATGTCATCCACTGCACCGTGGCGGCCCAGCGCATGCTGGCCGGGGAGATCGAGGTGCTGCAGATCCCCGCGCATCCGCTCGACATCCTGGCCCAGCAGACCGTCGCCGCCTGCGCCCTGGAGCCGATCGATGTCGACGGCTGGTTCGACATCGTCCGCGCCACCGGCAGTTACGCGAATCTGCCGCGTTCGGCCTACGAGTCCGTCCTCGATCTGCTGGCCGGTCGCTATCCCTCCGACGAGTTCGCCGAGCTGCGGCCGCGCGTGGTCTGGGACCGCGACGCGGGCACGCTCACCGGCCGTCCCGGCGCGCAGCGGCTGGCCGTCACCTCCGGTGGCGCCATCCCGGACCGCGGCATGTTCGCGGTCTTCATGGTGGGCGAGAAGGCCTCGCGGGTGGGCGAACTCGATGAGGAGATGGTCTACGAGTCGCGCGTCGGTGACGTGTTCGCGCTCGGTGCGACCAGCTGGCGGATCGAGGAGATCACCTTCGACCGGGTACTGGTGACTCCCGCTTTCGGGCTGCCCGGACGGCTGCCGTTCTGGCACGGTGACGGACTGGGCCGACCCGCCGAATTGGGTTCCGCGCTGGGCGAATTCGTGCGCACCGCCGGTCAGGTGGCCGCCGACGAGCTCGCCCGCATCGTGGCCGGAATGGCCCCGGGGGATCGTGCGTATGCGCCGCTACCCCAAGCCCAGGCACCCACCGCGCCCACTTCTGGCGACGGCGCCGGAGCGGGCGATGAGGTGGCTCAGGGCGTCGACCCGCTGAACCGCCCGGCTGACCGCGACGGACACGCGGGCGCCGAGGACAGCGACGGAGGCGGTCGCGGCACTCGGTCGGCCGCCGGCCGCCGCGGCAAGGGCAGCTCGTCAGCGAAGCGAGGCGGGGAACTCAGCAAACCCGCCGCCCGCCTCGACCAGTTGGTGCGCACAGCCGGCCTCGATCAGAACGCGACGGCCAACATGGTCGGCCTGCTCGACGAACAGCGCACGGCCACTGGCCAATTGCCGACCGACCGCACGCTGATCGTCGAGCGGTTCCGCGACGAGCTCGGCGACTGGCGCCTGGTGCTGCACTCCCCCTTCGGCACCCCCGTGCACGCGCCGTGGGCGCTGGCCGTCGGCGCCCGCTTGCAGGAGCGCTTCGGCATCGATGCCGCGCCGACGGCCTCTGACGACGGCATCGTGGTCCGGCTCCCCGACACCACCGACGATCCGCCCGGCGCCGAGCTGTTCGTCTTCGAACCCGACGAGATCGACGACATCGTCACCGAGCAGGTCGGCGGTTCGGCGCTGTTCGCGTCCCGGTTCCGCGAGTGCGCGGCCAGGGCGCTGCTGCTGCCGCGCCGCGATCCCGGCAAGCGGGCGCCGTTGTGGCAGCAGCGGCAGCGCTCGGCCCAATTGCTGGATGTGGCACGCAAATTCCCGGAGTTCCCGATCCTGCTGGAGACGGTGCGCGAGTGCCTGCGCGATGTCTACGACCTGCCTTCCCTGCGCGACCTGCTGACCAAGGTCGCGCGCCGGGAGGTGCGGCTGATCGATGTCGAGACCGCGAGCCCGTCCCCGTTCGCCAACGCCCTGCTGTT
Source organism: Nocardia sp. NPDC050717 (assembly GCF_040654275.1). Taxonomy (NCBI): domain Bacteria; kingdom Bacillati; phylum Actinomycetota; class Actinomycetes; order Mycobacteriales; family Nocardiaceae; genus Nocardia; species Nocardia sp. NPDC050717. Next base: position 111,890 of record NZ_JBFAHR010000003.1, read on the forward strand.
CTCCTACGTGGGCCAGTTCCTCTACGACGGTGACAGCCCGCTGGCCGAACGCCGCGCCGCCGCATTGGCTCTGGACTCCAGCCTGCTGGCCGAACTCCTCGGCCGGGTCGAACTCCGCGAACTCCTCGACCCCGAGGTCATCGCGCTCACCGAACGCGAACTCCAGCGCCTCACCCCCGAACGCTGGGCCCGCGACGCCGAGGGCCTCGCCGACCTGCTGCGCTTACTCGGCCCACTCACTCCCACCGAGGCCGCTGCCCGCTGTGTGCGGCGCGATGGACGCGATGGTGCCGGCCTGCTCGACCAGTCCGGTGACGCCACTGCACCCCGCGACGACTCCGGCGACACCGCTGGGCGCCTCGGCGACGCCACAGATCCCCTCGACGACTCCGGCGACACCGCTGGGCGCCTCGGCGACGCCACTGACCCCCTCGACGACTCCGATGCCCCGGCCTGGTTCGCCGAACTGCGCGACGCCCGTCGCGCGCTGGAGGTTTCGTTCGCCGGGCGCACCTGGTGGGTCGCTATCGAGGACGCCGCGCGACTGCGGGACGCGCTGGGCGTACCGCTACCGATCGGGGTGCCCGCCGCGTTCATCGAGCCGGTGCCCGACCCGCTCGGCGACCTCGTCGGCCGGTACGCGCGCACCCACGCACCGTTCACCACCGCCGACGTGGCGGCTCGCTTCGGGCTCGGCACGGCCGTCGCGGCAACGGCGCTGCATCACCTGCTGGCCGAGAAGCGTGTCGTCGAGGGCGAATTCACGCCGGCCACCGCGGGCACCGAATGGTGTGACGCCCAGGTCCTGCGCCGGTTGCGCCGCCGGTCGCTGGCGGCGGCCAGGCACGAGGTGGAGCCGGTCACCACCGCAGCCTTCGGCCGCTTCCTGCCCACCTGGCAGCACGTCGGCTCCGGCGAGCTGCGTGGCATCGACGGCGTGGCGACGGTCGTGGAACAGCTCGCGGGCGTGCCGATTCCGGCCTCCGCCTGGGAGTCGCTGATCCTGCCGACCCGCGTCCGCGACTACTCCCCCGCCATGCTGGACGAGCTGATGGCCGGCGGTGAGGTGATCTGGTCCGGGCACGGCGCGATCACCGCCAAGGACGGCTGGATCGCCCTGCACCTGGCCGATCAGGCGCCGTACACCCTGCCGCCGCCCGACGACATCGATCCCACCGACATCCAGCTCGGCCTGCTCGCCGCCCTCGGCGCCGACCTGAAGCCACCGCAGACCGCCCGCGCCGACCGACACCCACCGGTCGATCTCGACGCCATAGATGCAACGCCCGAGTCCAGAAGGAAGCGCCGCGACACCGCTCGCCACGAGCCACTCACATCCATCTCCGACACCGAACCCACTGGGCAGATAGGCGCCCCGACCGGGCAGACCCCCGAATCCGCCTCGCGGACAACAAGGGCGGGTGACCGGGATGGCGCCCTCGACGCCCTCGGCGGAGTGCCCCGCGACACCGCCCCCGGCCGGCGGGCCGCCGGCGGCGTGCGCGGCGTCGACAGCGGCATGCGCGGCGTGCGCGGCGATGGCAGCGGCGTGCGCGGCGATGGCAGCGGCATGCCCGACGACGACGGCGACCCGAACACCGAAGACGCGGCCCCGGGCGGACAGTTCATCCTGCCGAAGACCCTGCGCGGCGGTGGCGCGTACTTCTTCCGGCAGCTCTCCGACGCCACCGGCCTGCTCGACGACAAGGCCGTCGGCGATGCCCTGTGGCAGCTGGTCTGGGCAGGCTACGTCTCCGGCGACACCTTCGCCCCCGTCCGCGCCCTGCTGTCCGGCACCGCCCGCAGCACCACCGCGCACCGCACCCCGCGCCGGGCGCCCCGCGCACGCGCCTACCTGCCGCGCCCGGCCATGCCGACCCGTTCCGGCCCGCCGACCCTGGCCGGTCGCTGGTCGATCCTGCCGGAACGCGTGCGGGACAACACCCTGCGCGCCCACGCCACCGCCGACCAGCTGCTGGAACGCTACGGCGTCCTGACGCGCGGATCGGTGCAGAACGAGGGCGTCCCGGGTGGTTTCGCGCTCATGTACCGGGTGCTCACCGAGTTCGAGGACCGCGGCCGTTGCCGGCGAGGCTACTTCGTCGACACCCTCGGCGGCGCCCAGTTCTCCACCACCGACACCGTCGACCGGTTGCGCTCGTTCGACACCGACCGCGGCGCCGCCGAGCCCGGCGCGGCGCTGGCCATGGCCGCCTGCGATCCCGCCAATCCGTACGGCGCCGCCCTGCCGTGGCCGAAAGGTGACGCCGAGGGCGGGCATCGTCCCGGCCGCAAGGCGGGAGCGCTGGTGGTGCTGGTCGGCGGCGAGCTGGTGCTCTATGTCGAGCGCGGCGGCAAGACGCTGCTCAGTTTCACGGAGGATCCCGGGCTCCGCCGCACGGCCGCGGTCGCGCTCGCCGGCCTGGTTCACGACCGCCGCGTCGACAGCCTGGTGATCGACAAGGCCAACGGGGAATCCGTGCACGGCAACACCTTCGCCGACGTCCTGGTCGAAGCGGGCTTCTCGATGACGCCGCGCGGATTGCGCTTGCGCAGGCAGGTGTAGCCGGATGCCGGAGGGCGACACCGTGTTCCGTACCGCCGAGCGCCTGCGCGCGGCCCTGGCCGGAAAGACGCTCACCCGCAGCGACTTCCGCGTGCCGCGTTACGCCACGGTGGACCTCGTCGGCGATCTCGTGACCGAGGTCGGCAGCTATGGCAAGCACCTGTTCATCCGCACCGACCGCGTCAGCATTCACACCCATCTCAAGATGGAGGGCGTGTGGCGGGTTTTCCACTGCGGCCAACGCTGGACCAAACCGCGCGTCACCGCCCGGGTCGTGCTCGCCACCGACGAGGTCGAGGCCGTCGGCTTCGCGCTCGGCAAGGTGCAGGTGCTGCCGCGCACGGAGGAACACACCGTCATCGACCACCTCGGTCCGGATCTGCTCGGCCCGAACTGGGACGCGGCCGAGGCACTGCGCAGGCTCGGGACACACCCGGGCCGGGCCATCGGTCTCGCCCTGCTCGACCAGCGCAACCTGGCCGGGATCGGCAACATCTACCGCAGCGAGATCTGCTTCCTGCGTCGCGTGCATCCGGCCACCCCCGCCGGCGACATCGCCGACCTGCCCGCCCTGGTCGACGAGGCCCATCGCGTCCTGGGCAAAGCCGCGCACGAGCCGCCGTGGCGCGCCATGGTCTACGGCCGCACCCGGCGCCCCTGCCCCCGCTGCGGCACCGCCATCGTCTCCCGGTTGCTCGGCGAGGACGATCCGGCCGACCGCATCACCCAGCGCGAACGCGGCATCTACTTCTGCCCCCGGTGCCAGCCCGAACCCAATAACTAGACCGGTCGTCATACTCGAGCTACGCTCGGGGAGTGACTCCACGCACGGATTCCCGGCAGCGCTTCCTCGACGCGGCCGCCGACCTGTTCCACACCCAGGGCTACCACGCCACCGGCGTCAACCAGCTGGTCGGCGCGGGCGGCGCGCCCAAGGGTTCCTTCTACTTCCACTTCCCCGGCGGCAAGGAACAGCTCGCCGCCGAGGCGCTGGTCCAATCGGCCGAGGCGCTCCGGGCGATGCTCACTGCCGCCCTCGAACACGGCGACGTCGACGGCGTGTTCGACGCGCTCGGCACGATGCTCACCGACTCGGACTTCCAGCGCGGTTGCCCGATCGCCACCATCGCGCTCGACGCGGGCGGCGACAGCGAGCCGATCCGCGAGGCCTGCGTCACCGGATTCGAATCCTGGCGCACCGCCATCGAGGAGTTCCTGCGCGCCAAGGGAATTCCCGACCTGCGCGCCGAGGAACTGGCCACCGTCGCGCTGGCCATGCTCGAGGGCGGACTCCTGCTGGCCCGCACCCGCCGCGACCTCACCCCCCTGCGCATGGTCGCCGACCACCTGCGCGCCACTCTCGAACAGGAGCTCTCCTGATGCGTATCCATCACCTCGACGGCGGCACCCTGCGCCCCTTCGGCGGCCGCCTGCTCGACGGCGTCGGCGGCCTCACCCGGCGCGCCGAAATGGTCTGCCACTGTGTATTGATCGAGCTCGACGACCGCCTCGTCCTCATCGAAACGGGCATCGGCGAGGGCGCGGTGCGCAGGCCCGACGAGTGGCTGGGCCGCCAATTCATCCGGATGACCCGTCCCGTCCTCGAACTCGAGCGCACGGTGGCCCGCCGGATCGAGGCGCTCGGCTACCGCCGCGAGGACGTCACCGACATCGTCCTCACCCATCTCGATCTCGACCACGCGGGCGGCCTCGCCGACTTCCCTGGGGCGAAGGTCCATGTCTACGGCGAAGAACTACGCGCGCTCGAGGGCCACTACGGCCCGCGCGAGAAGTTCCGTTACCGCGCGGCGCAATTCGCGCACGGACCGCACTGGGAGAGCTACGACGAACTGGGCGAATCCTGGTTCGGTTTCGACGCGGTGCGGCAATTGCGCGGCCTCCCCGCCGAACTCCTGATCATCCCGCTGGCCGGCCACACCCGTGGGCACGCGGGCATCGCGATCGACACCGGCGCCGGATGGAAGTTCTCCGTCGGTGACGCCTATTTCCATCCCGGCCGACTCGACCTGGAACACCCGCACCAGCCGCCGGCCGCCGCGCTGTTCGAACGTCTCGTCCAGACCGTCGCCGCCGCCCGCATCGACAATCAGGAGCGCCTGCGTGAGCTCCTGCGCGGCCACGGCGACGAGGTGACGGTGTTCTGCGCGCACAACGCCGGCGAACTGCGCGAATTGCAGTCCACCGTAGTGTGATCCGCACGATCACAGACAGCGAACGCGGGCTCGCGGCCGGGTCACGTCGTCAGCGATCCTGCGGCACCGGTTCGAGCAACTGCGGCCGCGGCTCCGGCGCGGCCGCCCGCAGCGCGTCGGCGGACGCGTCGTCGGGCTGGGTCTGGGATTCGATCTCGGCCCTGACCCTGGCCTGGTAGTTGGCCACCTCGCGGTCGATCTCGTCGACATCCCACCCGAGGACGGGCGCGACGAGATGGGCCACCTGCTCGGCGCAGTGCGCGCCCCGATCGGGGTATTCGATCGAGATGCGGGTGCGGCGGGCCAGGATGTCGTCCAGGTGCAGCGCGCCCTCGGCCACCGCGGCGTACACGGCCTCGACCTGCAGATAGGCGGGTGCGTCGGTGATCGGTTGCAGCAGTTCGGGTTTGCCGACGGCCAGCGAGAGCACCTCGTCGACCACCGAGCCGTAGCGGTCGAGCAGGTGCGTCATCCGGTAGGGGTGCACGCCGTAGTGCTCGGCCAGCTGCACGGTCTGGTTCACCAGGGCGAAGTAGCCGTCGGCGCCGAGCAGCGCCACCTTCTCGGTGATCGACGGCGAGACCCGCGCCGGAATGTCCTGTGCCGCTTCGTCCATCGCGTCGGCGGCCATCACCCGATAGGTGGTGTACTTGCCGCCGGCGATGCTCACCAGTCCCGGCGCGACCCTGGCCACGGCGTGCTCGCGCGACAGCTTGGAGGTCTCGTCGCTCTCGCCGGCCAGCAGCGGCCGCAGGCCCGCGTAGACGCCGTCGATGTCGGCGTGGGTGAGCGGGGTGACCAGCACCTCGTTCACCCGGTCCAGCAGGTAGTCGATGTCGGCCTTGGTGGCCGCCGGGTGGGCGAGGTCGAGGTTCCAGTCGGTGTCGGTGGTGCCGATGATCCAGTGCGCGCCCCACGGGATGACGAACAGCACCGAGGTGGCGGTGCGCAGGATGATCGCCGCGTCGCTGACGATCCGGTCCCGCGGCACCACGATGTGCACGCCCTTGGACGCGCGCACATGGAATCGGCCGCGTTGCCGCGACAGGCTCTGCACCTCGTCGGTCCACACGCCGGTCGCGTTGATCACCACGTTCGCGCGCGCCTCGGCGGTGCGCCCGTCTTCAGTGTCGCGCAGCTTCACCCCGACCACCCGGTCGGCCTCCCTGAGCAGGCCGACGACCTGGGTGGAGGTCCGGATGACCGCGCCGTAGTGGGCGGCGGTGCGGGCCACGGTCATGGTGTGGCGGGCGTCGTCGACGACGGTGTCGAAGTAGGTGACACCGCCGATCAGCGAATCCCGGCGCAGGCCCGGCGCCAGCCGCAGCGCGCCGTGCCTGGTCAGATGATGCTGTCCCGGAACGGATTTCGCGCCGCCCATCGTGTCGTAGAGGGTCAGGCCCGCGGCGACGTAGGGCCGCTCCCAGATCCGGTGGGTGAGCGGGTACAGGAACCGCAGCGGCTTCACCAGGTGCGGCGCCAGCGTCGACAGCGCCAGCTCGCGCTCCTTGAGCGCCTCCCTGACCAGCCCGAATTCGAGCTGTTCGAGATAGCGCAGCCCGCCGTGGAACATCTTCGACGAGCGACTCGACGTGCCCGAGGCCAGGTCGCGAGCCTCCACCAGCGCCACCGACAGGCCGCGGGTGGCCGCGTCGAGCGCGATGCCCGCCCCGACGACGCCGCCGCCGATGACCAGCACATCGAACTGATCCTTGCCGAGGCGCTCCCAGGCAGTGCGGCGCTGCTCGGGGCCGAGCTGCCCGGGGCCGAGCCGCGAACCGCCCGCGACCAACTCCCCCGGGTGCAGGAACGGGAACTCCGGTGTCTGCGACATGCTGGACTCCTCGCCGACCGGGCGGCCGGTTCGGCCGACAGTGGGGTGGGGCGCCGGGCCACGTCCGGCACCGCTGCGTACACGCTAAACGTAGTGCCTCGGCGGCGCGCGCGACGCCTACGGCGGGGCGTGGCTGCCGACTACCGGCCAGTCGACGCCGGTATCGAAGCTCGCGAGTGGCGCCGGCGGGCCGGTCCGCTTGGGTAACCTGCTGCCATGCGTCGCTATGTGGCCGCCATCGATCAGGGCACGACTTCGAGTCGCTGCATCGTCTTCGACCGGCAGGGCCGGATCGTCGGGACCGCGCAGCGGGAACATCGGCAGATCTTCCCGAAGCCGGGCTGGGTCGAGCACGATCCGGTGGAGGTCTGGCGCAATACCGAATGGGTGCTCGGCGCGGCGCTGGGCAACAGCGGCTGTTCGGCGGGCGACCTGGCCGCCATCGGCATCACCAACCAGCGCGAGACGACCGTCGTCTGGGATCGGGCGACCGGGGAGCCGGTGTACAACGCGATCGTCTGGCAGGACACCCGCACCGATCAGCTGTGCGCCGAACTCGCAGGCGACCAGGGCCCGCAGCGCTACGCCGACCGCACCGGCCTGCCGCTGTCGACCTATTTCGCCGGGCCGAAGCTGCGCTGGATCCTCGACAATGTCGACGGTGTGCGGGCCAGGGCCGAGGCGGGCGACCTGTGTTTCGGCACGATGGACACCTGGGTGCTGTGGAAACTGACCGGCGAGCACCTCACCGACGTCACCAACGCCTCGCGCACCATGCTGATGGATCTGCGCACGCTGCAATGGGATTCGCGGATCTGCGCCGAGTTCGGCATCCCGGAGTCGCTGCTGCCGCGCATCCGCAGTTCCTCGGAGGTGTACGCGGAGATCCACGCGGGACCGTTCGCGGGCGCACCGGTCGCCGGGATCCTCGGCGATCAGCAGGCCGCCACCTTCGGCCAGGCCTGCCTGTCGCCCGGCGAGGCCAAGAACACCTATGGCACGGGCAATTTCATGCTGCTCAACACCGGGACGACACCGGTGTTCAGCAAGCACGGCCTGCTCACCACCGCCTGCTACCAGCTCGGCGACGCACCGGCCGTCTACGCGCTGGAAGGATCGATCGCCGTCACCGGGTCGCTGGTGCAGTGGCTGCGCGACAACCTCGGCATCATCGGCTCGGCGGCGGAGGTGGAGCCGCTGGCCCGCAGCGTCGACGACAACGGCGGCACCTACTTCGTGCCCGCGTTCTCCGGGCTGTTCGCGCCGCGCTGGCGGCCCGACGCGCGCGGTGTGGTCGCCGGACTCACCCGCTTCGTCACCAAGGCCCACCTGGCCAGGGCCGCACTGGAATCCACCGCCTTCCAGACCCGCGAGGTGGTCGACGCCATGCGCGCCGACGCCGCCGCCCAGCACCTCGACCTGGAACTGACCACCCTCAAGGTCGACGGCGGCATGACCGGCAACGACCTGCTCATGCAGTTCCAGGCCGACATCCTCGACGTCCCCGTGGTCCGCCCCGTCGTCAGCGAGACCACCGCCCTCGGCGCCGCCTACGCCGCAGGCCTGGCCGTCGGCTACTGGTCCGGCCTCGACGACCTGCGCGCCAACTGGATCGCCGACCACACCTGGACCCCCGCGATGCCCGAAGCCGAACGCACCCGGCGCTACACCGAATGGAACAAGGCCGTCGAACGCACCTACGACTGGGTGTGAGTCACGGGAGGCCGTCGAGCAGCGCGGCCAGTTCGCGTGCCCTGAGGACGACGCCCACGTGGCCCGCGGACAGGCTGTGCACGTCGAAGGGGTTGTCCGGGGTGAGACGGTCCGCGTCGGCGATCATGCGGGTGACCAGCGCGGCGGAGAGCACGTTGTCCTCGGTGAGGCGGATATAGCTGCGCGGCACCCGGCCCCATCGTTCGGCACCGACCCTGGCATCGGCGAACTGGGTGTGCGCGCCGTCCTCGTGCTGCATCCCGAACTCGAGCACCGCGAGGGTCTGCGCCAAGGTCGCCTCGGGCATGTTGACGAGCCGGAAGTTCTCGACGGCGGCGAGATCGGCTGACCGCAGATTGAAGCGAATGATCCCGGGCGGCACCGCGTCGAGGCCGAGGAACAGCGAATGCGCGGGATCCGGCGCGGGGACGCCCTCGGCGGCCTCGGGCAGCTGCGCGAGCGCCATCGCGCTGGGGGCCTCGGCCGTGGTCGGGCAGAACGCCGACAGGTAGACCAGCCGATGGATGTCGTCCGGAATCTCCTCCGCCACCAGCCCGATCGTCACCCCACCCAGGCTGTGCCCGACCAGCACCACCGGCCCGTGCCGCCGCACCTGCCGCACCACCTCGACCACGTGAGACACATTGTCCCGCAGCGTGATTTGCGCCAGCGGCGACTCAGCGGCGGTGAACCCCGCGACGTCCTGCGGGGCCTGGTACGACATCCGGAACGGTGCATCCAACCCGTGCCCTGGTAGATCCACCGCTACCGCCCGATGCCCGAGCAACGCCAGCTCCCGCACCACCGGCGCCCAATAGAACCCGGTACTCGCCAGCCCGTGCACGAACACGAATATCGGTGCGGACGAATCCTTTTCGATGGACTGAGCCGATTCGGTCACCACGATCGGTTACCCGCCGTACCAGGAGATCAACCCTGCGCGAACTCGCCGTGGCAGGTCATCGCTGGGGACCGGTATCGAATTCAGTCGCGGGCAGCCTTTGCCAAGCGGGTGACGGCTTCGGTGAGGGTGGGTTCGTCGGAGGTGGTGAAGCACAGGCGCATCGAGGAGCCGTAGGCGTCGGAGACGGCGAAGGCGGAGCCGGGGACGTAGGCGACGCCGGCCTCGAGGGCGGCGGGGAGGAGGGCGGTCGTGTCGGTGCCGTCGGTGAAGTCGGCCCAGACGAACATGCCGCCGGTGGCGTCGGTGCAGGTCACGCGGTCGCCGAAGGTGGTGCGGACGGCGTCGACCAGGGACTTCGCGCGGGCGCCGTAGGCGGTGCGGATCGAATTCACGTGGGCGGCGAGCCAGTCGGTGTCGGTGAGCAGATCCGTGGCGATGCGGTGTGTGAGCGCGGAACCGCAGAGATCGGCGCCCTGCTTGAGGAGTTCCACCGCGCGACAGACTCGATCGGGGGCCACCATCCAGCCGACGCGGAGGGCGGGCGCGAGGATCTTCGAGACGCTGGAGAGCCGGATCACCTGGGGCGAGTAGGCGGCGAGCGGGGCCGGGGCAGGCGCGTCGAACCACAGTTCGCCGTACGGGTCGTCCTCGATGATCCAGAACCCGTGCGCCTCAGCGAGTTCCGCGAGGCGGCGGCGCCGCTCGGGCGCGAGCGTGACGCCACCGGGGTTGTGGAAATTGGAGACGGTGTGGACGACAGCGGGACGCTCGCCCGCAGCCAGCAGTTCCTCCAGCGCGTCCACCCGCATGCCGTCACGATCCAGTGGCACCGCGACGATGCGCGCGCCCGCGGCCCGGAACACCTGCAGCGCACCGACATACGCGGGATCCTCGACGACCACCAGCGCGCCCGGATCGAGCAGCACCTCGGCGAGCAACGACAGCGCCTGCTGCGAGCCGTGGGTGATGAACACCTCGGCCTCCGGCACCGCCCGCCCGACCCTGGCCGACTCCCTGGCCGCGAGCACCGCGCGCAGCGCGGGCCAGCCGGGCGACTCGGTGTACTGCAGGACCGCGGCGTCGTCCAACGCGGCCGCCGCGGCGGTGGCGATCCGCTCCCGTGGCATCAGCGCGGCGTCCGGCAGGCCACCGGCCAGACTGATGACATCGGCGCGCGCGGTGAGCTTGAGCAGGTCCCGGATCGCCGAGCTCTGCAGACCCGCGAGCTTGCCCGCCAATGCTGGAGTGGTCTGCGACATGGGAACCTCCGGGGACGACAAGGGGAGCAATCATCCTACGATTGCATATCGTCCACCAGAATGTGAAATTGCAGTCCCAAACACTGAGACGTTAGCGCGCGGTGATCGACTTGACCTGCCACTTTCCGTCGGTGTTGGTGGTGACGATCTCCTGCTTGTACACGATCGCCGAACCGTCCGGATGCCATTCGCGCAGTTCGACGTCGTAGCGGCCGACCGAGGTCTCGCGCATCCGCACGCAGTGCGTGGACCCGGCGGGGATCAGGTCGTCGATCGCCTTCTGGATCGTCTCGGCGGGCGAGATGTTCTCGGCGTCGGGCGCCACGTACTCGCGCACCTTGGCGCCGGAACGGTCGACATAGAAGGCGTACTGGAAGCCGAGGATGGCCTTGGCACCGGTCGAGGTGTCGCCGGGGCCGTTGCCCACGGTGACCGCCTGCTCCGACATCGCCTTGCACTCGGTGGGCGAGGCCACGGACGGGATCGGCGCCGCGGTCACGCCGGGGTCGTCCCCGCCGCCCCGCTTGACCAGGCCGATCGTCAGCACCAGCGCGACGACGAGCAGCACGGCCGCGGCCGCGCCACCGATGATCCAGCGCAGCCGCCGATCGGATTCCTTGGTCTTGTGCTGCTCGGCGGCGGGCGTCACGGGGTTCTTCGGCGCGAGCCGCCGCGCGATCGGATCGTCGGCCCACGACAGCCCGGCCTCCGGTGGCTTCGGCACGGCCCCGCCCTCGTCGGGACTGTTCCACCAGGCCTTGTCCTCGGCGTCGTCGGCGCCGGGGGCGCGCTCGGGCTGGCGCACGATGTCCGGAGTGGACATACGCACGGTCTCCGGCGCCGGTTCGGCGGCGGGCGCCTGCGCGCGCGGGCCCGGCTTGTCGCGCCGGATCACCTCGGTGGCCTCGCGGCCGGATGAGACCGGCACCGCGTCACCGAACGGCGAACCCTCCCTGCGCTCACCGCTGAAGCGAACGGTCTGATCCTCCGACGGCGCGGAGACGCGCGGATCAGGCGCGCCGAACGGCGACGCGTCCGGGGCGCGGGGCGGCACCGGCGGCGGCGTGGCGACCGCGTCGCCGAAGACGGACGTGGGCGCGGAACGCGGCGGCTGCACCGGGCCGCGCGGGGGCATGGTGGGCGGACCCGGCGGCGGAGCGACCGGCGGCGTTCCCGCGACGGGCGCACCGAACGGGCCCGGCGGTGGAGTCGCCGGCGAGGGACCGGGAGCACCGGCCGGACGCCAGCCCATTTCCGGCAACGTGCCCGGCGGCGTCGGCGGCGGGGCGGCCAGCGGCGCGCCGAAACCCGCGGCGTCGTCGAGCGGCGGGCCGAAATCGCTTACCGGAGGACCGAATTCGGCCCCGGGCCGCCGCTCGCCGCGCTCGTTGTCGTCACCGTCGGTGCCCAATTCCAATCCTTTCCCCAGAACACACGTGTGGGGCGGTCGCATCCGACCGCCCCACACGACGTACTGCGTGTCAGTACTGGAGCGAGCCACCCCACTGGGTGGTGACACCTGCGACGTTCACCGTCTGAAGCAGCTCCCCCGGCACGGGCAGTGTAGCCTTCGCGGCCGCTTCCATCGCGGCGACGCCGCCCGGCTGCGCCTTGATCCAGTTCTCGACCGCCGCCTTGGCCAGGTTGGCCTGGGTGGTGTCGAGCACGGTGACCGTGGTGTTGTCGGCACGGCCGTCGCCACCGGTGTAGCTGGTGACCTTGACCGAGTTCTCGCCGATGTACTCGACCGAGACGCCCGCGTCACCGAAACCGGTCGGCGTGCGGTAGCCGACGGTGCCGACGTAGCCGGACGCGTTGTTGTAGTGATGGGTGTTGACCACACCGGGCAGCACACCGCCGCCGTCGACGGAGACGCCGAGCTCCTGGTGCGGACCTTCCATCTCGACGACCGGCGCGGCCGGAGCGTCGGCGAAGTGCGGGGCCTGCCAGGTCGGCGTCTGGACGAGCTGGTCGGAACCCTCGGCCTCGGCGCCTTCCTCGGTCGGCGCGCTCGGCTGGGTCTGCGACGGCTGCGCGGGCTGACCCTGCGACTGCTGGCCGGGGGTGGTGCCACCCTGCTGCCCCGGAGTCGTGCCCGGCTGGCCGGGAGTGGTCTCCTGCTCAGGGGTGGTGCCGGCGCGCTCCGGCTGCACGGCCGACTGCGCCTCGCCGTTCTGGCCGGTCTGACCCGGCACCGGCAGCGGCGCGACACGCGGGGTGGTGACGCCCGGCTGGCTCGGCGTCGGCGTGGCAGGCGTGGCCTGGCCCGGCTGACCCGGCGCGGGGCTGGTGACGCCCGGCTGGGCCGGGGTCGGCTTGGTCTCGCCCGGCTTCTTCTCGCCCGGCTTCGCGTTCTCCGGAGTCTCCTGCTCGGGGGACTCCGGGGCCTCGCTCTGGTTGGTGCCCGGCTGCGCGGGAGCCGGCGTGGCCGGCGTCGTCGGCTGGTCGCTGGGGACCGCGCCGGCGGGGGCCGCAAGGAGGGTTGCCACTGCGGCCGCGGCAGCCAGGGGCAACGACGTGCTTGCCATCGCTCGCTGCGCCCGACTCGGCTTACGATGCTTCACTTTTCGCTTATCCCTTTCCCGGAGGGAATCCCCCACTACTCCACCACGCGATCGATGCCGATCGCGCCTCGGCCGTGAGTCAACCACATGAGGCCGAGACAGGCAACGCGGCAGTAGGTTTCACGGAACCCCTGACGACCCTTGGCGAACAAGACAATTCGATACGGGCGCGCCAGAGTGATCCGTTTCACATTTCGGCGGCGGCACTCAGTCCAGATCGTCGTGGCGCATCAGCAAACGTCCGGCTTCGGTGACCGAACCGGTGAGCGAGGGGTACACCGAGAACGTCTGCGCCAGATCGGTGACGGTGAGGTTGTTCTGCACCGCCAGCGCGATCGGCAGGATCAGCTCCGAGGCGATCGGCGCGACGACGACACCGCCGATCACCACGCCGGTCGCCGGGCGGCAGAAGATCTTCACGAAGCCGCGGCGCAGCCCCGACATCTTGGCGCGCGGATTGGTGTTGAGCGGCAGCATCACCGTGCGGGCCGGCACCTCGCCGTTGTCGATGGCGGTCTGGCTCACCCCGACGGTCGCGATCTCGGGACGGGTGAACACCGCGGAGGCGACCGTCTTGAGCCGGATCGGGCTCACGCCCTCGCCGAGGGCGTGGTACATCGCGATCCGGCCCTGCATCGCGGCCACCGAGGCCAGCGGCAGCAGGCCGGTGCAGTCACCCGCGGCGTAGATGCCGGGCACCGAGGTGCGCGAGACCCGGTCCACCCGCAGGTAGCCGCCGCGATCGAGCTCGATGCCGACCCGGTCGAGGCCGAGGTGCTCGGTGTTGGGGGTGGAACCGACCGTCATCAGGGCGTGCGAGCCGGTGACCGTGCGGCCGTCGGACAGCTTCACCACGATGCCGTCGGCGGTGCGCTCGACCGCGTCGGCGCGGGCGTGCTTGACCAGCTCGACGCCGCGCTCGGCCAGCGCCTCCTCGAGCACGAGGGCCGCGTCGGCGTCCTCGCCGGGCAGCACGCGGTCCCGGCTGGAGACCAGCTTCACCCGCACACCCATCTCGGTGTAGGCGGAGACGAACTCGGCACCGGTGACGCCGGAACCTACCACCACCAGGGTTTCCGGGAGTTCGTGCAGGTCGTAGAGCTGGCGCCAGTTCAGGATGCGCTCACCGTCGGGTTCGGCGCCGGGCAGCACGCGCGGGCTGGCGCCGGTGGCGATGAGCACGACCTCGGCCTCGAACTCCTCGGTGCTGCCGTCGGCCAGGGTCGCGCGCACCCGATGCGCCAAACCGGCGGCGGGACCGACCAATTCGCCACGCCCGGCCAGCAGCTGCACCCCGGCGGCCTGCAGCTTGGCGCGGATGTCGGAGGACTGGGCCAGCGCGAGGGCCTTCACGCGGCCGTTCACCTCGGGCAGATGCACCTGTGCCTGGCTGGCGTCGAGGGTGATGCCGAGATCGCGCGCGCGGCGCAGGTCGGTGCGCAGGCCGGTCGAGGCGATGAAGGTCTTGGAGGGCACGCAATCCCACAGCACACACGCGCCGCCGATGCCGTCGGCGTCGACCAGGGTCACCGAGGCCCCGTGCTGCGCGGCCACCAGTGCCGCCTCGTATCCCGCCGGTCCGCCACCGATGATCGCAATCCGTGCCACAGCCACGCTCCCTGTATTCGCCGCAACGGCCGCGCCCCTTGTGAGGACCCGCCCGTACTGTCGCCCCATCATTTCAGGTGCGCGAGGACGACCAGGGCCCGGATCGGTGAACGTGTTCGGCGTGTTCGACGGCGCCACGACTGTGACCGTCAGCCGATCTGGGTGGGAGACGGGAATTCCGCTGCTGTTATTGGCTACAGTTCGTCAGGTGCCGATCTATGCCGCTTACGGGTCCAACATGGACTCGACGCAGATGCTGGAACGCTGCCCGCATTCGCCCATGTCCGGGACCGGGTGGCTGGAAGGTTGGCGCCTGACCTTCGCCGGTGACGACATCGGCTGGGAAGGGCCGTTGGCCACCGTCGTCGAGGATCCGGGCTCCCGGGTGTTCGTCGTCCTCTACGACGTCTCCCCCGAGGACGAGGAGCGCCTCGACCGCTGGGAGGGCTCGGACTTCGGGATCCACAAGAAGATCAGGCTGCGGGTCACCGGCACCCAGGGTGAATCCCGGCTGGCCTGGCTGTACGTGCTCGACGCCTACGAGGGTGGGCTGCCGTCGGCGCGCTACATCGGCGTCATCGCCGACGCGGCCGAAAAGGCCGGCGCCCCTGAGGAATACGTGCACGCCCTGCGCACCCGCAACAGTAAGAACGTCGGCCCGGGCGCCTGAGCGCCGCTCCGCGGATTCAGGCCGGACCCGCCGGCCGCTGACGTGACGTCGGCGGCCGGCGGTCATCCCATGGACGAGTCAGCCCGGTGAGTTACCCGTGTTCTCCGGTGCTGCTCGGGGCCTGCAGGATGATGTTCGTCAAGGTGCGGACACCGACCGCCAAGGCGCGTTCGTCGATGTCGAACGTGGGCTGGTGCAGGTCGAGTTGTTCGCCGGTGCCCGACCAGACGCCGAGGCGGCCCATGGCGCCGGGGGCCTCCTCCAGGTACCAGGAGAAGTCCTCGCCGCCGCCGGACTGCGGGGTGTCGGCCAGCGCGTCCGGGCCGAGGGCCAGGATCGCGTTCTCGAACATCAGCGCCGAGGTCGGGTCGTTTACCACCGGCGGCACGCCGCGCTTGTAGTTGAGCTGGAAGCGCACTCCCGTGGGGGCGAGCAGGCTGTCGACGATCTCGCGGACCAGCGGTTCGAGCTCCAGCCAGGTGGCGTGGTCGCCGGTGCGGACGGTGCCGGTGAGCATGCCGGTCTGCGGGATGGCGTTGGGCGCCTTGCCCGCGCTCACCGCGCCCCAGACCATCACGGTGCTGGTCCGCGGGTCGACCCGGCGGCTCAGCAGCCCGGGCAGGCCGGTGATGACGGTGCCGATCGCGTACACCAGATCGCTGGTGAGATGCGGGCGCGAGGTGTGCCCGCCCGGCGAGTCGAGGACGAGTTCGACCGTGTCGGCGGCGGAGGTGATCGCGCCGGTGCGCATGCCCACCTTGCCGACCTCGAGCCGCGGGTCGCAGTGCAGCGCGAAGATCCGGTCGACGCCACGCATGGCGCCCGCCGCGACGACGTCGAGCGCGCCGCCCGGCATCACCTCCTCGGCGGGCTGGAACACCAGCCGCACGCCCACCGGCAGCTTGTCCTCGGCCTCGGCCAGCGCCAGCGCGGCGCCGAGCAGCACCGTGGTGTGCGCGTCGTGCCCGCAGGCGTGCGAGACGCCCGGCACGGTGGAGGCGAAACTCAGGCCGGTGAACTCCTGCATCGGCAGGGCGTCCATGTCGGCGCGCAACGCGATCCGCGGGGCGTCGGTGGGGCCGAGATCGCAGATCAAGCCGGTGCCGCCGGGCAGCACCTCCCAGCTCAGGCCCGCCTTGGTGAGCCAGCCCGAGACGAACTCGGTGGTGGCGAACTCCGCGCGCGACAGTTCCGGATTGGCGTGGATGTGCCTGCGCCACTGCACCAGGTCGGCGGTGTGCTCGGCCAGCCACGCGTCGACGATTTCCGCTCCTGACATCTCGATTCGCTCGGCGTCCGGCATGGTCGGACAGGCCGCGTTCTCGCGCATCACCGAGTGGACGTCCACGTCCATCGATAGCGGCTCGGCGCCTGCGCGCGCGGTGCCCGAATAGCCGGAAATGCTCACCGAATGTCCTCCTGTCGTTCGACCAGCCGTTGCAACAACCTGTCTCTGTGTACTTCATCGCGTGCCACCGCGACAGCGGTACGCGCCAACGCGAGCGCGCCGTCGAGCACCGCCCGATCGGCCGAGGCGTTCACCGCGGCGGCGGCGAAGTCCGGCTGATGGGTCACCGCGCCACCGGCGTCGATGCCGATCACCGGGTGGATACCGGGGATGACGTTGGTGACATTGCCCATGTCGGTGCTCCCGAGCGGTCGCAGCACCTCGAGCTCGGGCGCGATCGGCGCCCTGCCCAGTCCGGTGATCTGCGCGCGGTAGGCAGCCGAGAGAACCGGATCGGGGGTGAGCTCGGTATAGGTGGGCGCGAGCGTCCGTATGTCGTGCGTGCAGCCGGTCGCCAGGGCGCCCGCCTCGAAACACGCCTTCGCTCGGCGCATCAGGTCGTCGAGTGACGCGGAGTCGGCCGCGCGGAGGTAGTACAGCAATTCCGCCCGTCCGGGCACGATGTTGGGGGCTACGCCGCCGTCGGACACTATACCGTGCAGCTGCTGACCAGGCCGCAGATGCTGGCGCAGCAAGCCGACCGCGACCTGGGTCAACGTCACCGCGTCGCCGGCGTTGCGGCCCAGTTCCGGCGCGGCGCTGGCATGCGCCTCGCGGCCGTGGAAGGTGATGGCGAGGTCGGCCAGGGCCAGCGAGCGCGCGCCGACGATGTCGGCGGGACCCGGGTGAACCATCATCGCCATCGCGATGTCGTCGAAGGCGCCCGCCTCGAGCATGAGCACCTTGCCGCCGCCGCTCTCCTCGGCGGGCGTGCCGAGCACGACGACGGTGAGACCCAGCTGATCGGCGACCTCGGCGAGGCCGAGCGCGGCGCCGACCGTGGATGCGGCGATGATGTTGTGCCCGCAGGCGTGCCCGATCTCGGGCAGCGCGTCGTATTCGGCGCACAGGCCCACCGTGAGCTGCCCGCCGCCGTAGACGGCACGGAAGGCGGTCGGCAGGCCCGCGACCCCGGTGGTCACCGCGAAACCCCGCTCGACCAGCGGCGCGAGCACCTTGGCGACGCTGCGCGTCTCGGCGAAGGCCAGCTCGGGTTCGGCGTGAATCGCGTGCGAGAGCCCGATCAACTCCGCCGACGCCGCGGTGATCGCGGCGTCGCAGGTGGTGGCCGAGAATTCGCCGGTGCGCGAGAGTGCCATACCCCCAGTCTC
The DNA here is from genome assembly GCF_040654275.1 of Nocardia sp. NPDC050717. NCBI lineage: Bacteria > Bacillati > Actinomycetota > Actinomycetes > Mycobacteriales > Nocardiaceae > Nocardia > Nocardia sp. NPDC050717. The sequence goes on from NZ_JBFAHR010000003.1 coordinate 129,840, forward strand.
GCATCAGGGGGTGTCACGGGCGCACCGGCGAGCGGTCAGCTGCCGAAGGGCAGGTTCTCCGGGGTCACCGGGGTGGCCAGCGCGGCCAGCGTCTCGGCGTGCAGCGCGGCCTTGATCACCGGGGTGATCGGCTTGCGCAGGCTGGTCAGCGCGGCAGCCTGCGCGACGGCGGTGGACAGCACCGCGTCGGCGTCGGCCTTGGCGTCGACGATGCCGGCGGCGATCGCCTCGTCGGCGGCGAAACGGTGCCCGGTGGTCATCGCCCGCACACAGACCTGGTTGGCGAGACGGCCCTTGAGCAGGCCGTTCATCCCGACGGTGAAGGGCATGCCCAGGTGCACCTCCGGCAGCGACCAGAAGCCGCGGTCGCCGCGCATCACCCGGAAGTCGTGCGCGGTGGCCAGCATGGCGCCCGCGCCGAACGCGTGCCCGTTGACGGCGGCGACGGTCGGCATCGGGAAGGTCAGCAGCCGGGTGTACAGGGTGTGCACGCGGTCGAGGTAGCCGTGGATCTTGTCGAGGTTGCCGAAGACCCAGTCGGTGTCGAGGCCGTTGCTGTAGAACTTGCCGGTCGCCACGGTGACCAGCGCGGCGGCACCCTCGGAGGCCTCGACCTCGTCGAGGGCGGCGTGGAAGGCGTCCATCCAGGCCAGCGAGAAACGGTTCTCGTTGTCGGTCTCGCCCTCGTTCCCGAGGTACAGCACGAACACGTCACCGGAGCGCTCCAAATACGGCATGCGGGAAGAATAAACCGCAGCTGGGCAGCTACCTACTTGCGGGTAGGCAGCGCCCGTACCGATAGGCGCCATCGACGCCCACCGGCCCCGCACCCCCGACCTCGAGGAGGGGCGGCCGCGCAGCGGCCGGTTCGCGGCCGGGTCGCCGGTCAGGTGCCGTGGCGCAGGCGACGAAGGAGCAAGCCGCGGTGCCTGACCGGCGGCCCCTCGGGGCCGTGAACACGCGGCGCCCGCGCCGCTAGACTCTCAGCATGCTTGCCGAACAGGCCGCTCAGGCGATCGCCGAACGTACGGGAGTGCCGCGTCATCGCGTCGCCGTGGTGCTGGGATCGGGGTGGCAGGAGGCAGCCGCCGAGATCGGCGCACCGCATGCCTCGATCGCCATGCCGGAGCTGCCCGGCTTCGGCAAACCCAGCGCGCAGGGTCACGGCGGGATGATCCATTCGATCCCGGTCAACGACGATCACGTGCTGCTGCTGATGGGCCGCCAGCACCTGTACGAGGGCTACACCCCCCAGCAGGTGGTGCACCCGGTGACGTCGGCGATCGCGGCGGGCGCGGAGATCGTGCTGCTCACCAATGCCGCGGGCGGGATCAGGCCCGGCCTGCGGGTCGGCGAACCGGTGCTGATCGCCGATCACCTCAATCTCACCGCGCGCACCCCGCTCGAGGGCGCCCGGTTCGTCGACCTGGTCGACGCGTGGGATCCGGAGCTGCGCGCGGTCGCCAGGGAGATCGATCCCAGCCTGACCGAGGGCGTCTACGCCGGGCTCACCGGCCCGCAGTACGAGACGCCCGCCGAGATCCGCATGCTGGCCACCCTCGGCGCCGATCTGGTCGGCATGTCGACGGTGCTCGAGGCGATCGAGGCCCGCTCGCGGGGTGCGCGGGTACTCGGCATCTCGCTGGTGACGAACCTGGCGGCCGGTGTCACCGGTGAACATCTGTCGCACGCGGAGGTGCTCGCCGAGGGGCAGGCCGCCGCGCCCCGCCTCGGCAAGCTGCTGCGCGGGATCCTGGAGCGCGTCTAGATGCTGCGGTTCGGGACCGCGGGCCTGCGCGGACCGCTGCGCGAGGGCCCGGACGGGATGAACGTGACCACCGTGTCGCGGGCGACGGCCGGTGTCGCGGCCTGGCTGCGCGAGCGGTGCCTCGGTGGCGGCGCGATCGTCGTCGGGCGCGACGCCAGGCACGGTTCGGCGGAGTTCGCCACGGCGACCGCCGAGATCTTCACCGCGGCGGGCTTCCCGGTGACGCTGCTGCCCGAACCGGTGCCGACGCCGGTGGTGGCGTTCGCGGTGAAGCGGCTCGGCGCGGTGGCCGGTGTGCAGGTCACCGCCTCGCACAATCCGCCCGCCGACAACGGCTACAAGGTGTACCTGGACGGCGGCTCCCAGCTCATCGCGCCCGCCGACACCGAGATCGAGCGGTGCATCGAGGCTGCCACCGAACCCATTGCGCGACAGCCCGTTTCCCCCTCCGGCACGGAACTCGTCGACGAGTATCTCGCGCGCGTCGCCGAACTGCCGCGCGTGCTCGGCGGCGCGGGCGAGCGGGCCGGGGTGCGGATCGCGCTGACGGCCCTGCACGGCGTCGGCGGCGAGCTCGCGGTCCGGGCGCTGGCCGCGGCCGGGTTCACCGATGTGCACGTGGTCGACGAGCAGTTCGCGCCCGACCCCGACTTCCCCACCGTCGCCTTCCCCAACCCCGAGGAACCGGGCGCCGCCGATCTGCTGCTCGCGCTGGCCGCGCGGGTCGACGCCGATGTCGCGATCGCCCTCGATCCCGACGCCGACCGCTGTGCCGTCGGCGTGCCGGGCCCGGATGGTTGGCACATGCTGCGCGGCGACGAAACCGGGGTGCTACTGGCCGATTACGTGCTGCGCACCGCACCCGCCGACGCGCTGGTGGCCACCACGATCGTCTCCTCCCGGCTGCTCTCGCGGCTGGCGCCCGCGCGCTCGGCCCGCTACGCCGAGACGCTCACCGGCTTCAAATGGCTGGCCAGGGCGGGCGAGGGCCTGGTGTACGCGTACGAGGAGGCGATCGGGCACTGCGTCGACCCGGCCACCGTGCGGGACAAGGACGGCATCTCCGCCGCGGTCTCGGCCGCCGACCTGGTCGCCCTGCTGAAGGCGGCCGGCCGGACCCTCCAGGACGAACTCGATTCCTACGCGGTCGAATTCGGTCTGCACGCCGGTGACCAGGTGTCGCTGCGCCTGCCCGATCAGGCCACCGCGATCGCCCTGACGGCGGCCCTGCGCGCCGCCCCGCCCAGCGAGATCGCCGGCACCCCGGTGAAGTTCACCGACCAGGCCCAGGTCCGCGGGCGGTTGCGCACCGACGCGCTGGTCTTCGACGCCGACGACTTCCGCATCGTCATCCGCCCGTCCGGCACCGAGCCGAAACTCAAGTGCTACCTGGAGGTGTTCGCCCCGGTCCCCGACCAGGCCGCGCTCCCGGCCGCCCGCATCGCGGCCGCCGACCGCCTCGCCGAGCTCGCCGCCTACTGCCGGTCGCTCGGCTAGACCACGCTGTCGCCGGGCAGCTTCGGGGACGAGAACACGCCACGAACGTCCGTCGGCAGCTCCGCGACCGGCAACGGCTCGGTGTCCCGATGGCCGTGCTCACCCGAGCAGTGCTGAAACGGCCCCGACGACGAGAGCAACACCCGCACATGGGGATCCGCGTGGTCGAGGAGCCACTGGCTGATACCGCACGCACCGACGCGCCTGCAGTACTCCCAGGACTGCCAGAGCGCGTGCAACCGCACCACCGCGCCCGGATGCCGCCACCATTGCGGGCACCAGTGGATCTGCTCACCGCGGTAACCCACGTCGTCGCCGACCAGGATCACGAAATACCCGGTGACCCACTCCATCAGGTCGTCGTAGGCCGTTCTGACCGGCTCGTCCCCGCTGTCTTCACCACTCCCCATAGAGGCAGGATCGCACAGGGCCCGCCGACCGGCAGCGGATTCAGCGTGGGCCGAACTGCCGGTCGCCAGCGTCGCCGAGGCCGGGGACGATGTAGGCGTTCTCGTTGAGCTTCTCGTCGACGGCGGCGGTGACCAGTCGAACGGGCAGGCCCGAGTCGGCCAGGGCGGCAACGCCTTCGGGCGCGGAGACGACGCAGACCGCGGTGATGTCGGTGGCGCCGCGGGCGACGAGCAGTTCGAGGGTGTGGCGCATCGAGCCGCCGGTGGCGAGCATCGGGTCGAGCACGAAGACCGGCAGCTCGGACAGGTCGGCGGGCAGCGATTCCAGGTAGGGCACGGGCTGATGGGTGTCCTCGTCGCGCGCGATGCCGACGAAGCCGACCCTGGCCTCGGGGACGAGATCGGCGGCGGCGTAGACCATGCCGAGTCCGGCCCGCAGCACCGGGACCAGCAGCGGCGGCGCGGCGAGCCGGACCCCCTCGGTGACCGCGACCGGCGTGTCGATGGGCGCGCGCACGACCGGCGCGTCGCGCAGGGCCTCGTACATGAGGATGCCGGTGAGGTCGCGCAACGCGGTGCGGAAGGCGGCGTTGTCGGTACGGGCGTCCCGCATGGTGCTCAGCAGGGCCGCGGCGAGCGGATGGTCGACGGTGTCGGTGCGCATGAAAAAACGATAGGGTCACCAGGCGCTCCTGGTACGGCCACCGGGGAAATTTCGCGGTCGAGGGAACCGGGAGCGGCCTCGGTGCGTCGAACCATGTGAGTGACGTACTCTGCCCGGGAACTCGAGGATTGGGGGAAGTTCGATGCCAAAGATGTCGGCCGATGCCGAGGGCATCATCGCCTACAGCGCGACAGCCGAAGTCATGGCCACCGACCTGGCGACAGCGGCCGCGGGCTCGGTGGCCTCCGATCCCACCGTGCTCGGCCCCATCATGGGCCTGATCGGCGGCGACTTCGTGGCCGCCTACTCCGCGGCGCACGCCGGTCACGTCGCCGCGATCGCCCAGCTCTCGGCCGTGATGGCCAGCATGGGCGCCGCCACCGCGGGCGCGGCGACCACGCTGGTCGACACCGACCTCAACAACGCGGCGCCGATCACCGCGCTGACGGGCGACATCGGGACCGGCGCATGATCGACCTCAGCGGGCTGGCCCAGCCGCTCTACGATCTGCTGTCGAGCTTCGGCCTCAACGTCTCCGGCACCGGCGGCGCCTCCGACGGACTGCGCTCGACCTCGACCAATCTCGACCAGATCTATCAGCTCGGCCGCACCGGCATCAACAACGTGAACACCGCGTGGGACGGCCAGGCCGTCGACGCGGCCACGGCCAAAGCCCTGCGCGTGCAGAACTCCTCGGCCAACCTGTCCGACACCGGCAACGAGATGGCGACCGTGGTCGACCAGGCCGCCGCGTACGTGGAGACCGGGCAGAAGGACCTCGACACCATCGTCAACTCGTTCCTCAGCGATGTGTCCGCGCTCAGTCCCACTCTCGGCACCCCGGTCGGCCTGGCCGCGGTCGTGAGCTCGGCGATCGACCACATCGGCCAGGGCCTCGGCGTCGTCGGCCGCGTGCAGGACGAGCTGGGCACCCAGACCGCCGCGATCCAGGAGCTCACCCCCGCGCCGTCGAGCACCTCGCTGGCGAGCGTGTCCTCGGGCGCGAGCGGCCTCGCCTCGACGGCGTCCAGCCTGCTCTCCGGCAGCGGCAGCACGGTGCTCAGCGCGGTGTCGTCCGGGTTGTCCACCGCCATGAGCGGCACCTCGAACGGGTCGAAGACGGCCACCTCGGGTGGCAACAACGGCAGCAAGACCCCGACCGGCTCGTCGGCGGGTTCCTCGACCGGCTCCGCCGACGGCACCGGCGTCAAGATCACCCTGCCCGACGGCAGCGTGGTCGAGGCGCCCAACGAGGAGGCCGCGACCGCGGTGCGCTCGGCCATCAGCGCCGTCGGCACGCCGTACGTGTGGGGCGGCAACACCCCGGGCTCCGGCATCGACTGCAGCGGGCTCACCAAGTACGCCTACGGGGAGGCCGGGGTGGAGCTGCCCCGGCTCGCGCAGGAACAGCACATCGGACATCCTCAGGTTTCCCCCGGTGATCTGATGCCGGGCGACCTGGCCGTGTGGGACGGCCACGTCGCCATGGTGGTCGGCAACGGGCAGCTCGTCGAGGCCGGTGACCCGGTCTCGATCAGTTCCATCCGAACGGAGAACAGTGGCATGGAGTTCTACGGCTTCTACAGGCCTACCTCATGACCGGCACGCCGATCCCCGAGGTTCCCAATGTGGAATCCGCGGTCAGCACCAACCGGTCGGGCACGATCTCGGTCCGCGCGACCAGCATGGGTCTGCCCATCGCGATCAAGTTCGAGCGCAGCGAATACCAGTACGGCGCGCAGGCGCTCGCCGATGAGATCCTGCGACTGACCAGACGCTCGACCATCGCCGCCGCCGCCAGGCTGCGCGAGATCTACAGCGAGCAGGCACAGATCCCCGATCACCTGCTCGACCGGATGAACCTGCCGACCCGCCGCCAGGCGGTCGACGAGCTCGACCGCATCGACGACGCCGACACCGGCCAGACGAGTTGGATGAGGCCGCTGTGAGCGCGGAAATGGACGCCCTGGTCGCCGGGGTCACCGGCAAGCTCGAGGCGCTGGAGGCGGCGCTGTACGGGCTGAAGCAGGTCAACGGACGCTTCACCACCGAGGACGGACTGGTCACCGCCGAGGTGAACAGCGACGGCGCCCTGGTCGCGCTGACCCTCGACGAGGGCATCACCGCACTGGCCCCCGCCGAGGCCTCGCAGCTCATCCTGCACGCCTGCAAGCAGGCCACCGAGACGGCCGGTTCGGCACGTTCCAACATCATTGCGACACTGAACGAATCACTCACCGGGTCGGCGCCGAAGGCGTCGGAGCAATTGGCACCCGGGCCGGATAGTGCGCGGGGCTGAAGGTCGATAGGCTTCGCGTCATGGCTTCTGGAGACATCGTCCCGATCGAGCTCGGTCTGACCGATGGCGATCTCGTCACCCTGTGGGCACCGCGCTGGCGCGACGGTGACGACGAGTGGGAGGCGTTCCTCGGTCACGAGGACGACCTCTACGGATTCGAGTCCGTTGCGGAGCTGGCGGCGTTCATCCGCACCAACTCCGACAACGACCTCGTCGACCACCCCGCCTGGGCGATCATCGCCGGGCTGTCGGCCGCCGAGCTGGAGCCGGAGGAGAACTTCAGCTTCGATCTGGTCGCCGTGCCCGAGCTCGCCGCGGGCGATCCGGATGTCGAGGTCGTCGGCGAGCTCGAGGACACCCTGGCGATGGTGCGCAACATCGGCGAGGTGTGCGAGCTCGACGTGGTGACGAAGTTCTTCGGCTCCAACCCGGTGCTCGACACCCTGGCAGGCGGTGTGAACACCTACGCCGGGCGCGACGGCGAGGAGCTGTGGGACCAGATCGGCGCCGCGATCGTCAAGGGCTGGGACGACGTGCTCGACGCGATCGACGGTGTGGTCACCACGCCCGAGGTCGACGCGGCCGCGGTCGCGGTCGCCGAGGCCGAGCTGCTGGCCGCCGAGGAGAACGAGGTCGACGCCGACGACGCCGCCGAGGAGGACGAGGAGTTCGAGCCCGTCGACCTCGACGCCGAGGACGACGACGAAGACGACGAGGACGACTCCTTCTGGCACGAGGTCGGCATCGACCCGGTCAAGATCGTCACCTCCGACGGCGAGCACTACACGCTGCGCTGCTACCTCGACGACGAGCCGATCTTCCTCGGCAACGGCCGCACCATCACCGTGTTCGGTTCCGAGCGGGCGCTGGCGCGGTACCTGGCCGACGATCACGAGCACGAGCTGGCGCGCGTCTCCACCTTCGCCGACGTGCAGACCGCGGCGGTGGACGGTTCGCTCGAGGTCGAGGTGACCGACGAGAACGTGTACGTGCTCACCGGTCTGGTCGACGACCTGGCCGAGGGTCCGGAAGCGGTCGACATCGAACAGCTCGACCTGGCGGTCGAACTGTTCAGCGACGCGGCCGACTACGCCGACGACGACAGCGTGGAACAGGCGCTGGCGCCGTCGAACCCGCTCGGCTGGTACGTCTCCTACCTGCTCAACCCCGACCCGAACCGGATGGCGCCGAACCCGCCGTTCGCCGCGGAGGCGCAGAGCTTCCGCGAGCTGCAGCGCGCCTTCGAAGCGCGGCTGATCAGCGAATAGACCGGGCAACGGGGTGGGCGCGAGCCCACCCCGTTTCCGTCAACCCACCAGCACCGCGTACCCGGGCTTGATCACCTCGTCGATGATCTCGAGCCGGTCGGGGAACGGGATGAACGCCGACTTCATGGCGTTGATGGTGAACCGCTCCAGATCGCTCCAGCCGTACCCGAAGGTCGTCACGAGCTTGAGCATCTCCTCGCTCATGCTGGTGTCGCTCATCAGCCGGTTGTCGGTGTTCACCGTGACGCGGAACCGCAGTCGGGCCAGCAGGTCGAACGGGTGCTTGTCGAGCGAGGGCACCGCGCCGGTCTGCACATTCGACGACGGGCACAGCTCGAGCGGTACGCGCATGTCGCGCACATAGTTGGCGACGAGGCCGAGCTGGGCGTCCGCGATCTCGCCCCCCGGCACGCTGATGTCGTCGGTGATGCGCACGCCGTGGCCGAGCCGGTCGCAGCCGCAGAACGCCAGCGCCTCGTGGATCGACGGCAGGCCGAACGCCTCCCCCGCGTGAATCGTGAAGTGCGCGTGATTGGCCCGCAGATATTCGAACGCGTCGAGGTGACGGGTGGGCGGGTACCCGGCCTCGGCGCCCGCGATGTCGAACCCGCCGACGCCGCGATCGCGGAACCGCACCGTCAGCTCCGCGATCTCGCGGGACCGCGCCGCGTGCCGCATGGCGGTGAGCAGACAGGTCACCCGGATGCGGTGGCCCTGTTCGGCCGCGATCGCCTCACCCTCGCGGAACCCTTCGATGGTGTGCTCGACGACCTCGTCGAGGGTGAGGCCCTTCTCCAGGTGCTGTTCGGGCGCGAACCGCACCTCGGCGTAGACCACGCCGTCGGCGGCGAGGTCGATCGCGCATTCGCGCGCCACCCGGCGCAAACCCTCCGGGGTCTGCATCACGGCGACCGTGTGCGCGAAGGTCTCCAGGTACAGCTCCAGCGATCCGCTGTCGGCGGCATCGCGGAACCACGCGCCGAGACTCTCGGCATCGTGGGCGGGTAATTCGTCATAGCCGCAGTCGGCGGCGAGCTCGAGCACCGTCGCGGGCCGCAGACCACCGTCGAGGTGATCGTGCAGCAGGGCCTTCGGTGCGCGTCGGATCGAAGCAAGGTCTAGGGGCGCCGGTCCAGTCATGTTTAGACGGTAGCCGTGCGGGCGGTTCCCGGCAGCGAACTCGCGCCGTGGCAACCGTCTCGTTGACTACCCGACCGGTGACGGACCAGTGCGGGCCACCCGGAGTGCACCCCGCCGGCTCAGCGGGCGGGCCATTCCGGCTCCGCCGGCCACGCAGGCTCGGGCGCCGCAGGCTTCGTCAGAAGCCAGCGTTTCGTTCCCGGCAGGGCGACCGCCACCATGGGGGTGGCGAACAGCGCCATCAGCGTGAGCGTGATCAGCGGTATCTCCAACGCGCTGAACAGGAAGGCCGCCGTCATGGCCAGCGGCGCCGCGAGGAGCACCACGCCGCGCCCGCGCCGGTTCCGCGCGAGCAACAGGCGCAGACCGACCAGGTGCAGGACGCCGATCGCGCCGGAAATCGTGGCGATGATCAGCACGAAGGCCGCGTTGACCAGCCGGAAGTCGGCTCCGTCCTGGTTCGGCTCCGCGGTCAGCTGGTGGACGATCTCGGAGACCATGTGGCCGACGATCGCGACGATGACCAGAGCACTGACGCCTGTGAGTACCTGGGCGACGACAGCCGTCCGCCGATCGCCCGCACGACATTCGGTCATCGACGCCCCCACAGAACTCCCGGCAGATACCGCACAGCGTAGCCGGGACAGGCGGCTCAGCCGATGCGACCGAGGAACAGTTCGCCGGGCTTGAACTCGGAGGTCGACTCGATGGTCACCGCGTCGGCGAGGACGCTCGACGCGGCCGGGAAGGCGTCCGGGGTGTCGGTGTGCAGGGTGAACAGTGGCTGGCCCGCGGTCACCGGGTCGCCCGGCTTGGCGTGCATGACGACCCCGGCACCGGCCTGCACGCGCTCGCCCTGTCTGGCCCGCCCCGCGCCGAGGCGCCAGGCCGCGATGCCGACGTCCATGGCGTCGAGGCGGGTGAGGGTGCCGGTGGCGTCGGCGCGGACGGTTTCGGTGTGGCGCGCCGTGGGCAACGTGGCGTCGGGGTCGCCGCCCTGGGCCTGGATCATCGCGCGCCAGTGGTCCATGGCGCGGCCGTCGGCGAGCACGTCGGCCGGGTCGATGTGCAGGCCAGCCTGGGCGACCATCTCGCGAGCGAGCAGCAACGTCAGCTCGACCACGTCGGCCGGGCCGCCGCCGGCGAGCACCTCGACCGACTCGGCGACCTCGAGCGCGTTGCCCGCCGTGCGGCCGAGCGGGGTGTCCATCGCGGTGAGCAGGGCGACGGTGCGCACACCGGCGTCGCGGCCCAGTTCGACCATCGCGGTCGCCAGTTCCCGCGCCCCGTCGAGGGTCTTGAGGAAGGCGCCCGACCCGACCTTCACGTCCAGGACCAGCGCCGCGGTGCCCTCGGCGATCTTCTTGCTCATGATCGAACTGGCGATCAACGGGATCGACTCGACCGTGCCGGTGACATCGCGCAGCGCGTAGAGCCGCTTGTCGGCCGGGGCCAGGTCGGCGCCCGCCGCGCAGATCACCGCGCCGATCGCCGGGTCGGTGAGCATCTCGCGCATCCGGGCGACGGTGACGTCGGCCCGCCAGCCGGGGATCGATTCGAGTTTGTCCAGCGTGCCGCCGGTGTGCCCGAGCCCGCGCCCGGACAGCTGGGGCACGGCGGCGCCACAGGCCGCCACCAGCGGGGCCAGCGGCAGGGTGATCTTGTCGCCGACGCCGCCGGTCGAATGCTTGTCGACGGTGGGGCGCGGCAGGTCGGTGAAGTCCATGCGGCTGCCGGAGCCGATCATCGCGGCGGTCCAGCGGGCGGTCTCGCGGCGGGTCATCCCCCGCCAGAGAATCGCCATGGCCAGTGCCGACATCTGCTCGTCGGCGACGATCCCCCGGGTGAACGCGTCCACCACCCAGTCGATCTGCCCGTCCGACAGCTCCCCGCCGTCCCGTTTGGTCCTGATGACCGATACCGCGTCGTGGCTGTTGCCCATGGGCCCACTCAACCAGTGGTCACCCGCGTTCGCCAGCCTGACCGGCCGCCAGATCGTCGGGCCCGAACGCGTAGGGCAGCAGCTCGGCAAGCGGCTTGGGGCCCGCGGCGTGGTCGACGAGCAACTCGGCGCCGCCGTGCTCGTACAGCAGCTGCCTGCAGCGCCCACACGGCATCAGGATTTCGCCCCTGGAATCGGTCACCGAGACCGCGATGAGACGGCCGCCACCCGAACCGAATAAGTTACCGACGAGTACGCATTCGGCGCACAGGGTTAACCCATATGAGACATTTTCCACATTGCATCCGCTCACAATTCGGCCATCCGCGGTGAGAGCAGCGGCGCCGACCGGGAAACCCGAGTACGGGGCATACGCCAGGCCCATAGCGTGAATTGCCTTGTCATGCAAGGTATTCCAGTCGATTTCGGGCATCACGAACCTCCAGCCGATACCGCCGAACGCGTCGGCGAAGCGGTCTCCGCACCAGTATCCGGCATTGAGAAAGGTAAACCTAACTCGGCGGATTCGCACGCAACGCACGGCACGCCGAATTAGTTCCGCGAAACAGAGAGGATTAGAGTCAGCCGAAGATCGGTTCAGGTTCCCGGCGGCGGGCCAGCGCTCGCGAACACAGCGCAGCCACCTGGGCATTTGCCTCTCCACGCACGCTGGCGTCGGATCTGTGACCGGGTCCATCAACGACGTTGGAGGCACCGCACTCTATGACCACGATAGAAGCTCCGGCTCCGGCCCAGCCGAAGCGGAAGACGCTGTACCGCGGCGACCCGGGCATGTGGTCCTGGGCTCTGCACCGGATCACCGGTGTCACCATCTTCTTCTTCCTCTTCGTGCACGTGCTCGACACGGCGCTGGTCCGGGTCAACCCGAACACCTACGACCAGATCATCGAGACCTACAAGACGCCCATCGTGGCGCTGCTGGAGATGGGTCTCGTGGTGTGCGTGCTGTACCACGCGCTCAACGGCGTCCGCGTGATCCTGATCGACTTCTGGTCGCAGGGCCCCCGCTTCCAGAAGCAGATGCTGTGGATCGTGCTGACCATCTGGGTTCTGGTCTCCGCCGCCGGCGTCGGCCGCCAGTTCTTCTACCTGCTGACGGAGCACTGATATGTCTGCACCTGTCCTCGGCAAGTCCTACGACCGCCCGGCCAGCCTGGACGCGCCCCGCTCCCCGCGGGCCAAGTCGAACAGCAACTTCGAGAAGTACGCGTGGCTGTTCATGCGCTTCTCCGGCCTGCTGCTGATCGTGCTGGTGCTCGGCCACATGTTCATCATGCTGATGATCGACGGTGGCGTGAAGCGACTGAACTTCGGTTTCGTGGCCGGCCGCTGGGCCAGCCCGTTCTGGCAGCTCTGGGACCTGACCATGCTCTGGCTGGCACAGCTGCACGGCGGCAACGGTCTGCGGACCGTCATCGACGACTACGCCCGCAACGACTCCACCCGGTTCTGGCTCAAGACCATCCTGGTCGTCTCGATGATCCTGGTGATGGGCGTCGGCACGTACGTCATCTTCACCTTCGACCCCAACATCACCGGTTAGGAACAGGCCACCTCGCATGAGTGAATCCCGTCCGATTCAGGAACATCGCTACGACGTGGTCATCGTCGGCGCCGGTGGCGCGGGCATGCGCGCGGCGATCGAGGCCGGTCCCCGGGCTCGCACCGCGGTCCTGACCAAGCTGTACCCGACGCGCAGCCACACCGGCGCGGCCCAGGGCGGCATGTGCGCCGCGCTGGCCAACGTCGAGGAAGACAACTGGGAATGGCACACCTTCGACACCGTCAAGGGTGGTGACTACCTGGTCGACCAGGACGCCGCGGAGATCATGGCCAAGGAGGCCATCGACGCGGTCATGGACCTGGAGAAGATGGGCCTGCCGTTCAACCGCACGCCCGAGGGCAAGATCGACCAGCGTCGTTTCGGTGGCCACACCCGTGACCACGGCAAGGCGCCCGTGCGTCGCGCGTGTTATGCCGCCGACCGCACCGGTCACATGATCCTGCAGACGCTGTACCAGAACTGCGTCAAGCACGACGTCGAGTTCTACAACGAGTTCTACGTGCTCGACCTGGTGATGACCGACACCGACCGTGGCCCCGTCGCCACCGGTGTCGTCGCCTACGAGCTGGCCACCGGCGAGATCCACGTCTTCCACGCGAAGTCGATCGTGTTCGCCACCGGCGGCTCGGGTCGTATGTACAAGACCACCTCGAACGCGCACACGCTGACCGGCGACGGCATGGCGATCGTGTTCCGCAAGGGCCTGCCGCTCGAGGACATGGAGTTCCACCAGTTCCACCCGACAGGCCTCGCCGGCCTGGGCATCCTCATCTCCGAGGCCGTCCGTGGTGAGGGTGGCATCCTGCGCAACGCCTCCGGCGAGCGCTTCATGGAGCGCTACGCCCCCACCATCAAGGACCTCGCGCCGCGTGACATCGTCGCCCGCTCGATGGTGCTCGAGGTGCTGGAAGGCCGTGGCGCCGGGCCGAACAAGGACTACGTCTACATCGACGTGACCCACCTCGGCGAGGACGTGCTCGAGGAGAAGCTGCCCGACATCACCGAGTTCGCGCGCACCTACCTGGGCGTCGACCCGGTCAAGGAGCTCGTGCCGGTCATGCCGACCTGCCACTACGTGATGGGCGGTATCCCCACCCGCATCCGTGGCGAGGTGCTGCGCAACAACACCGACGTGGTCCCCGGCCTCTACGCCGCCGGTGAGTGCGCGTGTGTGTCCGTGCACGGCGCCAACCGCCTGGGCACCAACTCGCTGCTCGACATCAACGTGTTCGGCCGTCGCGCCGGCATCGCGGCCGCCGAGTACGCCCAGCGCACCGAGTTCGTCGAGATGCCGGAGAACCCGGCGCAGATGGTGCAGGACTGGCTGACCCTGATCCTGTCCGACCACGGCAACGAGCGCGTGGCCGACATCCGCACCGAGCTGCAGTACACGATGGACATGAACGCCGCCGTGTTCCGCACCGAGGACACCCTCAAGCAGGCCCTCACCGACATCCACGCGCTCAAGGAGCGCTACACCCGGATCACGGTGCAGGACAAGGGCAAGCGCTACAACAGCGACCTGCTCGAGGCCGTCGAGCTGGGCTTCCTGCTCGAGCTGGCCGAGGTCACCGTCGTCGGCGCGCTCAACCGCAAGGAATCGCGTGGCGGCCACGCCCGCGAGGACTACCCGGACCGCGACGACGTGAACTTCATGCGGCACACCATGGCGTACAAGGAGGGGCCGGAACTCATCTCCGAGATCCGCCTCGACTTCAAGCCGGTGGTGCAGACCCGCTACGAGCCGATGGAGCGTAAGTACTGATGACTGCTGTCGCCGAACCCACCACGCAGAAGCCCGCGCCCGTTCCCGAGGGCTCGGTCATGGTCACCGTCAAGGTGGCCCGGTTCAGCACCGAGAACGACAAGGGCGCGTACTGGGATTCGTTCCAGGTGCCGGTCCTGCCGACCGACCGCTTCCTCAACGTGCTGATCTACATCAAGTCCTACCTGGACGGCACCCTCACCTTCCGGCGCTCCTGCGCCCACGGCGTGTGCGGTTCGGACGCGATGCGGATCAACGGCGTGAACCGCCTGGCCTGCAAGGTGCTGATGAAGGACCTGCTGCCCAAGGGCGACAAGACCCTCACCATGACCGTCGAGCCGATCCGCGGCCTGCCCGTGGAGAAGGACCTCGTCGTCGACATGGAGCCGTTCTTCGACGCCTTCCGTGCCGTCAAGCCGTACCTGATCACCTCGGGTAACGAGCCCACCCGCGAGCGCATCCAGTCCCAGCACGACCGCGCCCGCTTCGACGACACCACCAAGTGCATCCTGTGCGCCTGCTGCACCACCTCCTGCCCCGTGTACTGGAGCGACGGCAGCTACTTCGGCCCGGCCGCGATCGTGAACGCGCACCGCTTCATCTTCGACAGCCGTGACGAGGGCGCCCGCGAGCGTCTCGACATCCTCAACGACGTCGAGGGCGTGTGGCGCTGCCGCACCACCTTCAACTGCACCGACGCGTGCCCCCGTGGCATCGAGGTCACGAAGGCCATCCAGGAAGTCAAGCGCGCCCTGCTGTTCGCCCGCTGATCTCCCCCAGGTCCACGAAGGCCGCCTCCATCGAAAGATGAAGGCGGCCTTCGTCGTTCGTCACTCGAGGTGCGTCTTGGCTTCCTCGTAGGAACCGCTGGGCGCCTTGTCGTCGCTGGTGTAGACCAGGTGCAGGACACCGGTTCCGAAGGTCTCCGACGACAGCAGGCGAAGCGGGATCGGCGCGCTGTCCTCGAGCAGCCGCTCACCCTTCCCCACCGCGATCGGATGCACCAGCAGGTGCAGTTCGTCCAGCAGGCCCGCGGCCAGCAGCTGGCGCACCACCGACACCGAGCCGCTGATCGCGATGTCGCCGCCGTCCTCGTTCCGCAGCGCGGCCGCGGCCTCGGTCAGCTCACCGTCGAGCCGCTCGGAATTGCGCCAGGTGAACTCCTGGTCCTTGTGGGTGACCACGAGCTTGCGCGCGTCGCCCAGCTTCGTCGCGAACCCCGCGTCCGGCCCGTCCTCGGCTTCCCGGTCCGGCCATGCGCCGGCGAAGCCGTCATAGGTGGCGCGCCCGAGCAGCAGCGTGTCGGCGCTCCCGAGCTGGGCATCGACCGCGGCGCCCATGGCATCGTCGAAGTAGGGGAAGTGCCAATCCTGGGGGTCGGCGATCACGCCGTCGATCGACATGAACAGTCCGGCGGTGATTTTCCGCATCGAGATTCTCCTCTGGCGAGCTGAGTGGGTCGCTTGATAGGACGGTACAGCGCCCGTGAACTCATCGCCCCGCGCACCGTTCCGGCACGGGTCGGTCTCGAACACATCGTCGCCGTCATCCGCCAGCCGCATGTCTGGTCGTCCCAGCGGGCACCGTCGACTGAGGGTTCCTCCGGTGCCGAAAGTCCTCATAGCTCCGCCGCGAAGGTGGTGATGGCGGTGGCGAGGGCGGTGGGGTGGGTGAGGGCGAGGCCGTGATCGGCGTTGGGGAGCAGGAGGGATCGGGCGTGCGGGAACCAGGTGGTGATCAGGTCGTTGACCTCGGCGAACCAGGAGCCGCTCGCGGTTCCGCCGAGATAGAGCAGAGGGGCCCGGACGCGGGTGGCGTCGGCGGCGGTGAAGGTCCAGGTCTGGAGTGCGGGCAGGTCGGTGGTGAAGAAGGTGCTCGCGTCGGCCGTCGCCTGCGCCCTTGCTCCGGGGAGCTGCCGGTCGAGGACAGCGCGCCAGTCGGGGCCGCTGACGATGCCCATCAGGTGGTCGAGGGCGACGGCGGCACCCGCCGCCCGGTACTCACGCTGGAGTTCGATACTGGCCGAACGAAATTCGGCGACATGGACCGGCGGCGGTTCGATCAGGACGAGCGAGCGGACGCGGTCCGGCGCGTCGGCCGCCAGTTGCAGGGCGACGGCGCCACTGTAGGACAGACCGAGCACGTGCGCGGAGTCGAGGCCGAGCGCGGCGAGCAGGGCCGCGCAGTCCCGCGCGTCGCGGCTGATCGAGCCGGGACCGGTTACCGGGTCGCTACCCGCGTAGCCGCGCCGGTGGTAGCGGATCGTGGTGAAATCGCGCGCCAGCGCGTCCGCCAACGGCGCGCATTCCTCGGCCAGCAGCCCGGTCTGGATCAGCACCAGCGGAGGCCCGGTTCCGCCGACGACCACTTCCAGGCCGACCTCGCCCGCGAGCACACGACGAACACCGTGGCGAAGGCAGGACATGTCGGCCACCTCGATCCATCGAGCCTGCTCAGCCAGTGTATCCACCGGGACGCCAGACCCGCTGCGGTCGTGTCACACCTGGGTCGCGAGCGTCCAGATCACCAGCAGCGGCAGGGTGCTCAGGTAGGTGATCCCGCTGTATCGGAACACCTTCTCGGCCATGAGGCCACCGTCGTGTCCGGTGAGCACCCTCATCGGGTTGGCGGATTCGTTGTCGCCGCCGTCGTCCAAGGTCAACGCACACACCAGAAGCAGCGCGTCGGCGACGATGAGCAGGGGCCACACGATCGGCGGGGCGGCGAATCCGGCGAAGATCAACGGCCCGAACGTGAGGGCGGGCAGCAGACCGAGGGTGAACACGCTGATACCGGCATAGATCATGGCGAACCAGCCGAACGCGGTGAGTCGCAGGAGCAGCGCGAGAACAACGACGCCGATTTGGATGTAGCCCATCGACCGCGCCTCCCCTGTGCCGCACCGACTGGATTCCGCGCAGGTGAGCCTAGAACACCCGCACTCGAGCGCGCGGAATCCGGCTATCGGTAGTGCGCGGCCGCCTCGAGTACCGCGGAGCGGTAGGTGCTGCCGAAGAGGACGGCGTGGACGAGCAGGAGGGGGAGCTGGTGGAGGGGGACGCGGGTGCGCCAGTCGGCGGCGAGGGGGTGGGTTTCGTTGTAGGCGGCGATGATTCGGGAGAGGCGCGGGGCGCCGCCGAAGAGGGTGAGGGTGGCGAGGTCGGTTTCGCGGTGGCCGCCGTGGGCCGCGGGGTCGATCAGGTAGGGGGTGTCGCCGGGTCCCCAGAGGATGTTGCCGGGCCAGAGGTCGCCGTGGATGCGCGACGGTGGTTCAGTGGGGGCTTCGATGCGGATGGTTTCGACGAGGCGGGCGTCGGCGGCGTCGAGGGCGCCCGCGTCGACGGCGAGTCGCAGGTACGGGATGACGCGGCGCTCGCGGAACCAGGTCGGCCAGTCGTCGCCGGGGGTGGTGTCGAGCGGCAGGCTGCCCAGGTAGCCGACGCCGTCGCCGCCACCACCGAAGGTGGACGCTCCCGCGCGATGGGTGTCCGCCAACCCGCGACCGAAGCGCTCCGCGGCGGCGGCGCCGGGTTCGGCGTGGTCCACCCACTGCATGAGCAGGAGATCGTCGGAGACGGCGTACACCTCCGGCACCGCGACGCCGGCCGCCGCCCGCAACCAGGTCAGCCCCGCGGCCTCGGCGGCGAAGAACCCGGGCGGCGCCGCGGCGGGCGCACCGTCGGTGGGGGCCGCGGAGACGCCGCCGGGCCAGGTCTTCAGGAACAGCTGTGTCCCGTCGTCGAGTCCGATCCGTTCGGCGACGGCGATCGATCCACCACCGACGGGAGTCGTCCGCAGCCGCTGATGGGCGAGGAAGGTGGGCAGCAGGTGCGGGTTCGCGCGCAGGTACGGCAGGTCCACGGCTGCCATTGTGCCCAGGCGCTCGTGCGGTGGTGGCCGATCGGGCTCCCGCGCCAGGCGGATCACTTTCTGAACAGGTATTACTAAACACTGTTCATAAAGGGCCGATCCGTGGTTTCATCGATGCTGGACGTGGTCCGCATCACGTTGAGACCGGAGGAGACAGTCGTGACCAGCACCAACATCCCCGCGGGATTCGATTTCACCGATCCCGACCTGCTCGCCAGCCGATTGCCGATCGCGGAGTTCGCCGAACTGCGCCGGACCGCGCCGGTCTGGTGGTGCGCACAGCCCGACCGGGCCAGCGGGTTCGACGACGGCGGCTACTGGGTGGTGTCGAAGCTGGCCGACATCAAGGAGATCTCCAAGAACCCCGACGACTTCTCCTCGCACGAGAACACCGCCATCATCCGGTTCAACGAGGAGACCACGCGCGAGCAGATCGACATGCTCGGCAACATGCTCATGCTGAACCTGGACCCGCCGCAGCACACCAAGATCCGCCGGATCGTGTCGAAGGGCTTCACCCCGCGCGCGGTGGAGAACCTGCGGGCCGCGCTCACCGAGCGCGCCGAGCGGATCGTGTGGGAGGCCAAGAAGTCCGGCCGCGGCGACTTCGTCGAGCAGGTCGCCGTCGAACTGCCGCTGCAGGCGATCGCCGAACTGCTCGGCGTCCCGCAGGAGGACCGCCGCAAGATCTTCGACTGGACCAACCAGATGATCTCCTACGACGATCCGGAGTTCGAGGGCAACCACCACACCGCCACCGCCGAGGTGATGGGCTACGCGTGGAACATGGCCGAGCAGCGCCGCGGCTGTCCGGCCGCCGACATCGTGACCCAGCTGGTGAACGCCGACGTCGACGGTGAACATCTCGGCTCGGACGAGTTCGCGTTCTTCGTCATCCTGCTCGCCGTCGCGGGCAACGAGACCACCCGCAATTCGATCACCCACGGCATGAAGGCCTTCGTCGACAACCCCGAGCAGTGGGAGCTCTACAAGGAGCAGCGGCCGCGCACGGCCCCCGACGAGATCGTGCGCTGGGCGACCCCGGTGACCGCGTTCCAGCGCACCGCCACCCGCGACCTGGAACTCGGCGGGCAGCAGATCAAGAAGGGCCAGCGCATCGGCCTGTTCTACAGCTCGGCCAACTTCGACGAGGAGGCCTTCGCCGACCCGTTCACCTTCGACGTGCTGCGCAACCCGAACCCGCACGTCGGCTTCGGCGGAACCGGAACGCACTACTGCGTCGGGGCGAATCTGGCCCGCTTGGAGATCGACCTGATGTTCAATGCCATTGCCGACGCGATGCCGAACCTGCGCCAGGTGGCCGAGCCGGTGCGGTTGCGCAGCGGCTGGCTCAACGGCATCAAGCGCTGGGAAGTCGAATACGCTTGAGCAAGACCATGATCGAAGGGACCGCCGGGTGACGGGAAAGGCGCGCGGCCGGGCGCCCGTGGTGACCGATGCCGACATCCGGCGGGTCACCAGGGCGCTGCTGGCCGAGCAGGGGCCCGAAGCCGTCACCCTGCGGGCCATCGCCCGCGCGCTCGGGGTGACGGCTCCCGCCCTGTACCGGCACTACGCCTCCCGCGACGAGCTGATCGAGCGGATGCGGGTGGAGTTCTGCGCCGATCTGGCCGAATACCTCTCCACCGAGATCGCACCGCTGCCCGACGACGGCGCGGTACAGTTCCTCGCCATCTGCCGCGGGTTCCGGCGCTGGGCGCTGGCGAATCCCCGGGCGTTCACGCTGGTCTTCGCCTCGCCTGCGTCGGGGCGGCCGATGATCGGCCGTTTCGACGAACCCTTCGGCCGGATCTTCCTCGCCGCGGCGGGCAGGCTGCTGGCGAACTTCGACATCGCCACCCCGCCGGGCGAGACCATCCCGCCCGCACTGCGCGACGACCTCGTCAGCTTCCAGACCGAACTGCTCGCCATGCTCTCGGAGTCCGGGCAGAAGTTTCCCGCCGAGAAGCTCGACCTCGGCGTCACGTACCTGATGGTGCAGATCTGGGCCAGGCTGTTCGGGCACGTCACGCTCGAGGTGTTCGGCAACTACCCGATCCCGCTTGCCGAGCCGGAGATCATGTTCGACGCGATGCTGGCCGAGCTGGCCCGCACCACCGGCTTCGCCTCCTAACCCGGCCTCGCCTCGACGAAACCCACTGCGGTGGGCCAAGATCGAGACGACACCGACAGGGACGGGAAGTGACAAGCGATGGAGCGCGAGCAGTTCGTGCGGACCGTGCTGGCGAGCGTGCGGGATCACGGCATCGACGACGCCGAGTACGCCGACGACGAGTTCAGTGTGCGGCTCGGCACCGGCCGGGTGATCTTCCTCGGCAACATCTTCCGCGAATGCGAGCAGCTCGACCCGGCGCAGAGCCAGGACCGCATCGACGCCTTCGTCGCCGCGCTGACCAGCTCCGACGAAGTCCCTGCCGACTGGGAGTCGGTGCGTCCGCTGTTGCGTTCGGTGCTGCGGCCGGTGACCCTCGGGCAGGACGGGCCGCGCCCGCTGCACCGTGCCGCGTTCCCGTTCATCGACGAGGTGGTCGTTGTCGACCTGCCGCGCACCAGGTCCTTCGTGTCGGTGACCCAGCCGGCGCAGTGGGGTGTCGGCGCTGACCAGGTGTTCGCGCAGGCGCGGGCCAATCTCGCCGCGCTCGCGCAGCCGGGTGCGCCGGAGAACCTGCAGGTGCTGCGTTTCCTCGACGCGGGCGACTCCTACGCGGCCTCGTGGCTGCTGGTGCCGGGCTGGCTGGCCGGGTACGCGGGCGGGCGGTTCCGGCCGGTCGCGTTCATCGCCGAGAACGATTCGCTGCTCGTGGTTCCCGACGATCCCGAGCTGCTCGTCGAGGTGTTCGAGATGATCGAGCAGCAGTACCGCGATGCCGCCCGGCCGATCTCGCCGCAGGGCTACACGGTGAACGCCGACGGCGCTGTCGTGCCGTTCGACGAGGCGGGCGAGCACCCGTCGATGCCGCTGGCCCTGCGGGCACGCGCGGGCCTGGCCGCGACCGAGTACAGCATCCAGACCGAGTACCTGAACAACACCTTCGAGGAGTACCTGGAGCTGCCCGAGCTCGACATCGAACCCGCCTACGCCGCCTCGGTGAACTACGAGGAGTCCACCGACGGCGCGTTCACCTCGGCGGTGTGGGGCGAGGGCGTGGAGTACCTGCTCCCGGAGACCGACGTGGTCCGCTTCCTGCGCCGCGACGAGGCAGGCGAGGTCGAACTGGTCTGCACCGTCCCCTTCCCCACCGTCGTCGAGGTGCTCGGCCTCACCCCACTCCCCACCATCGAACCCACCCGCTTCGAAGCCCGCACCTGGCCCTCCCCCGAAGCCATGGCCCGCCTCGCCGCCGCCGACATCGAGCGCTAGTCCAGTGGTGGTGCGGTGCACCAGGATTCGCCCGCGATGACGAGGTGGTCGAGGTAGCGCAGGCCGACGGTGGTGGCCGCGGTGGCGAGGAGGGTGCTGGCTCTGCGGTCGTCGGTGCTCGGGGTCGGGTCGCCGGAGGGGTGGTTGTGGATGACGGCGAAGGCGCGGCCGTCGTGGCGGAGCACGGTGTTGAGCACCTCGCGGACGGGGACCGCGACGTGGTCGATGGCGCCCTCGGCGACGAAAGCGCGGTGGCGCAGGCGGTTCTGGGTGTCGCAGATGAGCACGAGCAGGCGCTCGACCCTGGCTCCGGCGAACAGCGGCACCGCGACGCGGGCGATGTCGGCGGGTGTGGCCAGTTGCGG
Source organism: Nocardia sp. NPDC050717 (assembly GCF_040654275.1). NCBI lineage: Bacteria > Bacillati > Actinomycetota > Actinomycetes > Mycobacteriales > Nocardiaceae > Nocardia > Nocardia sp. NPDC050717. Next base: position 151,795 of record NZ_JBFAHR010000003.1, read on the forward strand.
CACCGACCCGGTGGTGCGTGAGCGGGTGCCGAGGTGGAATGCGGCGATCACCGTCGCCGCCTTGGCCGGGCCGATGCCGGCCCTTCGAGCCAGTTCCTCCGGGCGCGCGGCGGCGAGTTCGGCCAGTCCGCCGTATTCGCCGAGCAATTGGGCGGCCAGCTCGAGCGCGGAGAGCCCTCTGGTGCCCTGGCCGAGCAACAGCGCGAGCAGCTCGCCGTCGCTCAGTGCGTGCGGGCCGAGCAGCAACAGGCGCTCACGCGGGCGCTGGGCCGCCGGCAAGTGCGCGATCGGTACCGACATCGTTCCCCCTGCGGATCGGTGACGGGCTCGATGTTCCCAGCGGGTACCGACAGATTCGCGCGGGAGCTATCGTTCGGCCACCGGTTCGCCGTCGAGTGCGAGGCCGGACTCATCCTCCGGTTGTGTGCTGAAGATCGAATCGGCCATCAAACGCTCCAGATTGCGAAGCTGGCGCTCGTGGACGACGATGCGGCGCAGCGCCTCGTTGACGGTCGCGTTGCTGTCGGCTGTGCCCATGATGTCGGCCGCCGCGGCAAGCAGGTGCTGATCGAGATCTATCCGCAGGGATCGCAATCGTCCTCCTTCGTCTGATCGCAATCTTGCGTTATGCGCCGCGGACGCGTCGGTCTATTCACCGTCTCGTTACCGGACGCGCTCGTTCGCAAACACGCACATCGCACCTTTCCGGCGGCCCGTCGCTGCCGTCAGCAAGCGCACAGAAAACCCTGATGATCGTCGGAATCGCGACGAGAGCCCGGCCGAAACTGCGCAGTTTGCACAGTTGTGCGCGTCGTTGTTGTCGAAGTGCCGGTCCGGTGCTTGCCTTGAGTCATGTTCACCGAGGCGCAGCTGTATTCTCCGGTGACGCGCGCGAACGACGGCGATGTCACCGTTCATCTGAGCGCCGACCACCCCGGTGTGAACGATCGAGATTACCGCGCGAGGCGCAACGCGATCGCAGCGATGGCGCTCGACTACACGCCGGACAGGCCGCTGCCACACGTCGACTACACCGAGGAAGAGCAGCGGGTGTGGCGGATCGCCTCGGCCGAGCTGGCCCGCAAGCACGAGATCTACGCCTGCGCCGAGGTGCGCGACGCGGCGGCCGCGCTCGCCCTGCCACGCGATCACATCCCCCAGCTCGACGAGGTCTCCGCGCTGCTCGCGCCGTTGACCGGATTCCGGTACGTCCCGGCGGCCGGGCTGGTTCCGCTGCGCGAATTCTTCGGCTCCTTCGCCGAGCGCACCTTCCATTCGACGCAGTACATCCGCCATCACTCGGCGCCGCTGTACACCCCGGAACCCGACGCCATCCACGAGATCATCGGCCACGCCAATCAGATCGCGAGTCCGCGATTCGCCGCGCTCTACGAGACGGTCGGCAACGCGGTCGGCCGCCTCGAGACCGAGACCGCGCTGAAATTCCTCGCCGACGTCTTCTGGTTCTCGCTGGAATTCGGGGTGGTGCGCGAGGCCGGTGAGGTCCGTTGCTACGGCGCCGGATTGCTTTCCTCCTACGGCGAGATCGACGAATTCCGGCAGGCCCGGCTACGCCCGCTCAATGTCGCCGAGATGGGCACCATCTCCTACGACATCACCCACTACCAGCCGGTGTTGTTCTGCGCCGAATCCGTCGACCAGATCGTCGACGTGCTCGGCGAATTCTTCGCGACCATGGACGACGACACCCCCGCACGACTCCATCCGGTCGCCTAGCAAACCTCGAAATCGTTGCCACAGAACGCAGTTCATCATTTCGCGCCGTCTCACCTACTGAGATCTGGCCGCGCGCGGACTCCGGTCGGCTGTTAGTTTCGTCCGGTTGTTCGAGCTTTGCGAAAGGGTCGGTAGACCGAAAATGACTGTGGACGAGACGGATACGCAGAACACCGAACCAGCGACGCCTCTGTGGCTGCAGGGCCGCGAAGCGGTCATCGCCGCGGCCGCGCCGGAGGAATGGCGCGACGGCGCGCCCGACTACCACCTCAGCCACGTGGTGATCCCGCGTGAGCGCAGCACCGAGCACGCCCCCGGCTCGCTGGAGGCGATCGTCGAGGATCTGGTGAAGGTCTTCGAGATGGAGGTCTCGCACAAGGGCGACCCGGCCACCTGGCTCTCGGTGGTCGCCGAGCAGTACCGCGGGCGGGTCAACGGCGGGCAGTGGCAGGACGCCGAGGAATTCGCGCGGATCGGCAGCTACAACATTCTGATCGGCGACAACCCGTTCTACGACGCGGCGAACGAGACCTTCGAGTCCTCGCACAAGGTGTTCCACACCGCGTTCCCCGGCGGCTTCTTCTGGGAGGTCGTCGAGGTGCTCTCGGGCCCGCCGTCGGTGAGCTTCCGGTGGCGGCACTGGGGAAAGTATGAGGGCGAGTACAAGGGCCACCAGCCCACCGGCGAGCAGATCGAGATGTTCGGTGTCACCATCGCCCGCGTGAGCGAGGACCTGCGCATCCTCGAGCTGGAGCACTTCTACGACAACAACAAGCTGCTCGGCCCGCTGGCGCACGGCTGCCCGGTGCCGCACGGCACGCCCGAGTGATCAGGGCTTCTCGTCGAGCGGCAGGCCTGCCTGCAGGAATGTCAGCGCGGCGCTGACATTGCCGACATTCATCGGGGTCGCCGGCGCGATGGCGAGCATCGCGCCGATCATCGCGCCGGCGGCCACCCGCACCTCGAAATCCTCCGCGGACCGGCCCGTGTAGTCGGCCAGCATCTGGGCGGCGAGTTCGATACTGCGCAGAAACTCCAGGCCGATCGCCGAGCTCAGTTCCGGCACGTGGAACAGCAGGGCCTGGCGTTCCTGTTCGAAGGCCAGATCGGCGGGTGACATCCGCCCGAACACCGCCGCGACCGCGGTGCGGATGGCGGTGATCGGATTCATGCCGCGCGGCAGCGTGGCCAGCTCCTCGATCATCACCGCGTCCTGATCGTCGGCGACGACCAGCTGTTCCTTGGTCGGAAAGTAGCGGAAGAAGGTGCTCGGGGAGACCTCGGCGGCCGCCGCGATCTGCTCGACCGTCGTCTCGGAGTAGCCCTGCTCCCGAAACAGCCGGAACGCCTCGACCCTGATGGTTCGGCGGGTCCGCTCCTTCTTCCGCTCGCGCAGCGACATCTCAACCGACATGCATCGATTCTGCCGCATCCGGCTGCCGCGCCGGGGGCGCCTGCCGCAGCAGCAGCCCCGTGGCGAGCGCGGCGACCAGGCACAGTGCCGCGCACACGCCGAGCATGGTGTCCATGCCGAACACGAAGGCGTGCCGCACCTGGGCCAGCATCGCCGGATCACCCGTCGCCCGCGCCACGGCGACACCGGCGTTCACTCCGTCCGAGATCGGCGCCCGGTCCAGCTCGCCGAGATCGGCGCGATAGGCGGTGGAAAGCACGGTGCCGAGCACGGCGACGCCGATCGTGCCGCCCGCCTGCCGAAGTGCTTGCAGCAGAGCCGAACCCGACCCGGATCGGTCCGCTGTCAGCTCCCCCATCGCCATGCCGATGGCGGCGGGCATGACCACGCCGAGCCCGGCGCCGAACACCGTCGTCCACAGCGCGGTGAGCCCGTAGCCGCTGTCGACGCGGGTGAACGCGCCGAGGCCGACACCGCCAGCCACCACCAGCAGCCCCACGGTGACCACTACCCGCGCGCCGAGGCGGGGCAGCAGCGGGTCGACCAATCTGCTGCCGACGACGAGTCCGCCGATCAGGGGCAGCAGCCGCAGGCCGCTACCGAGTGCGTCGACGCCGAGCACCGCCTGGAAGTACTGCGGGACCGTGAAGAACAGGCCGAACATCGCGAAGCTGACCCCGATGGCGATCAGGGTGCCCCACCGGAAGCCGGGCGCGGCGAACAACGTGACATCGATCAGCGGGTGACTGCTGCGGCGCTGCCACCAGAGCAGAACGGCGAGCAGCCCGACTCCGGCGCCGACGGCGAGCCACGCGAGCGGGTCGCCCCAGCCGCGTTCGCCGATCCGGATGAATCCGTAGGTCAGCCCGAGCATGCCGCCCGCGGAGAGCAGCGCACCGGCGACATCGACGCGAAACTCGTTGTCACTGCGTGATTCCGGCACCAGCGCCGCCACCGCGACCGCGCCGACGAGCACCAGTGGCACGTTGATCAGGAACACCGACCCCCACCAGAAGTGCTGCAGCAGCCAGCCGCCGAGGATCGGGCCGAGCGGCAGGCCGACGGCGGTCGAGGTGACCCAGATGGTGAGCGCGCGCTGCCGCTCGCCGGGATCGGTGAACAGTACCGGCAGCACCGACATCGACAGCGGCATCAGCGCCGCCGCCGCGATGCCGAGCAGGACCCTGGCCGCGATCAGCTGTCCGGCCGAGCCGGCGAAGGCGCAGGCCACCGAGGCCACGCCGAACAGCAGCAGGGCGGCGAGCAGGACCTTCTTGCGCCCGTACCGGTCGCCGAGCGCGCCCGCGGGCAGCATCAGCGCCGCGAGGGCGAGGGTGTAGGCGCTGCTGAACCATTGCAGCGCCGCGGTATTCGCGTCGAGATCGACCGCGAGGGTCGGGATCGCGACCGTCAGCACGGTGACGTCGAGCCCGATCGTGAGCATCGCCAGGGCCAGTGCGCCGAGGGCGAGCCAGCGGCGCGTGGATTCCGTCCGCATATCTCCTCCAAAATGAGAGTTACAATCATTTGACAGTAACTCTCATTTGACCGTGCATGTCAATAGTCGAGTCCGGCCGCCGCGACCCGCTCGCGGCGGCTCGCTAGGCTCTGAGGCGATGAAGCTCCGCGAACACGGCGTGCGCGCCGCCAGCACTTTCGGCGCCGCCGCCATCGCGGCCGCCCTCACCGCCGCTCCCGTTCTCGCCGTCCCGGCGCCGAGCACGCCGCCGAGCGGCGGCTCCAGCACCACCACCACGCCGCCGTTCACCACACCGAACACCGACAACTGCGCGCAGCGGACACAACCGCCGCCGCCGATCGACACCTCCGAGGTCCCCGCCCCCGGCGAGCCGACCCCGAGCGCACTGCCGGTGCCCTCCCCCGCTATCGGCGGCGACCGGATGAGCGAATGCGGCGTCGTGCTGCCCGCGGGCGCGCCCGCACTGCCCGCCGACATCTCCGCGACGGCCTGGATGGTCTCCGACCTCGACACCGGACGGGTGCTCGCCGCCAAGGACCCGCACGGGCGCTACCGGCCGGCCAGCACCATCAAGGTCGCCCTCGCCGTCGTCGCGCTGCGCACCCTCGACCTGGACACCGTCGTCACCGGCACCCAGGCCGACGCCGATGTCGACGGCACCAGGGTCGGGATCGGGCCGGGCGGCCGCTACACCAACCGCCAGCTCATGCAGGCGCTGATCATGTGCTCGGGCAACGACGCCGCGCACGCCATCGCCGCCCAGCTCGGCGGCGACAAGGCCGCGGTGGCGAAGATGAACGATCTCGCGAAGTCGTTGCGCGCCATGGACACTCGCGCGGCCACGCCCTCCGGCCTCGACGGGCCCGGCATGAGCACCTCGGCCTACGACCTGTCGGTGCTGTTCCGCGAGGCCATGACCATCCCGCTGTTCGCCGAGCTGCTCCACACCGAACAGGTCGATTTTCCCGGCTACCCCGCCGACCCGAAGATCCCCGGCGACGAGGACCACCCCGGCTTCCCGATCGCCAACGACAACCAGCTGCTCTACAACTACGCGGGCGCGATCGGCGGCAAGACCGGTTTCACCGACGACGCCAGGCAGACCTTCGTCGCCGCCGCGGAGCGCGACGGGCATCGCCTCGTCGTCACCCTGCTCAAGGCCGACGTGCGACCGATCCGCCCGTGGGAACAGGCCGCCCGGCTGCTCGACTACGGCTTCGCGCTCGACGCTGACGCCAGGGTCGGCAAGCTGCCCGAATCCGGCAGCGCGGCAGTGCAACCCAGCGTGCCGCTGGCCTCACCGCCGCCACGCGCGGACGGCACCCAGGTCCAGCCCGACCAGCCGCCGCATCAGGCCGCCCGGGTCGGCGTGCTGATCGGCGCGCCGCTGCTGGTGCTGGTGCTGCTGCTGTGGATCCGGCGCGTGTACCGGCGCGGCCGCTGAGTCAGCGGCGCTTGCCGAACAGCACCAGCGCCAGCGCCGCGATCGCGCCGGCGCCGAAATAGGCCGCGCCTGCCCCGGTCGACATGCCGTGCTCGACCACGCGCGGCCGGATGACCACCGCGCCCGGCGCCGCGATCGCGGCCGCGTGCTCGTTCTCGGCCGAGGTCGCCGCCCACGCGGTGGCGAACAGCAGGATCCGGTAGGTCGTGTAGCTGAACACCATCAGACCGATGATCGAGCCGAAGGTGGCGCCCGCGGGGCTGCGCAGCACCATCTGCAGATAGATCGCCGCGACGAACTTGAACACCTCGAAGGCCACCGCGGCCAGCGCGGCCGCGCGCATCGCACTGCGCAGCGAGACCGGTTCGCGCGGCAACCGGGCGATCATCCAGGCGAAGACGGCCCAGGAGGCCAGCAGGCCGAGCGCGATCGACAAGACGCGCAGGACCACCGACGCGCCCGGCAGCTGATCGGCCCCGACCAGCTCCAGCAGCTTCCGCGCCAGCCCGCTCGAGGCGATCGCCGAGAGCCCGAGCGAGACGACGAAGGCGAGGCCGAGGCCGACGAGCGCGCCCAGATCTGACAATTTGCCCAGCCACCAAGGCTTTTCGGGGCTCTTGACGTCCCACTGTTCGGTGAGCGCCGCCCGCAGGTTGGCGATCCAGCCGAGCCCGGTGTAGAGGCCGACGAGCAGACCGATCACACCGACGGTGCCGCGCGAGGAGATCGCCTGGTCGATGAGGTCGTTGATCTGGTCGCCGAACGAGCCGGGGATGTTCTCGACGACGCTCGCCTCCAGCTCGGCGAGCAGTTCCGGGCGCCCGGCCAGCACGAAGCCAGCCACCGAGAACGCCACCATCAGCAGCGGAAACAGCGACAGCACCGTGAAGTAGGTGATGCCCGCGGCGAAATAGTCGCCGCGCTGGCTCTGGAACCGCGCACCCGCCCTGACCAGATGATCCAGCCAGGGCCGCTGCTCGACCTGCCGCTTGACGGTGGCCGAGATGTTGTCGATGACCTGCATACCCCGCGCGCCCCTTCAGCCGAAACCCCAGGCGCACAACGTCTCAGCGAGCGAGGAAGCCCACCCGATCGTACACCTGGGCCAGTGTGTTGCCTGCGATCTCCCGCGCCCGCTCGGAACCCGCCGCGAGAATCCGGTCCAGTTCTGCCTGATCCGACAGATACTCCTGCACCTTCTTCTGCACGGGTGTCACGAATTCGACCAGCGCGTCGGCCACCTCGGCCTTGAGATCACCGTAGCCCTTGCCCGCGAAATTCTCCTCCAGGGTGACGATCGGAGTTTCGGTGAGCGAGCTCAGGATCACCAGCAGATTGCTCACGCCCGCCTTGTGCTCCGGGTCGTAGCGGATCTCGCGCTCGGTGTCGGTGACGGCCGACTTGACCTTCTTCGCGGTGACCTTCGGATCGTCGAGCAGGTTGATCAGCCCGGCGTCGGTGCTGGCCGACTTGCTCATCTTCGCGGTCGGATCCTGCAGGTCGAAGATCTTCGCGGTGCCCTTGACGATGTGCGGCTCCGGCACGACGAAGGTCTTCTTGAAGCGGGTGTTGAAGCGCTGGGCCAGGTTTCGGGTCAGCTCCAGGTGCTGGCGCTGATCCTCGCCGACCGGGACCTGGTGCGGGCGGTAGAGCAGGATGTCGGCGGCCATCAGCACCGGGTAGGTGAACAGGCCGACGGTCGCGTTCTCCGAACCCTGCTTGGCCGACTTGTCCTTGAACTGCGTCATCCGGCTCGCCTCGCCGAAACCGGTGATGCAGCTCAGGACCCACGCGAGCTCGGCGTGCTCGGGGACCTGGCTCTGCACGAACAGCGTGGACCTGGCCGGGTCGATTCCCAGCGCGAGCAGCTGCGCGGCGGCGGCCTTGGTGCGGCCGCGCAGCGCCTTGGGGTCCTGGCTGACGGTGATGGCGTGCATGTCCGGGATGAAGTAGAGCGCGTCGTACTCGTCCTGCATGGTCACCCAGTACTGCAGCGCACCCAGGTAGTTGCCGAGGTGGAAGGAGTCGCTGGTGGGCTGGATGCCCGACAGCACCCGCTGCTTACGTTCGGCCGTCGCGGCCGGGGCAGGACTGGACATGCCCCCGATCTTTCCATGACCATCAAGCGGAATTTCGCTGCACCCAGTTGCGCGGATCGACACCCGGCATGCTCGGCTTGCCCGCGCGCACCATGCGCCGCTCGCGGCGGGCCAGCAGCTGGTAGGACGGTGCGCTCGGTCCGGCCAGCGCACCGGCCAGGACGCGCGGCGCCAGCGGCGGGGCGACGTGCGCGGTGCGCAGGCTGCGGCACAGGGTGCTGTAGGCGAGCTGATCGGCCAGACCCCAGTCGATGCCGTACATCCGCCGGATCCGCTCCGGCAGACTGCCCTGGATAAGCAGGTACAGCGTCGCGCCGACCTGCTCGGCGGGCGGCCGCAGGCGATAGGCCTTGCGGTGGCCGGCCAGATAGGACCCGACCAGGTGGGCCTCGTCGGTGAGGAACAGCTCCGCCGAGTTCAGGTAGCCGTCGAAGTAGCGGCGGAAAGCGGGGTAGTCGGCAGGCGCGGCAGCACGGGGCATCCCGAACAGCTCGCCCCAGCGCACGTAGTCCTGGTAGAGGTCCTCGCGTTCGGTGGGCGTGAGCGCGCGGACGAGCCGGTCGTACATCGCCTCCGCGGAATCGAAGGTGAACGCCATGGTCATGAACATCAGGTGCGGATCGTGGGCCGCGTAGGGGGTGCCCGCGGGGTGGTGGACGCCCGCGTCCTCGGGCAGGGTGCCGATCACCCGCTCGTGCTTGCGCCGGGTGAAGGCCAGCGCGCGGTCGGCCTCGCTCCTGCTGCCGAGGAAGACCGCCTCGAACAGCGCGCCGGTGACGGCAAGCCGGGTGTAGGGCGTCGCGCGATGAGCGGTGTGCTCGCTGGTGCCGACGAACAGCAACGGATGCACCGCGCCGATCACCAGCGCTCGCACGCCGTAGGTCAGGCCGACCGCCCGCTTGCTCATCACCCGTCGGATCATCGAATCGTCGGCGAAATATCCGGGTTCGCCCTGCCGTGCGGCCATGCTGCGCCTCCTCGTCGAGTGCATCTGGCAATAGAATCCACCAGAATTGGTAATCTGGCAAGAGTCTCTACCAGAAATAGGGCACCCGACGGCAGGACGCAGAATGGGAGCTGTGGCAGCACAACGCACCTACGGTGGCGTCTCGGCCGAACAACGCCGGGCCCAACGCCGGACCGCCCTGCTGGACGCGGCGCTCGACATCGTCGCCGAAGAGGGGCAGGCCAAGCTCACCGTCGCCGGGCTCTGCGCCCGCGCCGGACTGAACGAGCGCTACTACTACGAGAACTTCGAGCACCGCGACGGCGTCCTGGAGGCCCTGCTCGACCGCATCGCCGAGGAACTGACCGGCGCCATCGTCGCCGCGCTGACCACGGCTCCCGCCGACAGCAGGTCCCAGTCACACGCGGCGATCGAGGCGGGCATCGCGGTGCTCATCGACGACCCGCGCAAGGCGAAGGCCGCGCTGATCGCGGGCATGGCGACACCGGAACTGCGGGCCCGCACCGCCCGCACCGTGCGGGCGTTCTCCCGGCTGGTCGCCGCGGAGGGCACCGGCTTCTACGGGGTCGAGGTGCCGCAGAAGCTCGTCGACTTCCGCGCGATCTATCTCATCGGCGGGCTGACCCAGACCCTCACCACCTGGCTGGCAGGCGACCTGGATCTCACCCGCGACGAACTGATCGACCAGGTCACCGAGGTCTTCGTGCTCCTCGGTGACGACCTGGCCGAGCGGCACCGCTGAGGCGCGGTCAGTCGGTGAGCGACACCGCGCCGAAGGCCCCGGGCTCGCCCTGCAGGACGACCCGGAACACGACGTCGCGACGCGACCAGTAGGCCGCGCAGTCGCGCATGGCGCTGTCGAACCAGGCGCGCTCGTCGGGTTGCCCGGCGAGCAGGTCGGCCCCGTCGCGCACCACGGCCACGTAACCGGGCGCGTCGCCGACGAAATCGTCCAGGTCGCGCAGGCATTCGTCGAAGGCGTCCTTGTTGGCGCCGAAGTAGTACGGGAACTGGAAGGCGGCGGCGAACTCGTCGAAGAGCGCGGCGATGTCACGCATCTTCGCCCCGCGCAGTTCGCGCACGCGGTAGTCGGCGGGGGCGTCGTAGCGGACGCCGCTGAACGCCGACGCGTCGACCGCGAGGGCGCCGAGCACCGGCCGCGCGACGGTGGCCGGTGCGTCGGTGGCGGGACGAGCAAGGAACTGCGACAGCGTCATTCGCTGTGTCATCAGCGCATCCTCGTGAAGGTCTCGTAGTGGTCGCCGGTGTACCAGGCGGTGCCGTCGCTGCCGGTGACGATGCGTTCGGCATCGCGACCCCGGTTGCGCTGCTTGGGATTGACATCCCACTCCTGGTAGGTCACCGGTTTGCCCGCCGAATCCTTGGGCGGCAGTTTGGTCCCCCGGTTCATCCATTGCTCGCCGCCCTTGGTGCCGGGCGCGTTCGCCGAGCCGGGCCAGCGACCCGCGTCGATCTCCACGAGGGTCGCGTAGGCGCGATCGGGCACGCCCGCGGTCTTGGTGACCGGCGCGGCACTCGAATTCCCGGCGGGCGGACCCGGTTTCGGCGCCACCGCGGTGGTGCTGACCCCTGGGACGGGACGAGCGCTGGTCGTCGCGGTGGTGTCACCGCCGCGGCCGGTGAGGAGAGTCAGCCCCACCGCCGCGACGAGCAGGACGAGCCCACCGAGCAGTCCGAGAGTTTTCCGTGAAAGGTTCATCGATACTGCACCGTAATCGGTGCGCCGCCGAAACGGCGCCGCCCCTCGGCCGTGGCGCGTTCGGCGGCGGCCCGGCGTCCCCGGCTCCGGCCGCTACCGGCGCGCAGCCGCTTCGCGACCGGCCACCCGCCCGAAGGCCAGGCAGTCGGCGATGTGGAAACCGCCGTCCTTGGCCCAGCTGTAGGTGAAGCTCACCGCGCCCGCCGCGTACAGCCCCACAGCGGCACGTCGGTGAGCCGGTCAGGAAGCCGAACTCGTTCTCGCCCATGCGCGTTCCTTCCGGTCGCCCCGTGCGGAACCGTAGGAACCCGGTGATATGGCGTGCGTCACCGTTTCCGCTGAGCGGGAGACTCCCCGCGCGGCCCAGGTCAGCGATACTGCACGGTGACGGGTGCGTGGTCGGACCAGCGCTGGTCGTAGGCCGCGGCGCGTTCGACGACGGCCTGCTTGGCCCGGCCCGGCAGTTCGCCCCGCGCGAGCTGGTAGTCGATGCGCCAGCCCGAGTCGTTGTCGAAGGCGCGGCCGCGGTAGGACCACCAGCTGTAGGGGCCCGCGACGTCGGGATGCAGGGCACGCACCACGTCGACGTAGCCGGCGGCCAGCAGCTCGGCGATCCAGGCCCGCTCCTCGGGCAGGAAGCCCGCCGATTTCTGATTGCCCTTCCAGTTCTTCAGGTCCACCTCGGCGGGGGCGATGTTCCAGTCGCCGCTCACCACGAAATCGCCGGTGCGCGTCTTCAGGTAGGCGCCGAACTCGGCCATGAACCGGTACTTCTCGTCCTGCTTCGGGGTGTTCTCCTCGCCCGAGTGCACGTAGACGCTGGCGACGGTGAGATCGCCGAAATCGGCCTCGAGGTAGCGTCCCGACTGGGCGAACTCGCTGCTCCCGAACCCGATCCGCACCGCGTCGGGCGTGCGCCGCGACAGGATCGCCACCCCGGCCCTGCCCTTGGACTCCGGCTCGGCGTGCGTGAGCACCCATCCCGAGTCCAGCGCGGGGGCGAGGGCGGTGGCGACCTGCGCGTCGGTCGCCCTGGTCTCCTGCAGGCAGACGATGTCGGCCTCGGTCGCGGCCAACCACGGCACCATGCCCTTGGTCGCCGCGGCACGCACGCCGTTGACGTTCACGGTAGAGAGGATGAGAGCCATCCGGAAACCGTACAATGACAGGTCAGGAAAGCGCCCTGAGGACACCGTCGTCCAGGAAGGGGTGAATGACGATGACGTCACGCACCGCCAAGCCCGCTGCCCCGCCCGCACCCGTCGCGGCCCTGCACCTCGGGACCGGTGACCCGGTGCTGCTGCTGCACGGTTTCCTGTTGTCGCCGCACTGCTGGGAGCAGGTCGCGCGCCGGATGTCGGCCAGTTGCGAGGTCTACGCGCCCGCCTTCGCCGGGCACTGGGGCGGCCCGCGCGTCGAGGGCTCACTGCTGGATGTGTACGCGCTCGCCGACCAGATCGAGGATCAGCTCGACGAGCTGGGCTGGCGTACGTGTCACATCGCGGGCAATTCCCTCGGCGGCTGGGTGGGTCTCGAACTGGCGCGCCGCGGCCGGGCCCGCACGCTGACCACGGTGGCGGCGGCGGGCGGCTGGGCCTCACCGTCGGTGAGCCAGATCCGGATCGGCCTGAAATTCGCCTCCATGATCCCGTTCGTGCAGATCGGCAAGCGCCTGGGCGGGTTCGCGAGCAACAACGCCCTCATCCAGCAGGTGGCCGCGTTCCTGCTGAGCAAGAACACCGGCGCCGTCGCCCGCCGCGACCTGGCGACCATCATCACCGCGGTGCTGCACTGCGACGCGATGCTCCCGCTGATCCTCGGCAGCCTGCGCGCACCGGGGATGGACGATCTCGGCGAGCTCACCACCCCGGTGCGGATGCTGCTGGCCGAATACGACCGGATCATCCCCAACCACGTCTACGCCACCCGCTACCTGCGCGAACTGCCCGAATCCGCCGACCGCATCCTGGTCCACGGGGTCGGCCACGTGCCGATGCTGGAGGCGCCGGACCGAATCGCCACCCTCATCGCCGAGCACATCTACGCCAGCCGCGGACACCTGCGCGCGGTCTGAACACCCGACGACACCGAGGCCGTCCGCGACCGGCGTGTCGCGCCGTGCCCCGGTTTCGGTGACGCCGGTCACCATCGGGGCGCGTAACAGCGGCGTAACGGTTCGGAAAATCCCCGTCTACATCCATCGACGACCGTCGGTGAGTCGCACGAATTCGTGGGGCGAGCAGACGAGGGAGAGAGGCAATGGCCGGAGCAGATACCGCTGCCAAAGAAACACTCGAGGACTACACGCTGCGTTTCGCCCCACGGAGCTATCGCAAATGGAGCCCGGCGGTGGTCGGAATCTCGGCGCTCGGCGGTATCGCGTATCTGGCCGACTTCGCCATCGGCGCGAATATCGGCATCGCCCACGGCACCGGAAACGCCCTGATCGGGATCGGTATCTTCGCCATCGTCGTGATGCTCACCGGTTTCCCGCTCGCCTACTACGCGGCGCGCTACAACATCGATCTGGATTTGATCACGCGCGGTAGCGGATTCGGTTATTACGGCTCGGTGATCACCAATATCGTGTTCGCCTCGTTCACCTTCATCTTCTTCGCGCTCGAAGGTTCGATCATGGCCCAGGGCCTGGAACTGGGCCTCGGAATTCCGCTCTGGCTGGGTTATCTGGCCTCGACGGTGATCATCTTCCCGCTCGTCATCTACGGCATGAACACGCTGGCGAAACTGCAGGTGTGGACCACTCCCCTGTGGCTGCTGCTGATGGTCGCGCCGTTCGGCTTCCTGCTGCTGCGCCACCCCGACTCGGTCGGGTCGTTCTTCGCCTACGGCGGCAAGGACGGCGCCGGGGTGAGCCTGTCGGGCGCGCTGCTGGCCGCCGGTGTCTGCCTGTCGCTGATCGCGCAGATCGCCGAGCAGATCGATTACCTGCGCTTCATGCCGCCGCGCACCCCCGAGAACCGCGCCAAGTGGTGGGGCTGGATGCTGCTCGCCGGGCCGGGCTGGGTGATCTTCGGCGCCGCCAAGCAGGTCGTCGGCCTGTTCCTGGCCGTCTACCTGATCGCCAATCTGCCTGCCGCGCAGGGCATCGCCAACCAGCCGGTGCACCAGTTCCTGGAGATCTACCGCGACATGGTGCCGGGCTGGCTGGCCATGACGCTGGCCGTGGTGCTCGTGGTGATCAGCCAGATCAAGATCAATGTCACCAACGCGTACTCGGGCTCGCTGGCCTGGACCAACTCCTACACCCGCGTCACCAAGACCTACCCGGGCCGCCTGGTGTTCCTGGTGATCAACCTGGCCATCGCGCTGGTGCTGATGGAAGCCGACATGTTCGACTTCCTCAACAACATCCTCGGCTTCTACGCCAACTGCGGCATCGCCTGGATCGTCACCGTGGCCACCGACATCGCGGTGAACAAGTACCTGCTGAAGATCTCGCCGAAGGTGCCGGAATTCCGGCGCGGCATGCTCTACGACTTCAACCCGGTGGGCCTGGTCGGTTTCGGGCTCTCGGCCGTGCTGTCGATCATGACCTTCTTCGGCCTCTTCGGCGAGCTGCTGAAGCCCTACTCGCCGCTGGTCGCGGTGCTGGTGGCCTTCATCGCCACCCCGCTCACCGCGATCCTCACCAAGGGCAAGTACTACCTGCGCCGCGCCGACGACGGCATCGAGCTGCCGATGTTCGACGAGCACGGCAACCCGTCGGGCGACCTGCTGCCCTGCCACGTCACCGGGCTCGAATTCGAGCGGCCCGACATGATCGCCTCCGCGGTGCCGGGGCCCGAGGGTGAAGTCCAGTACATCAGCTCGCTGGCACTGTCCACGGACCGCGAGGGCAGGCACCTGCTGCCGCGGCAGTAGTCCTGGAGCGCTGGCGCGCTCGAGTCGCGGCCCCTTCTGTCCCGCCGGGACGGCCGACTGCGTCGGCCTCCCCTCCTCGAGGTCGGGGCGTAGTGGTTGGGTGAGGCTGTCAGAGGAGCTTGCGGACCAGCGGCAGCGGCAGGGTGCGCAGGGCGAAGGCGATCGGAATCCACGGCCAGTCCGGCACATACGCCTTGGCGCGGCGCTTCTCGATCGCGGCGACCATGGCGCGCACGCCGGTCTCGGTGTCGACCATGAACTTCGGTTCGTGCTTGATCCGGTCGTTCATCTCCGAACGGATGTAGCCCGGATAGATCACCGAGACATCCACGCCGGGAACGGCTTCGGCGCGCAGACCCTCGGCGAGCGCGGCGACGCCCGCCTTGGTGGCAGCGTAGGTGGTGAGGGTCTTGGGCATGCCGCGCAGGCCGGAGATCGAGGAGATCATCACCAGGTGGCCGCGGCCCTGGGCGCGGAAGATCGTCATCGCGGCCTCGGTTTGCGCCAGGGCGGCAAGGAAATTCACCACCGCGGTCTCGCGGTTGGCGGCGTGCTTGCCGGTCCCCAGCGGCGCGCCCTTGCCGAGGCCCGCGTTGACGATCACCCGGTCGATGGCGCCGAACTCGGCGGCGTAGGCGTCGAAGACGGTGAACACGGCCGCGTCGTCGGTGACGTCGAGCTGTTTCACCGAGACGATGCGCTCGGGGTGCGCGGCGAGGATCTCGGTGCGCAGTTCGTCGAGGCGTTCGGTGCGGCGCGCGCACAGGCCGAGGTCATAACCGAGTGCCGCGAACTGGCGGGCCATCTCCGCGCCGAGGCCGGAGCTGGCGCCGGTGATCACGATGGTGCCCCGGCTCACGGCGTCACCGCCGGGGCCGACACGGGCTCGATGTGGGATTCCATGCGCCCACGGTAGCCACCCGGCGCCCCCGGCGTCACCGATCCGGTCAGCGCACGGCGACCAGCCGGGCGGAGTTCGCCGACTCGTCGTCGACGGCCTCGTTCGCGGCCAGTTCGGCGTGTACCCGATCGAAGTAGCGGTTGATCTCGGTGTTCGTGCGCTCCGCGTCCCAGCCGAGCAGCGGCGCGATCAGCCGGGCGATCTCCGGCGCGGCGGCCAGGCCACGGTCCGGGACCTCGATGGAGATGCGGGTGCGGCGGGTCAGCAGGTCGTCCAGATGCAGCGCGCCCTCGTGGGTGACCGCGTAGACGGCCTCCGCGGCGAGGTAGTCGGGGGCGCCCGGAATCGGTAGGCGCAGCGTGGCGTCGGCGGCGATCAGCTCGAAGATGTCGGCGGCCAGCGACCCGTAGCGCCCGAGCAGGTGCTCGACGACATCGAGCGGCAGCCCCACCGACGCGGCCAGGTCGGCGGCCTCGGCGAGCATCTCGGCATACCCCTCGGCACCGACGATCGGCAGCCGCGCGGTCGTCGAGGCGGGGATGTCGCCGCCGAGGCGGGCGGTGACGGCGTCGACCACGTCTGCGGCCATCACGCGGTAGGTGGTGTACTTGCCGCCCGCGATCACGTACAGCCCCGGCACCGGCTCGGCGACGGCGTGCTCACGGGACAGCTTGGCGGTCTCCTTGGACGCGCCGGTCATCAGCGGGCGCAGCCCGGCGTAGGTGCCGACGATGTCGGCCCTGGTCAGCGGCTCGCGCAGCAGCGCGTTGACGTGGTCGAGGATGTAGCGGACATCGGCGGCGGTGGCCGTGGGGTGGTCCTTGTCCAGCGACCACGCGGTGTCGGTGGTGCCGATGATCCAGTGCTCGGCCCACGGGATCACGAACAGCACCGACTTCTCGGTGCGCATGATCAGGCCGGTGTGCAGGTCGAGCCGGTCGCGCGGCACCAGGATGTGCACGCCCTTGGACATCTGGACGTGGAACGGGAAATCGACGCCGGTCATCTTGATCATGTCGTCGGTCCACACGCCGGTCGCGCTGATCACGCTGCGAGCCCGGATCGTGTGGGCCGCACCGGTTTCCAGGTCGACCACGTGCGCGCCGACGACCTGCTCGCCGTCACGCACGAGCCCGGTGACCTTGGTGCGGGTCAGCACGGTCGCGCCGTGGCCGGCGGCGGTCCTCGCGATCATCATGGTGTGGCGGGCGTCGTCGACCTGGGCGTCGTAGTAGCGGATCGCGCCGGTCATCGCGTCCTCGCGCAGGGCTGGGGCGAGTTCCAGTGCGCCGGAACGGGTCAGGTGCTTGTGCATCGGCACCGCGCGCGCTCCGCCGAGGGTGTCGTAGAGCGCGACGCCTGCGCCGATGTAGGCGCGCTCCCAGACCCGATGCTGCAGCGGGAACAGGAACGGCACCGGATGCACCAGGTGCGGGGCGAGCGTGTTCAGCAGCAGCCCACGCTCTTTCAGCGCCTCGCGGACCAGCGCGAAGTCCAGCTGCTCGAGATAGCGCAGGCCGCCGTGGATGAGCTTGGACGAGCGGCTCGAGGTGCCCGCGGCGAAATCGCGGGCCTCGACGAGGGTCACCGACAGGCCGCGCGCGGCCGCGTCGAGCGCGGCGCCGGCACCGGTGACACCGCCGCCGATCACCAGCACGTCGATCTCGCGGTCGCCGAGGGCGGCGATCGCCGCGGCGCGGTAGGTGGGGTCCAGGGAAACGGACACGGCTTGCTCCTTGGTGAGGTGATCGGTCATCAGTCGAGTTCGGCCCAGTCGAGGGTGCGTTCGACCGCCTTGAGCCAGCGGCGGTAGCCGCGTTCGCGCTGCTCGTCGGACCAGGAGGGGAACCAGCGGAGGTCTTCGTGCCAGTTCGCGAGCAGTTCGTCGGTGGAGTCCCAGACCCCGATCGCCAGGCCCGCCGCGTAGGCGGCGCCGAGCGCGGTGGTCTCGGCGACGACGGGCCGCGAGACCGGGACGCCGAGCAGGTCGGCCTGGATCTGCATGGCGAGTTTGTTCATGGTGACGCCGCCGTCGACCCGCAGCGTCGCCAGCCGCACACCGGAATCGCGCTGCATCGCCTCGACCACGTCGCGGGTCTGATAGGCGATGGATTCCAGTGTCGCCCTGGCCAAGTGGGCGTTGTTGCTGTAGCGCGACAGGCCGACGACCGCGCCGCGCGCGTCGGGACGCCAGTACGGCGCGAACAGGCCGGAGAACGCGGGCACGAAGTACACGCCGCCGGAGTCGGCGACCTGCTCGGCCAGGTCCTCGATCTGCGCGGCGCCGGCGATGACGCCGAGCTGATCGCGCAGCCACTGCACGGCCGACCCTGTCACCGCGATCGAGCCCTCGAGCGCGTAGACCGGCTTGTCGTCGCCGAACCGATAGGCGACGGTGGTGATCAGGCCGTGGTTCGAGCGGACGATCTCGGTGCCGGTGTTGAGCATCAGGAAATTGCCGGTGCCGTAGGTGTTCTTGGCCTCGCCCGGCTGGAAACACACCTGGCCGACGCTCGCGGCCTGCTGGTCGCCGAGGACCCCCGCGATCGGGACCGCGCCCTTGAACGGCCCGTCGGGGTTGGTCGTGCCGAAACCGGCCGGGTTCGACGACGGCGCGATGGCGGGCAGCATGGCGCGCGGGATGTCGAAGATCGACAGGAGTTCGTCGTCCCAGCGCAGCGTCTCGAGGTCCATCAGCATGGTGCGCGAGGCGTTGGTCGGATCGGTGACGTGCGCGCCGCCGCGGATGCCGCCGGTGAGGTTCCAGATCAGCCAGGTGTCGAGGGTGCCGAACAGGGCGTCACCGCGTTCGGCGTCGGCCCGCACCCCCTCCACGTTGTCGAGGATCCAGCGCAGCTTGCCGCCCGAGAAGTACGGCGCCGGCGGCAGTCCGGTCCGCTCGCGGATGAGATCGGTGTGCCCGGCCGCGTCGAGCGCGGCGATGAGGCGGTCGGTGCGGGTGTCCTGCCAGACGATCGCGTTGTAGTACGGGCGGCCGGTGTGGCGGTTCCAGACGACGGTGGTCTCGCGCTGGTTGGTGACCCCGATCGCGGCCAGATCGGCGGCGGTGAGATCGGCGGTGGCCAGCGCGGTCTTGACGACGGTACGGGTGCGCTCCCAGATCTCGTCCGGGTTGTGTTCGACCCACCCCGCTCTCGGCATGATCTGCTCGTGCTCGAGCTGGTGCCGGGCGACGACGGCGCCGCCGCGGTCGAAAACCATGAAACGCGTCGAGGTCGTGCCCTGATCGATCGCGCCCACATACCGAGTCATCGTGGTCCTTTCGAGCGGACTCACCCTCGAGTCCGGAACCCACGCTAGGAACGGCCGAACCCCGCCGCCACGGCCGCCGTTCGACAATGCTGAACGGTCGAGCTGATAGGTTCGGGCGGTGCCGGGTCCGATCCAGTCGATCGAGCGAGCCGCCGCCGTGCTGCGGCTGCTCGCGCGCGGGTCGGGACCGATGGCCGTCGGCGAGGTCGCGGCCGCCCTCGACCTGGCCAAACCCACCGCACACGGCATTCTGCGAACCCTGCTCGGGGTCGGCTTCGTCGACCAGGATCCGGCGACGGGGCGCTACCTGCTCGGCCCCGCGCTGAGCGAGCTCGGCAGCGATCACCTCGATGTCAACGAGCTGCGTTCGCGCGCGATCCACCGCGCCGACGCGCTCGCCGCACGCACGGGCGAGGCGGTCCGGATGGCGGTGTCGCGGCCGGCCGGGGTGACGGTGGTACACCACGTGTTCCGGCCCGACAACACCGAGCAGGTGCTCGCCGTCGGCGAGGTACTGCCGACCCACGCCACCGCGCTGGGCAAGGTGCTGCTCGCCTACGACGCGGCATCGAATCCGCCTGTGCTGCAGCCTTTCACGCGGCGAACTATCGTCGACCCGGCGACGTTGCGGCGCGCTGTCGGCGAGGTCAGGCGCAGCGGATGGGCGAGTGAGGTCGAGGAATATCGCAGCGGGGAGGCAGGCATCGCCGCCCCGATCCGGGCGCGAGGAGGTCTGGTGGTGGCCGCCATCGGCATCTCCGGGCGAACCGATCGCCTGTGCGACAGCCGTTTACAGGTTCGGCCGGGCGCGGTCGAATTGGTGCGCGCCGCCGCTCAGGCCGTCCACCGCGATCTCGGGGCCGCGCGATGAGCCGGACCGGCCCCTGCCCTCAGCGGGCGCCGATCGGGACCGTTGCGGTCGAGCCGGTGACGGCACGGGTGGGCCACCGCGACCCCGGGGCGACACGATGAACAGGAGAATCCGGTGACGCCGCGCTATGTGCTCGCCCTCGATCAGGGCACCACCTCGACCCGGTGCATCGTGTTCGACCGGCACGCGCGGCTGGTGGGGCTGGCGCAGCGGGCGCATCGTCAGCGGTATCCGCGTTCGGGGTGGGTCGAGCAGGACGCGATGGAGATCTGGCGGACGGTCGAGCGGCTCGTGCCCGCCGCACTGCGGGACGCCGGGATCACCGTCGAGCAGGTCGCGGCGATCGGGATCGCCAATCAGCGCGAGACCACCGTGGTGTGGGACCGCGCGAGCGGGGTGCCGGTGCGTCCGGCCATCGTCTGGCAGGACATCCGCACCGAGGAGCTCGTCGAGGAGTACCGGAAAGCGCCCGGCGCACACCGGATCACCGAGTTGAGTGGGCTGCCGCTGGCCACCTATTTCGCCGCACCCCGGCTGCGCTGGCTGCTCGACCACGTCGACGGGCTGCGCGCGCGGGCGGAGCGCGGCGAGGTGCTGTTCGGGACCATGGAGTCCTGGCTGATCTGGAACCTCACCGGCGCGCACGTCACCGACGTCACCAACGCGGGCCGCACCCTGCTCATGAACCTGGCCACCCGCCAGTGGGACGAGGAACTGTTGCGGTTCTTCGGCATTCCGCGCGCCATGCTTCCCCGCATCGCGCCGTCGACCGGTGACTTCGGGACCGCACGCACGGTGGCGCCCGGAGTGCGCATCGGCGCGGCCCTCGGGGATCAGCACGCGGCGCTGTTCGGCCAGACCTGCTTCGCGCCCGGGGAGACCGAATGCACCTACGGCACCGGCGGATTCCTGATGATGAACACCGGCACCGAGCTGATCCGCTCCCGGCACGGACTGCTCACCACCATCGGCTACCAGGTGGGACCCGAGCCGGTGTACGCGCTGGAGGGGCCGATCGCGGTCACCGGATCGCTGGTGCAATGGATGCGCGACATCGTCGGCCTCATCGCCACCGCGCCCGAAATCGAAACGCTCGCAAGCACTGTCGACGACAACGGCGGCTGCTACCTGGTGCCCGCCTTCTCCGGTCTCTACGCGCCGCACTGGCGCAGCGACGCCAGGGGCCTGCTGATCGGATTGACCTCGTATGTCACCAAAGGGCACCTGGCGCGCGCGGTGCTCGAGGCCACCGCCTGGCAGACCCGCGATGTCGTCGAGGCGATGAACGCCGACGCCGGGCTGCGGGCCGGGTCGCTGCGGGTCGCGGGCGGGATGGCGGCCAACAATCTGCTCATGCAGATCATCGCCGACGTGCTGGGTGTACCGGTGATGCGCCCACTGGTGACCGAGACGGTGTCGCTCGGCGCCGCCTACGCCGCCGGTCTCGCCGTCGGGTACTGGCCGGACCTGCAAGGGCTGCGCGGTAATTGGCGGGTGGCGGCCCAGTGGGTACCGCGCGCGGATCGAGCGGTCCGCGACGAGGAGTACGAGCGGTGGCAGCGGGCGGTGCAGCTCAGTGTCGGCTGGGCACGCCCGGCCGGTGAACGCTGATCCCCCCGCATCCGGCGAGGCTAGGCTGCGAGAGTTCCGATTCGTGAGGAGGACGAACGATGGCCGACCTGCTGACCGGACTGAGCGCCCGCGCGTTGCGTACCCGCTGGCTCGTCCGCGCGCCCATCGGCCTCTATCGCGCCGGTCTGGGTTTTCTGTGCGGGCGGCGGCTGCTGATGCTCGAGCACCTCGGCAGGCGCAGCGGTGCGCGGCGGTACGTCGTCCTCGAGGTCGTCGAGCGGCCGGCGCCCGATCAGTTCGTCATCGTGTCCGGCTTCGGCACCGGTGCGCAGTGGTACCGCAATGTCGTCGCCGATCCGCACGTCCGGGTCTCGTGGTGGGTCCAACGGCTGATGCCCGCGCTCGCGACCCCGATGACATCGGACGAATCGGCGCGGGCCCTCGCGCGGTACGCCGAGGCGCACCCCCGCGCCTGGGACAAGCTGCGCGCCACCATCGAACAGGCCACCGGCGCACCAGTGCGCACCTTGCCGATGGTCCGGCTGCGACTGTGTTCGGGGCTCGACTAGCCGGCGTACTGGGACCAGCGGTCACCCGAACGGTTCGTCGGTCCGCGTCGCGGTGACGGCCTGCACCAGCCACGTGTTGAGCTGCTCGAGATCGCCGCACTCGGCGAGGACGGCGCGTTGGGCGGCCGACAGCTCGAGGCCACGCGCGGTCAGCACGGTGAAAAGGGCATGCGCGGCCCCTTCGGCGCGCCCTTCTTCCCGCCCAACTTCGCGTCCTTCTTCCCTGCCCTTGGCCACGTACTTGGTGGCGATGCGACCACGGTATTCGGGAGTGCTCTGCACAAGGCCCTCCAGACCGCTCGGCCTCAGGAGAAGAGGTCGTCCGCTGACGTCGCGGTGAGGGCCTGCTGGAGCCAGCCTTCGAGCCGGGCGATGTCGGTGCACTCCGCGAGTTGAGCGCGCTGGGCAGCCGACAGCTCGATGCCACGACCCGTCAGCACTGTCAGCACAGAGCCGGCGATGCCTTCCGCACGGCCTTCTACGCGGCCTTCTACGCGGCCTTCCGCACGACCTTCCGCACGACCTTCCGCACGGCCCTTCGCTCGGCCCTCGGCAAGGCCCTGCTCCACGTACTTGGTGGCGATGCGGCCGTGGTACTCGGGAGAGCGTGCCATCAGGTCCTCCAGACGTCGGCTTGCCGCGGTGGTCAATGTCTCGTCGACCAGGTCGATATACATTTTCGCATGTTCGTCATCGGTTTTCATCAGGCCGGACAGGAACGCGGACAGGACTTCGTCCCCATTCGGTCCAGCGCCGTGCGCGATGGCCGAGAGCACCGCGCGCTCAGGGCAGTCCGCCGCTTCGACGGGGTCCGTGACCAACGGAAAGCGGTCCGGGCCGAGAACCTGGGGCTGGATGACCGATCCGAGAGTATCGAGTTCGATCGGCTGCTCGGCCCATTCGGCGACCTTCCGGCTCGGGGTGACAACCAGCAGCACGACCGGGCAACAGAGCCTCGACCGCAGGGTGGTCAGGTACACGGGCCATTTCCATCGCCGGACGTCCTTGCAGTCCAGCTGTACCTCCACGCAGACGCCGAGCACCGGCCGGTCCCGGGCGTCGTGCGTACTCAACGCGAGATCGCCACGGAACTCCTTGGGTCCGATATCGGTGAAGTCGCAGGGTTCGGCCCGCAGGTGGGCCAATTCGGGGCAGGGCATCCCGAACTCGTCGACCAGAAGCGAGAACGCCAAAGACAATTCGTTGCGGAAAAGGTCCAGCAAAGCTTCGTGCAGGTAGCTCGGCATGCGGGGAAACCTATAGCCGATGGACATGGTGCCGAAATTGTCGCGGCGTGTTGCGCGACACGGCTTTTCGGCGACCTTTCCGGCGACGGTGATGACCCGGGGTCGGTCAGCGCGACGCGTTGCGGCCCACCCACACGGTGACGGTGAACAGCGCGACGCCGAGGACAGCCAGCAGGGCGCCGACGGCGGCCGGGGCGGTGTAGCCGAGGCCGGCGGCGATGACGAGGCCGCCCAGCCAGGCGCCCGCGGCGTTGGCCATGTTGAGGGCGGCGTGGTTGAGGGCGGCGGCGAGGGTTTGGGCGTCGGCGGCCACGTCCATCAGGCGGGTCTGCAGGCCGGGGGCCAGGGCGGCGCCCGACGCGCCGACCAGGAACGCGCCGATGGCGGCCGTGATCGGGTTGTGGGCGGCCAGGACGAAGCCGGCGAGGATCACCACCATCGCGAGCAGGGCGGCGAAGATCGACCGGTCGACGCCGCGGTCGGCCATGATGCCGCCGAGGATGTTGCCCGCGATCATGCCGAGGCCGAACAGGGCCAGCACGATCGGGACCGCGCCGATCGGCATTCCGGCCACATCGGTCATGGTCGTGGCGATGTAGGTGTACACGGCGAACATGCCGCCGAAGCCGATCGCGCCGACGGCCAGCGTGAGCAGTACCTGCGGCCTGCGCAGCGCGCCGAGCTCGGTGATCGGGTTGGTGACCTTCATCCCGGACAGGTCGGGCACGAACCGCCACAGCGCGGCCACGGTCGCCACGCCGATCACGGCGACCACCACGTAGGCGTCGCGCCAGCCCAGATGCTGGCCGAGCCAGGTCGCGCCGGGCACCCCGATCACATTGGCCACACTCAGCCCGAGCATCACCGCGGCCACCGCCTTCGCCCGCTGCCCGACGGGCGCCAGCGTCGCGGCGGCGAGCGAGGCCACGCCGAAGTAGGCGCCGTGCGGCAGGCCGGAGACGAACCGGGCCAGGGTGAGGGTCGCGAAGGTGGGCGCGAGCACGGTCGCCGCGTTGCCGAGGGTGAACGCCACCATCAGCGCGATGAGCAGCTTCTTGCGTGGCACCCGCGCGGCCAGCGCCGCGATCAGCGGGGCACCCACGACGACGCCCAGCGCGTACGCCGACACCGCGTGCCCCGCGGTCGGCTCGGAGATACCGAAGTCGGCGGCGATGTCGGGCAGCAGGCCCATGGTCACGAACTCGGTGGTACCGATACCGAACCCACCCAGCGCCAACGCGAGCATCGCGGGGACATGCCAGCTCGTGCGTGGCGCGTCGACCCGGTCAGCGGTGGTGAGGGAAGAAGTCACGCCTCCATGCAACGACCCCCACTCCCCGATCGCTACCCGACCCGAGCGTGAGTTATCCCACCACCACCCTCAGACCGCGAACTCCCCGTCCCGAATCCGGTCCAGCGCGGCGTCGGTGCCGAGCTCGGGGCGACGATTCGCCTCGACGCGATAGAACCGGATCAGGTGGTAGAGCAGGGCCGGGTCGATGCGGTGCACCGTCGCGTCGATCCGGATCTCCGGCACGGCACTCTTGCGCCGCGTAAGCCGGGTTCGGCCGGTCGCGGCCACCTCCCGAGCGTGGATGACCACCACCCGGCGATGGTTCTCCGCAGCGGGCACGATCGCCGCGATGTCGTCCCAGCCGGTGGCCTGACGCAGGGATCCGGACTCGACGACCAGCCCCTCGGGACCGAGACGCACACCGAGTCGCCGGCGCAGCGATCGGGCGATCCCCCACCCGCCGTACACCCCGATCACGCTCACAGCCGAGCCGGCGAGCAGCACGGCGTAGTTCCACAGGTGGTCGAGTTCCCGGCCGGGCTGCCGGATCGTCAGGGTGACCACGAGCAGGCAACCGGTCCACAGGCTCGCACCGAGCACGAAGCCCAGTGTGGCGATCACGGTGCTCCGGTGGGCCGGGAGGAACACCGCGGGCTCGCGGGTGCGGGTCAACCGGGGCAGTCGTCGTCGGCGCACCCGTACGAAGACCGGGAGGAGAAACAGACCGGACCCGCACATCGCGGAACCCGCACCACAGAACACCGCGAGTGGCGCGTCGGCGTCGTCGACGGCGGTGCGCAGGCCCACCAGGAACAGCACTGTTCCCGGGACGAACGTCGCCACGATCGCCCCGGCGATCAGGTAGCTCGGCCGGTCCGAGCCGAACCCGGCAGGCCAGGGCAGCAGGTCTCGATGCATGAATCCCCCGAAAACGTGCGACCCGGCGAGTGGCCCGGGTTCTGGGAGAACTCGGGTGACTCACCGGGTCGGGAAATCGACCTCACCGTCGGCCGGGGCACGGATCGCGCGCCGGGCGGCCGAGTGCGCGGGAGGGTGGTGCTAGCGCTTCAGGGCGCGGGCCAGGTTGACGTCCAGGGCGCCGAGGAACTCCTCGGTGCTCAGGTAGCCCTGGTCGCCACCGACGAGCAGCGCCAGGTCCTTGGTCATCTGGCCGCCCTCGACGGTCTTGATGACGACGTCTTCGAGCGCCTGCGCGAAGCCGATCACCTCGGGGGTGTTGTCCAGCTTGCCGCGGTGCTCGAGACCACGGGTCCAGGCGAAGATCGACGCGATCGGGTTGGTCGAGGTCGGCTTGCCCTGCTGGTGCTGGCGGTAGTGCCGGGTGACGGTGCCGTGCGCGGCCTCGGCCTCACAGGTGCGGCCGTCCGGGGTGAGCAGCACCGAGGTCATCAGGCCCAGCGAGCCGAAGCCCTGCGCCACGGTGTCGGACTGCACGTCGCCGTCGTAGTTCTTGCAGGCCCAGACGTAGCCGCCCTCCCACTTCATGGAGGAGGCGACCATGTCGTCGATGAGACGGTGCTCGTAGGTGAGGCCCGCCGCGTCGAACTCGGCCTTGAACTCGGCGTCGAAGACTTCCTGGAAGGTGTCCTTGAACATGCCGTCGTAGGCCTTGAGGATGGTGTTCTTCGTGGAGAGGTACACCGGGTAGTTCTGCTGCAGGCCGTAGTTGAACGAGGCACGCGCGAAGTCCTCGATGGACTTCTTGAAGTTGTACATGCCCATGACGACGCCGCCGTCCTCGGGCATCTTCACGACCTCGTGCACGATCGGCTCGCTGCCGTCCTCCGGCGTGAAGGTCAGCGTGACGGTGCCCGCCTCGTAGACCTTGAAGTCGGTGGCGCGGTACTGGTCGCCGAACGCGTGACGGCCGATGATGATCGGCTTGGTCCAGCCGGGCACCAGGCGCGGCACGTTGGAGATGATGATCGGCGCACGGAAGATGGTGCCACCCAGGATGTTTCGGATGGTGCCGTTGGGCGAGCGCCACATCTTCTTGAGGCTGAACTCCTTCACCCGCGCTTCGTCGGGGGTGATGGTGGCGCACTTCACGCCCACGCCGTGCTTCTTGATGGCGTTCGCGGCGTCGACGGTGACCTGGTCGTCCGTCTTGTCGCGGTACTCGATGCCGAGGTCGTAGTACTCGAGGTTCACGTCGAGATACGGGTGGATCAGCTTGTCCTTGATGAACTGCCAGATGATCCGGGTCATCTCGTCGCCGTCGAGTTCTACGACGGTACCTTCAACCTTGATCTTGGACATGGATCTTCGTGTCCTCCTAGGATGGTGCCCTCATTGCACGGCCAGGCGAACACGCTTGTGAGCGGACCCCAGCTGTTCCAACAGACAACGTATATGCCCCGCGTTGTCTGCGGGACGTGTGGTGCAAACAAGACGAGCGTACTGCTGCCCCCGCCCTCACCGCGACGGGAGGGCCCGCTGTGCGGGACTCCACGAAGTTACCCCGCCGGGACACCGCCGCCACACCCGCTCCGCGTACTCGCGAGTAAGAACGGAACCGCGCAGGCAGCGGATGGCAAACGGGTCGCAAGTGAGCGGGCCCACCCTCGGGAGGTGACCGACATGTCTGCGACTCCGAACCTGCTCGGCATCCGGCTGGCCCACCGCGCCATGCTCGCCGACACCGCCCGCTTCGCCACCCTCGCCCGCGAGCTCGCCGGTGCGTCGTGCCCGCCCCGCCGGGCACGCGCGGTCGCCGGCTATCTCGGGCTGCTGTGCGACTCCATCCACCATCACCATCGCGTCGAGGACGAGGTGCTCTGGCCGCTGCTCGCCGCCGCTGCGGGCGATGCGGTCGATCTGCGAGAACTCACCGACGACCATGCCCAGCTCGACCCGATGCTGGCCGGGATCAGGGCCGCCTGCGCCGACCTGGTCGACGGCCGGTCCTCGGCGGCCGCGCACCTCGCCGAACGGTTGACCTGCCTGCACACCGTGCTCGCCGAGCACATCGCCGACGAGGAGCGGACCGTGTTCCCGATCGTCACCGAGTACCTGAGCCCGGCGCGCTGGGACGAGGTCGAGGCGGCCGCCCGCGGTGGGGCCGTGCTGAGTTTCGAACTGCCACGGATGCTGGCGGTCTGCACACCCGGCGAACGCGCCGAGGTGCTGCGCGAGGGTGGGCTGCCGGTGCGGGCGATGCTGACGGTGTTCGGGGCGCGGTATCGGCGGCGGGAGCGGGTGCTGGCTGGGGGTTGAGGGTTACGCCGGGCGGCACCTGCGACGCCGGGCAGGCGCCGCCGCCGGTCGCCTGACCTCTGCCACGGACCGTGGGTGGCCGCTTGCGCGAGGTGGACCTCGCGCGCATCGCGGCGACGCTGCCGGCTCGTGCGGCGGTGGCTGGGTGGTCAGGTGAGTGGTGCGCCGGTCTCGTCGAGGGCCGCCAGCTCGGTGGCCAGGTCGGCGAGGACCCGCTCGGCCGCGGCGCGGTGCCGGGTCGCGGCGGCGTGGTCGCCCAGCCGGTCGGCGAGTTCGGCGAGGACGGTGTCGACCGGGCCGAAGGCGACCGACCCGGAATCCATGCCCGCGATGGTGCCCGCCCTGGGCAGCAGGTCGCGATAGAGCCGCTCGGCCGCTTCGGCGGTGCCGATCCGGGCGACCACCCTGGCCTCGAACGCCGACATCGCGCCCCAGTAGTAGTCGCGCAGGACCTCGGTGCCCGCATCGAGGACCGTGGCCGCCCGCTCGGTGTCGCCCGCGTCGAGCAGGGCCAGGGCGTACACGTAGCTGATCGCGTGCGGCGCGACCGCGTACAGCTGGGCGTAGCCGTCCAGGCCAGGGGCCAGGTCGCCGCGCGCCCATCCGGTCATCATCTGGGCCAGCAGAACGAGCTGGGCGCCGTTGGCGTTGCCCGCGGCGATCATCTTCGCGCTGAGGTCGGTGTCGATCGCCTCGGCGGTGGCCAGGTCACCGCGCAGGACCGCGAGGACGGCCAGGTGCGCGGTGGAGACGACCAGCAGCGGGCCGAGCTGACCGCCCTCGGCGCAGTCGAGCGCCTCCGCGATCGCCGACCGCGCGTCGACGAGCCTGCCGGCGCCCGAGGCGACCAGGAAGCGCAGGAAGTGCCCGACGGCCTGGTACTCCGGCAGGCCCGCCGCGGTCGCCACGCGCAGCAGCTCCTCGGTCAGGCCGGCGCGCTCTTGCCACAGATCGGGGCCGAGGGCGACGAAGGCCCTGGCGTTGAGCGCGGCGCACAGCAGCTCGGCGTCGCCGAGCTCGCGCGCGGTGCGCACGGCCTCGACCGAGCTGGCGAAGGCACGCGGATTGTCGAACCCCTCGACGGCGAACACGGTGGTGACGAGGAGCCGGACGCGGAGATCCGGCGCGGTCGTGCGTTCCAGCGCCGACGCGAGATCGGCCGCCATGTCGGCGTCGGGCAGACCACGGTCCCGGCTGGTCCAGAACGTGGGGGCGCGCCAGCAGGTGAGGACGGCGACGACGGGGTCTTCGTCGATCCGGGGGTCGAACGCCTGTCCCGGGTCCGGCACGGCGGACCGGAGGCGGCCGGGCGCCGCTTCTTCGGCGGCGGGGTGGGTTGTGAGTGCATCGTGGTCGCCGGCCGCGTGGTCATGGCCTGTCCGATCACCGTCGGAGGCGGCGGCCCCTTCGCGATGGGTTGTGGGGGCATCGGCGCGACCGGCCGCTCGGTCATCGCCGGTTCGCGCGCCATCGGAGGCAGCCCCTTCGCGATGGGTTGTGAAGGCATCGGCGTCACCGGCCGCTCGGTCATCGCCGGTTCGCGCGCCATCGGAGGCAGCCCCTTCGCGATGGCCGGACCGCGCGGCGTCGGCCCCGGCGGCGTTGCCATGGCTTGCTCGCGTATCGCCCCGGTCGCTCGGTCCTGCTGTGCGGTCGGTGGGCATCAGCGCGCGGGCCATGGTCAGGGTTTCGGCGCGCAGGCGGCGGGCTTGTTCGTCGCTGCCGCCGTAGGCGAGGGCGTTGATCAAGGCGCAGCGGGTCGCCAGGGCGGCCAAGCGGTCCGCGCGGACTGCCGAGGCGCTGTCATGACCCGCCCGCGCGTGCAGCTCGAGCGCCGCGCGCCACAGTGGCTCGGCATCCTGGTGGGCGCGTCGGGCGGTGCGCCTGCGAGCGGCGGCGAGAACATAGCGCAGCGCGCGGGTGGCCGTCGCGGAGCCGGCGCCGGCGATGGCATGGTGCGCCATGGCGTCGAGGATGACCGTGTCGAGTGTGGCGAGTGCGTCGGCGGGGGCGACCGAGGTGGGATCGGAAGCGCTGCCGGTCCCGGCATCACGGTGAGCCCACGTGGAGCCGGAAACGCGGCCGGTCCCCGCCGACTCACCCGCAGCCCACGCCGGACCACCAGCGCCGCCGGTCCCGGAGGCGGCACCGTCCGCACGGTCAGCCCACGCGGAGCCGGAAACGCGGCCGGCTCCCGCCGACTCACCCGCAGCCCACGCCGGACCACCAGCGCCGCCGGTCCCGGAGGCGGCACCGTCCGCACGGTCAGCCCACGCGGAACCAGAAACCCGGCCGGCTCCCGCCGACTCACCCGCAGCCCACGCCGGACCACCAGCGCCGCCGGTCCCGGACGCGGCACCGTCCGCACGGTCAGTCCGCGCGGCGGCGAGGGGATCGGAATCGGGGGCCGCGGCGGCGGATCTGGTGCTGCCGGTCGCGGTGCTGTCCACGTTGTGGGCCCGTGCGGCGACGGGATCGGGACCGGGGCCCGTGGCGGCGGGGACGAGGGGCGCGCCGGGGCCGAGGACCCGGCGTTCGAGTAGTTCCAGGGCGGACCAGTGCAGGCGGGCGCGGCGCAGGGTGGGGATGTCGCCGTAGACCGCGTCGCGGATCAGGGCGTGGGCGAAGGTGATCCGGTCGGTGTCGACGCGCACGAGGCCGGCGACCGTGACGGTGTCGACCAGGTCGACGAGGGTGTCCTCCGGTTCGGCGGTCAGGGCGAGCAGGGTGTCGAAGTCGATGTCGTCGCCCCAGACCGCGGCCAGCCGCAGGGCGCGGGCGGCGCCGGCGGGGAGCCGGGCGATGCGGCGATGCAGCACGGCTCGCACTCCTTCGGGCACCGCGCGCAGATCGCCCACCGCCGCAGCGAGCGTGGCGACCTCGCGGACGAACAGCGGATTGCCCGCGGTCCGCGCGCGCAGCCACTCGACGGTGTCGTCGTCGATCGGGGTCAGCCCGGCGCGCTCCGCGACCGCGCGCACGGCCGCGCCGTCGAGCCCGCCCAGCTCCAGCCGCAGACCGGTCGACCCCGCCAAGGCCGCGGCGGTTGCCCGCACGCCCGCGTCGGCCTCCGAGCCCCGCATGGTGACCAGCACCAGCAACGGCCGCCGCGTCAGCCATGCCACCACCTGCCGCAGAATCTGCAGGGTGGCGCTGTCGGCCCGGTGGACGTCCTCGAGCACGACCAGCAACGGCCCACCGGCCGAACACCGACCACACACCTCCGCCACCGCCCGCGCGATGGCGAACGGCCCCGCCTGTGCCCCGACACCTTCCGCCGTCGCAGGGGCCTGATCCTCCCCCACCGCCGATACCCAGGTCGGATCGAGTCCGTCGAGCAGATGCACCCAGGCCCACGCGGCGGGGGCGCCGTCGACCTCGGGGCACGATGCGCTCGCCACCGACCATCCGTCGGCCGCCAACGTCGCGGCCAGCACCTCGACCTGCGTCGATTTGCCCGCGCCCGCTTCGCCTTCCAGCCATACGACCCGAGCGCGACCGTGCGAGATCACCGCGGCGGACTCGGCGAGCAGTGCCGTGCGCTCGGCGGCATAGCCGACCACCGCGGGCTCGGATGTCCACGTACGTTCCAACGAGATGCCGACCGCCGGACCAGCCGACCCGATCCGTGCGCCCGGCCACCCCTGCCCGCCGCCGAGATCGACCTCGGTGCCGGAGTCGGAACCTTCCGATACCGGAGTGACCTCGGCCGACCCCGGAACCCGCACTGGGGGTTCGGCTTCCGCACCACCAGGAAAACGCCCGTTACCGCCCACACGCCGACCAGCGAAGCGCCCATCGCCGTCCATCGGCCGATCGCCACCCGGCACACCGGCATCCATCCGGTCATCCGATGTAGACCCGCCGCCGGCCCCGGAGAGAGCTCGTACGGACCCGGCGCCGCTCGTACGCCGATCAGCGCCGTGCCCGGTGCCGCCCGCCAGCCGATCGGCGCCCGGCCCGGCGGCCTCCGCCGAGTCATACGATGCGGACCCGCCGCCCTCCCCGGGGAGAGTTTGGGCGGACCCTGTGCCGCCCACACGCGGACCAGCGAAGCGCCCATCGCCGTCCATCGGCCGATCACCGCCCGGCACACCGGCGTCCATCCGGTCATCCGATATAGGCCCGCCGCCGGCCCGGGGGAGAGCTCGGACGGACCCACTGCCGCCCGCGAAGCGACCGGGAGCAGGGTCAGCGAGGTGCGATCCCGCTCGCTGGTCGAGTTCCGGGGCGTGGGTGAGGATGGCCGTTTCGAGGGCGTTCACGGCCGGGCTCGGGTGGACGCCGAATTCGGTGTCGAGGTAGGTGCGCAGGGCGCGGAGGGTGGCGAGGGCGTCGAGCTGGCGGCCGAGGCGGTACTGGGTAAGGGCCAGGAGGCGGGCGGCGTTCTCCCGGTCGGGGTGGTCGGTGACGTGGCGGTGCAGGAGCGCGAAGGCCTCGTCGGGGCGGTCGAGGGCCAGCGCCGCTTCGGCGCGCCCTTCGACGGCGACGCGGCGCAGTTCGTGCAGGCGGGCGGCTTCCGCGAGCACCCAGTGCGCGGTGGCGAAGGGCGCGTACGGCTCGCCGTGCCAGCAGGCCAGCGCCGTCCCGAGCCGTTGGTAGCGGTGCGCGGGGTCGTCCGGATCGCCCGCGGTGAGCAGCCGCTCGAATCGCCAGACATCGACGGCGGCGGGATCGAGGCGCAGGGCGTAGCCGGGCGCCTCGGAGACCAGCACGGTGGCGGGCGCGCGCGGCGGACGCGCCGGTTCGATCGCGCGGCGCAGGTAGGAGATGTGTGCCTGGAGCGCGCCAAGTGCCTTGGGCGGCGGATCGCCCGCCCACAGGTCCTCGATCAGCCGATCGGTGGACACCACCTCGCCGCCGGCCAGCACCAGCCTGGCCAGCAGCGCGCGCTGACGCGGCCCACCCAGATCGGCGGGCCGCTCGCCCACCTCGACCCGCAGCGGGCCGAGTACATCGATGCGTACGGCGGTCGCGCCGCCGTACGGTCCTTCCTGTTCGATACGGTCAATTTACCGGGCGATACGCACCCCCGCGACGCCGATCGCGAGACCCTGGGCGACCGTGCCGGGAATGATCCACCAGCCCTCTGCGCCGGGCAGCAGGCCGGGCATCATCGCCGCGATCGTCATCGACAGCGTGCCCGCGATGATCAGCGCCCCCGACCACCGGCCGAAGACCGCGGCGGGCCGGATCAGCGCGTACACCGCGAGCAGCACGAAACCGAGCAGCAGCGCCAGCGACAGCGGCGCCAGCACGGCGGCCGACGCGTCGGCGATCTCGCTCGCGGTGTGATGGTCGACCCCGGTGCTCACGAACGTCTCGTGATAGGCGCCGATCGGGATCACCACGGCCAGCCCGGCGAACAGCAGCCCGTGCGCGAGGGTGAGCATCCGGCTCGCCCAGCCGCCGTCCGCCCTGCGGATGACGCGGACCAGTGCGGGCAGGCCGACGGCCATCAGCACGGCACCCACCGCGAAGGTGAGATGCGCGGCCGTCCAGGTGGGGGCGTGCACGGCGTCCTCGGAGTGTTCGAGCGGGTGCAGCAGGTTGCCCACGGCCCACAGCAGGGCGCCGACGGCGAGGGTCACCGCGCGTGCGCGGTCCGGGCGGTGCGGCACGGGAGCATCCGGGGCCTGGCGGGTTTCGGAGGCGTATTCGATCGTCATGCGCCGAGCCTGCGCGCGGCCGATTGGCGCCCACTTGCGAACGATTTGCGACCGGATCGGCCGGCGACTCGGTCCGGCATCGAGCGGTCGCGAGCCCGCGACGACCGAGCGATCCGCGGTGACGGCTCGCGCACGCGCCGGGCCCGACACACCGGGCCCGGCGCACCGGCGGAAAAGTGATCCAGGCGACGTTTCGGCGGGAAGTTTCCGTGTGGGCGGGCTGTCCGGTTACCATGACGGCAAGGTCATGAGTACCAGCGTCAAGCCCCGGCTCGCTGGTCGGCAACCCTCCAGCTGCGGTGGGGTGCTCCGGGTGATGACCGGGCTCTCGAAGGTCGGGAGCAAGCGCGCATTCGCAGGAGGCCCCCATGTGTTGTTGTCCGTCGATCCGCCCCAGCTGAACCCACCGACGCACAACCCCTGGAGCATGTAGCCATGTCCGATTCCGCCCTGCCCGAGAACTGGTCGTTCGAGACCAAGCAGATCCACGCGGGCCAGGCCCCCGACGCGAGCACCAACGCGCGGGCGCTGCCGATCTACCAGACCACCTCCTACACCTTCCGCGACACCGATCACGCCGCCGCGCTGTTCGGTCTGGCCGAGCCGGGCAACATCTACACCCGGATCATGAACCCCACCCAGGACGCGGTCGAGCAGCGCATCGCCGCGCTCGAGGGCGGCGTCGCGGCGCTGCTGCTGGCCTCCGGCCAGGCCGCCGAGACCTACGCGATCCTGAACCTCGCCGGCGCCGGTGACCACATCGTGTCCAGCCCGCACCTCTACGGCGGCACCTACAACCTGTTCCACTACTCGCTGCCCAAGCTCGGCATCGAGGTGTCCTTCGTCGAGGACCCCGACGACCTCGAGCAGTGGCGCGCCGCCGTCCGGCCCAACACCAAGGCCTTCTTCGGCGAGACCATCGCCAACCCGAGCAGCGCCGTGTTCGACATCCCCGGCATCGCCGAGGTGGCCCACGCCGCAGGCCTGCCGCTGCTCGTGGACAACACCGTCGCGACCCCGTACCTGATCCAGCCGCTGGCCCACGGCGCCGACATCGTCGTGCACTCGGCGACGAAGTACCTCGGCGGCCACGGCGCGGCGGTGGCGGGCGCGATCGTCGACGGCGGCACCTTCGACTGGACCGTGCGCGACGCCGAGGGCAACGCGCGCTTCCCCGGCTTCACCGAGCCCGACCCCAGCTACCACGGCGCGGTCTTCGCCGACCTGGGCGCGCCCGCCTTCGCGCTGAAGGCCCGCGTGCAGCTGCTGCGCGACCTGGGCGCGGCGGTGTCGCCGTTCAACGCGTTCCTCATCGCCCAGGGCATCGAGACGCTGAGCCTGCGGATCGAGCGGCACGTGGCCAACGCCGAGGCGGTCGCGAAGTTCGTCGCCGAGCAGCCGGGTGTCGACGCCGTGTACTACGCGGGCCTCGAGACCTCGCCCTGGCACGCGCGGGCCAAGCAGCTCGCCCCCAAGGGCGCTGGCGCGATCGTCTCGTTCGAACTGGCGGGCGGCGTCGACGCGGGCAAGAAGTTCGTGGACGCTCTCAGCCTCCACAGCCATGTCGCTAACATCGGTGATGTGCGTTCTCTCGTGATTCACCCGGCGTCGACCACGCACTCGCAGTTGACGCCCGAGGAGCAGCTGGCCTCCGGCGTCACCCCGGGGCTGGTCCGGCTCGCCGTGGGCATCGAGGGAATCGACGACATCCTGGCCGATCTGCGGGCCGGATTCGCGGCGGCGAACACGTGACTGTGAGCACCGAATCGCCGATCGCCCGTCCCGCGACCGGGGTGGCCCTGCTGCCGCCGCCGGACGGGCGACTCGGCGTGGTCGCCATCGGGGATGTGGCGCTGGAGAACGGCGCCGTGGTCCCCGATGTGCGGCTGGCGGTGCAACGCTGGGGCGAGCCCTCGCCCACGCTCGACAACGTGGTGCTGGTCGAGCACGCGCTCACCGGTGACTCGCAGGTCATCGCGAGCGCCGACAACACCGCCCCCGGCTGGTGGGAGGGGATGGTCGGTCCCGGCGCCCCGGTCGACACCGACGAGTGGTGTGTGATCGCGACGAACGTGCTCGGCGGCTGTCGCGGCAGCACCGGACCGTCCTCGCTCGCGCCCGACGGCGCGCCGTGGGGTTCCCGCTTTCCCGACCTCACCATCCGCGACCAGGTCGTCGCCGAGGCGCAGCTGCTCGATCTGCTCGGGATCGAGCGGCTGGCCGCGGTGGTCGGCGGGTCGATGGGCGGCATGCGGGTGCTGGAGTGGATGATCGGGCAGCCCGAGCGGGTCGCGGCCGCGCTGGTGCTGGCCGTCGGCGCCAGGGCCACCGCCGATCAGATCGGCACCCAGACCACCCAGATGGCGATCATCACCGCCGACCCCGACTGGCTCGGCGGCGACTATCACGGCACCGGTCGCGCGCCGATGACCGGCATGGGCCTGGCCCGCCGGATCGCGCACCTGACCTACCGCACCGAGGGCGAGCTCGACCACCGCTTCACCAATCAGGCCCAGGGCGACGAGGATCCGTGGACCGGCGGCCGCTACGCGGTGCAGAGCTATCTCGAGCACCAGGCCGAGAAGCTGTGCCAGCGCTTCGATCCGGCCACCTATGTGCTGCTCAGCGAGGCCATGAACCGGCACGACGTCGGCCGCGGGCGCGGCGGTGTCGCCGCCGCGCTGGCCTCGACCCCCGTCCCGTGTGTGGTCGGTGGCGTCGACTCCGATCGGCTGTACCCGCTGCACACCCAGGCCGAGCTGGCCGAGGGGTTGCCCGGCTGCGCAGGTCTCGAGATCGTGCATTCGCGCGACGGCCACGACGGCTTCCTCACCGAGGCGGCCGCGGTGGCCAAGCTGCTCACCGAGACCATGCGGCTCGCGCGCGAGAACCGCTGACCGTCAGCGCGTCAGCAGGGTGACGATCGAGCGCACGTAGTCCTGGAGCCGTTCCTTCGGGTACTCCTGCGGCTCGCTCACCGCGAGCCTGCCGAGCATCTCGGCGACGGTGAGGGTCGAGTTCGCGAGCAGTCCCGCGTCCATCGCCGACCAGCGCGGTGACATCGCGATGCCCACGCGGACAAGGGATTCCGCACGGGCCAGGATCTCGGCGCGGCCCGCGCGCAGGGCGGCCCGGTATTCGTCTGGCGCGCTGGCCGGGGTCGCCAGGATCAGCCGCCAGCGCGTCGGATTCGCCAGTGCCACACCGACGAACGCCTCCACGGTCGCCGAGGCCGCGGCCACCGGATCGGTGTCGAGCAGGTTCTCCGGCAGGGTCTCGGCGATCTGCTCCAGGCCCCGCT
The DNA here is from genome assembly GCF_040654275.1 of Nocardia sp. NPDC050717. Lineage (NCBI taxonomy): Bacteria > Bacillati > Actinomycetota > Actinomycetes > Mycobacteriales > Nocardiaceae > Nocardia > Nocardia sp. NPDC050717. The sequence goes on from NZ_JBFAHR010000003.1 coordinate 188,472, forward strand.
CCCGTTCGCGTTCGAGCAGGGCTTCGACGAGTTCGGCGCGGGTCTTGAACACGGTGTACAGCACCGGTTTTCCCACGCCGGCTTCCTGCGCGACGGCTTCCATGCTCAGCTCGTGCAGCTCCATTCGGCCCAGGACGGTGAACGCGGCGTCGAGCAGTTGCGCGCGGCGCTGCTCGGGCGGCAGGCGCGGGGCATAGCGGCGCCGCGGTCGTTGCTCTCGCGTCGCGGTCACGCGGACACCTCCTTCGTCCACCAGACGATACCCGGACCGCGGGCACCAATCCTACGCAGCCGTTGTATTCGCTGCGCGCAATTGCTACGGTGGCGTTGTATTCACCTGCGAGGTTCGCCCTCGGCACTGCAAAGGAGCACGTGCAATGGCCTTCGACCCGTCCACCCTGCGCCGCGACGACTACGGCTTCTTCGGACCCGACTCGGTCACCTGGAAGGTGTGGGCCTCGCCCACCGCGCTGATCGGCTTCCAGCGCGCGGTCACCCTCGAACACTTCGACCCGTTCCTGACCGCCGCCGTCGCCGACTCCCAGGGCATCTACGACAATCCGGCCTCGCGCCTCGACCACACGCTGGCCTACTTCGTGCTGGTCGCGATCGGCGACGGGCGCACGGCCATCCAGGCCGCCGAGCACCTGATGCGGGTACACGCGCCGATGACCGGCATCGAACCCGTCACCGGCAAGCGCTACGCCGCCAACAGCCCCGAGACCCAGCTGTGGATCCACCTCACCGGCTGGCATTCGGTGCTCATCGCCTACGAGATGTACGGGCCAGGCTTGACCGAAGAGGAGGAGCGGCAGTTCTGGGCCGAGTGCGCGATCGCCGCCGAACTGCAGACCTGCAAGGCGGCCGACGTGCCACGCACCCGCGAGGGGGTGCGCGCCTACTTCGAGCAGGTGCGGCCGCGCCTGTGCGTCACCGAACGGGCCGTGCGGGCGATGCGCTATCTGATGTGGGTGCCGATGAGCAAGGGCTGGCGATTCGCGCTCGGCAGCCGGTTGCTGTCTCTGGCCAGCATTCCGACCCTGCCGATCTGGATGCGCAAGCTCGGGCGCCTGCCGTTCCCCCGGGTCCTCGATCTGCTCGTGCGCATTCCGGTGCGGACGGTCGTGTGGATCGCCTCGCGCCGGGAGAACTGGGCGATGATCAAGGCCGCTCCGCTGGTGGCCCCGCTCACCGCCTCGATCTTCGCCGCCCACGTCGCCGCGCCGCCGCCGGCGAGCCCGATCACCATCACCCCCGAGCGCGCGCGAGCGCTGTACGGCAGTCAGGGTGGTCGCAGCCTGTGGGCCAAGGGCACGCCCGTCTCCGAAACCGCCTGAACGACAAGGTGCCTGCCGGGCCGGATCGACGACGCTGCGGCCCGGCGGTCACCGTGCCGTCGCGCGCCGCGCCGCCTCGATGTGGTTGATGTTCGTCTCGATCCACTCCCGCAGCGCGGCGATCGGTTCGCGCAGACTGTGCCCGAGTTCGGTGAGGGTGTACTCGACGCGCGGCGGCACGGTGGGATACACCGTGCGCGCCACGAATCCGTCGGTCTCGAGTTGCCGCAACGTCTGCGTGAGCATCTTCTGCGAGATGCCTTCGATGCGGCGGCGCAGGTCGGTGTAGCGCAGGGTGCCGTCGGCGAGCGCGTCGACGATCAGGACCGTCCACTTGCCCGCGATGTGGTCGAGGACCTCGCGGGTGGGGCATTTCGCCGAGTAGACGTCGGCGGGCAGACCACTGGCTTCGTGAATCGTGGGCACCCCGCCGAGTCTAACGCACTTTTAGGTGCCTACTTCCCAATGGAGAGCGACTCTCCGATAGTAGGAATCATGAGCACACAGACACTTTCGGTCGCCGAAGCCATCCGCACCCGCCGCACCGTCCGCCACTACCGCCCCGAGCCGATCGACCCGGCACTGCTCGACGAACTGCTCGACCTCGCCGTGCAAGCGCCCAGCGCCTGGAACATGCAGGACCGCTCCATCGTCGTGGTGACCAGCGACGAAGGCCGGAAAGCGCTCTCGGAGGCGGCCTTCGGCCAACCCCAACCGCTGGAGGCGCCCGCCGTCCTGGTGTTCGTCGCCGATCCGGCGGCCTGGGCGGCGGCCAACACCGACATCGCCGCGCAGGCCTCGGCCAGCGGGGCATGGAACGCCGAGTTCCAGGCCATGTTCGACTCCCGCGCCGAGTATCACGCGCTGCGCGAGCGCGGGCTGCTGCGCGAGAACGCCGTGAAGAACGCCATGATCGCCGCCACCTACGTGATGCTCGCCGCGACCGGCCTCGGGCTGGCCTCGGCGCCGATGAACGGGTGGGACGCCGAGCTGGTGAAGCGGGCGATCGGCATCGAGGCCGACGCGGAGCTGGCCATCGCGGTCATGGTCACCGTCGGCCACGGTGTCGCGGTGCCGCCGCACCCGGGCCGCAGGCCGCGCGAGCTGACAGTGTTCGCCGAGCGCTATCTCAACTGACGCCGAGGGTGTTGATGGTGACGGCCAGGAAGACGATGGCACTGCCGAGGGCGGTCAGGGTCGCCACGTCGAAGGGCTTGCTGCGCACGGCGAGCAAGCCCACCTGGACCGTCGGCAGACACAGCCGGAAAGCGGCCGCCACCAGGGCCGCGCTGCCGAAGATGATCGCACCACGCCGCCACCGATCCCAGGCGACGAACACGATCGCGACCAGGATCAGCGCGCTCACCACGGTCATCGGCAGGTGACTGCGCAGGTACTGCTCACCCGCCGTCAACCGCACGACCCGATGCTTCCCGGTCGTCTCCGCCTTGTTCACGGCCCCGATTGTTCCAGACGCCACCGGCGAGCGGGCGGCCCGAGCCCGATCTCGGCGCCGGCGGTGGGGCGAGCGGGCCGCGCCGCCACGGCATGACAGAGTGGTGCGCTGTGCTGCACCTGATCTTTCACAATCCCGTGATCCCGCCCAACACCGGGAACGCGATCCGGTTGGCGGCGGGGACCGGGTGCGCGTTGCATCTGATCGAGCCGCTGGGTTTCGACCTCTCGGAATCGAAGCTGCGCCGCGCCGGCCTGGACTACCACGACCTCGCGGTGGTGACCGTGCACCCCGATCTGGCGACAGCGTTCGAGGCCATCGACCCGGGCCGGGTGTTCGCGTTCACCACCCAGGCGAGCACCCGCTACACCGACATCGCCTACCGCGACAACGACGCCTTGCTGTTCGGCACCGAACCCACCGGCCTGCCCGCCGAGGTACTCACCGACCCGCGGATCACCGACCAGATCCGCATCCCGATGCTGCCCGGCCGCCGCTCGATGAACCTGTCCAACGCCGCCGCGGTCGCGGTCTACGAGGCCTGGCGCCAACTTGGCTTCCCCGGCGGGGAGTAGCGGAGCTCAGGCGTCGATGTCGAAGCGTTTGAAGCGGGAGGTGGCGCCCGCGGTCAGGCGGACGGCGGACTTGGGGACGCCGAAGTGGGCGGCGAGGAGTTCGACGGCGGCCTTGTTGGCCTTGCCCTCGACGGCGGGGGCGCGCACGTAGAGGGTGAGGGTGCCGTCGTCGGCGGTCTCGACCAGCGGGCCTTTACGGCTGTTCGGTTTGATCGTCGCCCGTACCGTCGGCACCGCTGGGCTCCTTCTTCGTCGAGGTCGGCGGCGCGGTGACAGGACGGCGGCGGCGCAGCACCGCGCGCAGGACCAGCCAGCCCACCCCGCCGAGGACGGCGAGGAAGCCGAGCCACGGAATCGCCTTGCCCGCGAAGACGATCGCGTCCTGGAGCCAGTCGACGAGCGAATTCCAGCCCGCGACGATCCCGTCCCAGAAGTTGTCCGGGTCGCCGGGGGCGTTCTTGTCGTCGGCGGTGAGGGTGATGGTGAGCGTGGACAGCGCGACCTGATCGTCGAGGGAACGCTTCTGCGCGGTCAGGCTGTCGAGTTCGCCCTGCCTGCTCGACAGCGCTTCCTCGGCGTCGATGAGGTCGGCGGTGTTGGCCGCGTTGGCCATGAGCGCGCGCAGCCGGTCGACGGAGGCCTGCAGGGCGCGGATGCGGGCGTCGAGATCCTCCCACTGCATGGTGACGTCGTCACGGTTGGTGCTCACCTTCGTGACGCTGCCGACGCCGCCGAGCCCGGTGATGAAGGCATCGGTCTTGTCGGCGGGCACCCGCACGCTGAGCACCGCGCGCGGCGTGCGCTTGTCGGTGCCCGGCTGCTCGGTCCGGCTGTCGATGCGGCCGTCCATGGCGCGCACCTGCTCGGCGACGGTGGCCGCGGCGCCGATCGGATCGTCGGCGGTGATGTCGACCGACCCGGTGATCACCTCTTTCCGGTTCGCCGAATCCTGCGGCGCCGGACTCTCTTTCGCCGGCGCGCCCTCCCGGAATCCGGGCGCCACGGCCGCCGCGGGCCCGGAGACCGTCGGCGAGGACGCCTGGTCCGCGCTCGTCTCCCCCGCGTCGTCCCCACACCCGGCCAGCAACACCAGCCCGAGTATCCCGATCAGCACCACCGCAAGCTTGCGCATGGTCGCAGCGTAATGCGCCGAGGCCGATGGCGGGCGCAGCCGCCGCTACAGATCGGCGGGCAGGATCCGGAACGCCGCCACACCGGGGGTGAGCGGTTCGATCGCCCGGAAGTCCCGCTGGTCCAGCGTGAAGATGCAGTCGGTGCGGTACTTGTCGGCCAAGGCGACGCCGACCGCGTCGGCGAGGTCGAGCCGCAAACCCTCGTACTTGGCCCGAATGGTCTGTGCCGCAGCGAGATCGACGTGCTTGAGTTCGGCGAGCCGATACCGGCCGTCCAGCATGCGCGTCATCAAGGCCTCGGTGACCTGCATCGCCGCGTCGAAACCGAGGTCACGATGGACGAGGTGATCCAGCTCGGTCAGGACCAGCGGCGAGATCACCAGGGTCTCGGTAGCCATGACCGCTGCGGCCCGCTCGTGTTCGGGCTGATCGGCATCGAACGCGGCGAACAGGGCCGAGGTGTCGGCGACGATGATCATCGACGCTCGGACCGGGACCTGATGTGGTCGTAGATGGACTGATCCATCTCCTCGACGGTGCGGGCCCGGCCGCTACGGAACACCGGCAGCGGCGCGTCGTTCTTCGGCACCTCGGAAGCGTCGAGCAGCATCGCGATTCCCCGGCGGATGAGTTCTGCCTTGCTGACGCCGGTCGCGGCAGCTTCGGCATCGAGCCGGACCTCCAACTCCTCGGGGAGGTACACGGTCGTCTTGATCATGCCATATATGGTACCACCCGTCGCCGTGGCACCTCCGCCTCGGCGGAGGGCGCTGTCAGCGTTGCTGCCGGCGGCGCAGTTCGTCGTCGATGGCGGCGAGACGGCGTTCGTGGCTCGGGTGCGTGTTCATCCAGCCGGGGACGAGGTCGGTGATGGTGGGGCCGGTCGCGCAGTCGATTTCGGCGATCGTCAGCGATTCGCGCAGGTCGTGGCCGTAGCCGAGGGCCACCGCGACCCGGTCGGCGTGGGTTTCGGCCCAGCGCGAGCGGTGCGTCGACAGCACGTCGCGCACGGGGTAGCCGACCAGGGCGAGCAGCGCGGCCCGCGGACCGAGCAGAAGCCACAGGGCGGCGGGGAGCGCGCACGGTGAGCAGCAGCACCCGGTGGTCGCGTTCGATGGCGTGGCCGAACTCGTGGGCGATCACCGCCTCGAGCTGACGATCGGTGAGCACCTCCACCGCGCGCAGGCTGACAGCGATGTGCCGATCGTGGACGACCGACGCGCGGAAATCCTGGTCGTGGACGACGCGGATCGTGCACGCCGACAACGGCACATCGGCGGTGCGCGCCACAGGCTCACCGGAAGTCGCGGGAACGGGCGACGATGGTGAGGTCGAGGGGTGCGAGGTGGTCGGCGAGCAGGCTGGCGGCGCCTTCGGCGTTCTGCAGGCGGCCGCGCACGAGCAGGGCGGTGGCGGTCTGGGCGAGGCGGCGATAGCGGGTCCACAGGCCCACCGAGCAGACGACGTTGACCATGCCGGTCTCGTCCTCCAGGTTGAGGAAGGTGACGCCGGCGGCGGTGGCGGGACGCTGCCGGTGGGTGACGGCGCCCGCGACCAGGATGCGGGTGCCGTCCTCGACGAGCAGCAGGTCGGCGGCGGGCACCACGCCGAGCGAATTCAGGTGCGCGCGCAGGAATTCGGTGGGATAGCTGCCGGGCGAGACGCCGGTGGCCCACACGTCGGCGGCGGCGAGCTCGAGCGCGCTCATGCCGGGCAGGGACGGGGCCAGCGTCGCCGGACCGGTGCCGGGCAGCAGGTCGGGCCGCTCGCCCGCCGCCGCGCCCGCCGCCCACAGCGCGGCCCTGCGCACGCTGCTCCCCCGGTCCGCGCTGTCGCCGGCACGCCTCCGCACTCCGTCGTCGACCGTGGCCTCGGCTGCTCCGGCCGCGGTTCGCGCGCCGCCCTTCGCGCGCGAGTCCCCGGCCGCGTCACCCGACTGTGTGCGCTCGGCCGCTGCCGTCTCGTCGTGTTCGGCATCGACCAGGCCGTCGAGAGCGCCCGCCGTCGCCAGCGATTCCGCTTGCGCGACAGACAATCCCACGCGGCCGGTGAGGTCGAGCATCGAGGTGTAGGGGCCGTGTTCGGCGCGCTCGGTGACGAGGCGTTCGGCGAGGTCGTCGCCGATGTGCCGGACGGCGGCGAGGCCGAGCCGGACCTCGGTCCCGGCGTTCTCCAGGGTGGGTTCGGCCCGGCTGGCATTGATGTCGGGACCGTGCACCCGCACGCCGTGCCTGCGCGCGTCGGCGACCAGCGACTGCGGCGAGTAGAAGCCCATCGGCTGAGCGCGCAGGAGCCCGGCGCAGAACGCGGCGGGGTGGTGCAGCTTGAACCACGAGGAGTAGAACACGATCGAGGCGAAACTCTGCGAATGACTCTCGGGGAAACCGAAATTGGCGAAGGCGTAGAGCTTCTCGTAGATGCGGTCGGCCAGCGCGCCGGTGATCCCGTGCAGGTCCCGCATGCCCTGGTAGAGGCGGTCCTTGAGCCGTTCCATCTTCTCCGGTGACCGTTTGGACCCCATGGCGCGGCGCAGCTGGTCGGCCTCGGCGGCGCTGAAACCGGCGACGTCGATGGCCATCTGCATCAGCTGCTCCTGAAACAGCGGGATGCCGAGGGTGCGGGCGAGCGAATTCTCCAGCGCCGGATGGTCACAGACCGGCGCTTCCTGACCGTTGCGCCTGCGGATGTACGGATGCACCGAGCCGCCCTGGATGGGGCCGGGCCGGATCAGCGCCACCTCCACCACCAGGTCGTAGAACGTCCTCGGCTTCAACCGGGGCAGGGTCGCCATCTGCGCGCGCGACTCCACCTGGAAGACCCCGATCGAGTCGGCCCGCTGCAGCATCTCGTAGACGGCCGGCTCGGCGAGATCGAGCGCGTGCAGTTCGACCTTCTCGCCCTTGTGCTCGTGGACCAGGTCGATCATGTAGCGCAGCGCCGAGAGCATGCCGAGGCCGAGCAGATCGAACTTCACCAGACCGACCGCGGCGCAGTCGTCCTTGTCCCACTGCAGCACGCTGCGGCCCGCCATCCGCGCCCACTCCACCGGGCACACGTCCGCGATCGGCCGATCACAGATCACCATGCCGCCGGAGTGGATGCCCAGATGCCGTGGCAGTCCGTCGAGTTCGCCCGCGAGTTCGAGCACCGGCGCGGGAATGTCGGTGCCGGTCTCGGCGGCAACGCCCGACCAGCGGCTCACCTGTTTGCTCCACGCGTCCTGCTGGCCGGGTGAAAAGCCCAGCGCCCGTGCGGCATCGCGCACCGAGGACTTGCCGCGATAGGTGATCACGTTCGCCACCTGGGCCGCGTAGTCGCGGCCGTACTTGCCGTAGACGTGCTGGATGGCCTCCTCGCGGCGATCGGATTCGATATCGATATCGATGTCGGGCGGCCCGTCGCGCTCGGTGGACAGGAAGCGTTCGAACAGCAGGTTGTTGCCCACCGGGTCGACATTGGTGATCCCGATGGCGTAGCAGACCGCGGAATTGGCGGCCGAGCCGCGACCCTGGCACAGGATGCCGTTGCGCTTGCAGAACTCGACGATGTCGTGCACGACCAGGAAGTAGCCGGGAAACTCCATCCGCTCGATCACCGCGAGCTCGTGCTCGATCTGCGCGTACGCCCGCGGATTCGTCTCGCGCGGGCCGTAGCGCCTGGCGGCGCCCGCGTAGCTGAGGTGGCGGAGCCAGGAGTCCTCGTCGTGACCGGACGGCACGTCGAACGGTGGCAGTTTCGGCGCGATCAACCGCAGGTCGAAGGCGCAGGCGCGGGCCAGCTCCACCGCGTTCGCCACGGCCCGCGGATGCGCGGCGAACAGCCGCGCCATCTCCGCGCCCGAGCGCAGGTGCGCGCCACCGGTGGCGGGCAGCCAGCCCGCCATCTCGTCGAGACTGCTCCTGGCCCGGATCGCGGCCAGCGCCATGGCCCTGCGCCGCTGGGCGGGCGAGGCGAAATGCGCGCCGGTGGTGGCGAGCACGGGCAGCCCGAGCCGGTCGGCCAGCGCGACGAGGTGGGCATTGCGTTCGTCGTCGGTGGCGATGCCGTGGTGGGTGAGCTCGACGCTCACCCGGTCGGCGCCGAAGCGTTCGACCAGCTCACGCAGGGCGGCTTCGGCTTTCGGCAGCGTCGTCTCGCCCGCGCGCAGGTCGAGTTCCAGCGCGGAGCGCAGGTGCCCCTTCCGGCAGCCGGTGAGGACATGCCAGTGCCCGCCCGCGGCAGCGGTGAGCGTGTCGAGGTCGTAGCGCAGGATGCCCTTCTCCCCCGCCGCCATGTGCGCGGCCGCCATCTCCCGCGACAGCCTGCGATACCCCTCCTGACCACGGGCGAGGATCAGCAGGTGCGGACCGCGCGGGTCGGCGGATCCGGTGCGCGGCAGCGAATCCGGCGCTCGCACGTGCCCGCTGCAAGACCCGGCCGGATCGTCGCCTGCACGCAGTTCGGCCGAGGTCGTGCGCCCACCCCGCGGATCGCCGATGGGACGCCTGCCGCCCCGGGGAACAGAACGGCGCCGGACCGCATCCCCTCGGCCCGGCGCCGCCTCCGCATCGGTTCCCAGTGACAGTTCGGCACCGAAAACCGTTGGTATTCCCCATTCCCTGGCCGCCTCGGCGAACCGAACGGTCCCGTAGAACCCGTTGTGGTCGGTGAGCGCGAGCGCCTCCAGACCCAGCCGCACCGCCTCCTCCACCAGCTCCTCCGGCTGACTCGCGCCGTCGAGGAAGCTGTAGGCGGAGTGGGCGTGCAGTTCGGCGAAGGGCACGGTCGCGGCGGGACGTTCGATCGAATCCGCCTCGTACGCACCGCGTTTGCGCGACCATGCCGGGCTGTCGCCGCCGTCGCCGGGATGCATCTCCTCGGCGGGGCGACGGCTCGGCTTGCCCGAGAGCACCCGCTCCAGCTCCGACCAGGTCGGCGGACCGTTGCTCCAGCCCACGCGCCCACTCCTCCCTACTCCCTTGCCACCTCCCGTTCGATCACGGTTGCCCGACCCCTCAACTCGCGGGCAAACGCTCCATCGACCGGGATTCCAGCGCGGCCTCCACATGCCCGAGCCCCGACCTGATCACCGCGCCATAGGCATCGTTGGCAAGCACATCCAGGTGCCCGCGCGCGATGGCCAGCTGCATCCGCGCCATGTCGAAGTCACCGACCCGCCGGTGACTGTCGGCCAGGTTCAGATACAGCGAGGGCAGGAATCCGCGCAGCCCCTCGTCCAGCGGGATGCCCGGCCCGAACACCGCGGCCAGCGCCCGTTGATCCCAGAGCAACGCGCCCTCGGGCAACTCCTGCACATCAGCGAGGTGATGCGCGATCACGCAGCGATGCAACGCGTCGCCGCCTTCGCCTATCTCGTCCCAGAGCCTGGTCAGCGCCGCGCGCGCAGCGTCAGGGTCGATACCGCCGAGCCGCACCGCGGCATAGATGTCCGCCATCCGATCGTCCGCCATGGGCACAAGTATCGCACATACGTTCGAATGTTGGCGAGAGGTGTTCGAACATATTTTCGAGTTTCTCGCGAACCCTGGTCCCGGAACTTACTTTGGAGTAAGTTCGAGGGAACGAGCTGCAAAGGAGCAGTGATGTCTCAGGTTTCTCCCGGCACATCGAACCGCAGGCGGCGGCGCGATCTCACCGACCGGCATGTCGTGATCACCGGCGCGTCGTCCGGGATCGGACGGGCCGCCGCGCTGGCGGCCGCCGACAAGGGCGCCGTCGTCTTCCTGCTCGCCCGCCGCGGTGACGAACTGGCCGAGGTGGTCGCCGAGATCGGCGCCGCGGGCGGGCGGGCGCACGGCTACCAGTGCGATGTCACCGACGCCGAATCCGTCGAGTCGACCGTCAAGACGATCCTCGATCAGCACGGCCACGTGGACATGCTGGTGAACAACGCGGGCCGCTCGATCCGGCGCGCCATCCACCGCTCCACCGACCGCATGCACGACTTCGAACGCACCATGGCGGTCAACTACTTCGGCGCCGTGCGGATGACGCTGGCGCTGCTGCCGCAGATGCGCGAGCGCGGCTTCGGGCACATCGTCAACATCTCCAGCGCCGGCGTGCAGGTCGCCACCCCGCGCTTCGCCGCCTACCTCGCCTCCAAGGCCGCGCTGGACAAGTTCACCGAGGTCGCCGCCGTCGAAACCCTCGCCGACGGCGTCACTTTCACCACCATCCACATGCCGCTGGTGCGCACCCCGATGATCACCCCGAGCGGCGATCAGGGGCCGTCCGAATCACCGGAGTGGGCCGCGGCCACCATCGTCCGCGCGCTCAGCGAACGACCCAAGCGCATCGATGTCCCGCTCGGCACGCTCGCCGAGTACGGCGGCATCCTCACCCCGAAGCTGCGCGACCGCGTGCTGCACCGCTACTACCGCGCGCTGCCGGATTCCCCTGCGGCCAAGGGGGAATCGGTCGAGCCGGTCGCCGTGGAATCGACCACCGCACCCGCGCCGAAGCCGAAGTCGGCGGCGCGCAAGGCCACCGGCAGCGCCCTGCGCCGCGCCGCCCGCTGGGTGCCGGGCACGCATTGGTGAACAGCCGCTGAGGCGCTCCCGACGGCGCTCGCGTCGAGTCGTCCCGGGGGCGGGCGCCGACTGGGGGCGCTGCCGGAACGCGCGGCGGCGGGCCGAGGGTCCGCGCCGGCACGCCGTTGGGCTTGCACGCATCGGACGCGCCGGGGTCGACCGGTAGGTGCTGACCGCCACGTAATCGGTGCTCCGCGGGGAGCTGTCAGCGGCGCGGGACGGCGAGGCGAGAGCGATGTCGCAGTCGCGGATCAGGTCGCCGGGCAGCCCGCCTGAGCGGTAGCCACTTCGGAGAGTTGTTCCACCGCAGCGGGTTCCAGGTAGGTGACCGGCTTGGCCGGGCCGCCGCAGCTGGCTTGGCGCGGTGCGGCGGCGACGGTGCGGACGGTGACGTGCCAGCGGCGGCCGTCGCGGTGGGTGACGACGGCGGCGCCGGCCAGGGTCGCGTCCTCGGCGGGCGCCGGGGTGACGGTGAGATCGTCGAGCGCGACGGGCGGGAGTTGTTCGCGCACGGCGATTTCGGCCACCTGACGGATCGGGTCGTAGCAGCCGCGGCCGCGCAGGCCGGTCATGGACACCTCGCCCCGGTCCGCGGCGGCGAGCAGGGTGCGGGCGGCGGGCACGTCGACCCGGCCGTAGGTCAGGCCCGACGGGAGCAGGACCACGGCGGGCGCGAAGCGGTGGCCGCCGGTGTGGGTGGCCTCCCAGACCCGGCCGGGGTTGTCTGCGGCCAGGGCGGCGGCGATGGGGCGGCCGAGCAGGGCGCAGCACTGGTCGCGCTTGCCGTGCGCGCAGACCAGGACGACCGGATCGTCCACGCGCGCACCGATTCCCGGTGCGGGCCCGGCGACGAGGCGCAGGTCGATGTCGAACAGTTCACGCAGGTCGGTGATCTCGAAGCGCTCGCACCACGAGCCCTCCGGGCGGGAGGAGGCCAGCAGGACGGTGCGCTTCCCGGTGAACTCGTTGCGGCCGGGGCGGCGGATCAGCGTGGGCCGCACCTGGGCCGCCGTCGTGCGCGCGGCCAGTTCGGCGGTGATCTCCGGGCCGAGCACCTCGTCGGCGATCACGTCGCGACCCCAGGCCCCGGGGTGTTCGATACACAGCCAGCCGGGGACGTGCGCCGCGCTGCCGAGCATCGGCAGGTCGACGGCGGCCGCCGAGCAGCCCATGCCCTCGAACGGGTTCATGACAGCTCCTTCCGCGACCGACCGACCGTCCGGCCGATCCGGAACAGGTGTCGTTTCACTGTAGAGCCATGCGCGCCCGGCAGTAAGGGCACCCTCTGTTGCCGGAGTGCGCGAGTCGGGGCACACCCGACCCACGCCAGCGGTCTACCCAGGTTCGACCCGGGGTGCGGCGGCTCGAGCTCACCAGGCGAGCCACGAGCGGCCATCGAACCGGTATGGCGCGCCGCTCCGTGCCTGACTACTCGTAGACACCTTCGGCATGCCAGGTCTCGGCGTCGTAGACGAGCAGGACCACCCGGATCTCGGTGGGCGCGGCGTCGAGCTGCACCTGGGCGCGGGCGGCGGGGGCGGCGTGCTCGGCGCCGGTCCACCAGCGTTCGTCGACCGGCCACGGCCCCGCCCAGCCGAGCAGCGCCCACTCCCGTCGGCCCCACCGCAGACGGACGGGGTCGGCGGTGAACATACCGCGCGCCGTGACCTCGACGGGGGCGCCGTCGGCGGCGGTCAGCGCGACGGTGGGGCGGTGCAGGAGCAGCAGCGTCGGCGCGGGTTCGGGCAGGCGGCCCGGCCAGGGCTGGGCCGGGTCGGCGGCGGGGGTGAGCTCGTCGCCGAGGGCGATCATGGTGATGCGTTCGGCGGGACCGCGCCCACCGCTGAGCACCCCCACCCGCACCGCCTCGCCGCCGAGCAGACCCTGCACCCGGACCAGGGCGCGGCGGGCCCGCTCGGTCTCCTCCCCTTCCCCGCCCCACAGGCCGAGCTGGAGCGCGCCAGCGGCGACCACCTCCACCGGTTCCAGGCGCAGCGCGACGATCGGCGCGGTGGGGCGGTCGCGGTGGGTGAGCCAGCCGTCGAGCTGCCAGCGGATGCGGTCGGCGGTGTCGGGCGGGGTGAGCGGACGGGCGCAGCGCCAGATGCGTGAGAGCTCCTCGCCCGCCTCGGTGCGCGCGGTGACGGCCAGCCGGGTGCAGGCGACGCCCGCGGCGGTGAGCGCGGTGTGCAGCCGGGTCGCCAGGGCGCGGCCGGCGAAGGCGGCGGCGTCGACCCGGTCGATCGGCGGATCGCAGTCGAAGTCGACGGCCAGTTCCGGCGCCACCTGCCGGGCCGAGGGCGGACGTTCCGGCAGGGCGCGGGCGAGGCGATGGGCCAGCACCGCGTCGGCGCCGAAACGGGAGGCGACCTCGGCGGGGGTGAGCCGGGCGAAGTCGCCGACGCGGCGTAAACCCAAGCGGTGCAACAGGTCCACCAGGTCGGCGCGCTCCGGCGGGGCCAGTGCCGGTTCGGCGGCCAGCTCGGCCACCGGCAGCGGCGCCAGATAGGACGCGCCCTCGCCCGCCCGCACGATCGCGGCCCGCCTGGCCGCCAGCACCGCCGTGGACATGGCGTCGGCGATGCCGATCTGCGCCTCGGCGCCCGCCACCGCGACGGCGTCGATGAGCCGCACCGCCGCCGCTTCCTCGGAACCGAAGAAGCGGGTGGCACCGCGCGCGCCGAGGACGAGCAGGCCGGGGCGCAGGACCTCGACGCCGGGGACGGTCGCGTCGACGGCCGCCGCCACCGGTTCGAACAACCTGGCGTCACGATCCGGATCATCCTGGGCGACAACGAGATCTGGGCAGCGTGATTGCGATTCCCGCCGCGTCAGCCCCGCCCGTACACCCTCGACCCGGGCGAGCGCCGAACACGACACCACCCGGTTCCCGCGCAACACCGCCACCGGCCGATCCGCCGCTGCTCCGGCCGCCGCGGCCGCCGCCACCGCGGGCCAGTCCGGGCACAGCAGCGCGAGGACCCGATCCGCGCGCGTCGTCACGACACGGCCTCCCTGAGCTCGCGCACCTCGGCCGGGCGCGACACCGGTTCGCGCGCGAGCCATTCGGTGCGGCCCGCCGCGGCGCACAGGTCTATCCGGCCGTGTCGCGGCGGGCCAGCCTTGGCGCTGACACGCACGTCGAGGCAGACCGAGCGCAGGCGGCCGCGGCCGGGGCCGAGACCGTCGTAGCCGGTGACGCGGGTGTCCAGCCGCAGGGCCGGATCGGTCCAGGCGCCGCCGGCGACGACCAGGGTGGCACCGCGGTTGCGGGCCCTGGCGGCCAGGACACGGCAGCGGGCGGGCGGCACCGCGCGCCCGTCGAGGCCGAGGACCACCAGATCGAGGCCGTCGAGCAGGACGGCGGCCACTTCGCCCGGATCGGGGCCGGGATCGGCGATCACCGCCAGCCGGGACAACTGCGCGCCCATCTCGGCGGCGGCCAGCAAACCGAGCCGGGGCAGGCCGACCACCGCGGCGTACCCGCCGTCACCGGTCACCGAGGCCAGCAGCCCGGAGAGCAGCGAATGCGCGCCGGAGTAGGCGACCACCGCGCCCTTGGGCAGTCCGCCGTCGGGCAACAGCTCGGCGAGCGGGGCCGGCACCGGCAACAGATCGCGGCGTAGTGGCTGTTCACCGGGCATGTGCCGGGTGGCGGTCTCGCGGCGGCCCTGCACCGCGGCCATGCGGCGACGCAGGTCGTCGAGCGTGTCGGCACGCGCGGCGACCTCGGGTGAGGACGCATCCGAACCCATCAACACCACCTACTTCCCGATGGACCCGCGTGCGGAGACCGCTCAGCACCGCTGACCGCAGCACCGTTCCAGCTATCGATCGTATTCGAATATACGTTCGATAGCGACCAGCGTGACACCCACCCCTCCCCCGTGTCCACCGCGGGGGCCTTATACCCGCGCGCCGTGATACCGGCCAGTCATCGGCATATTCGGCTACCCTCGCACCCGTGACCGAACGTGCTCGTCCCCATATCGGCCCCGACTATCTCGTCGCGGGTCGCTACCGCCTGCAGTCGAAATTGGGCGGCGGTGGCATGGGCGCGGTCTGGCTCGCGACCGACCGGCTGCTGAACCGCGACGTCGCCATCAAGCAGGTGCTCTCCACGGCCGGTCTGAGCGAGGCCGAGGCCGAGGCGATCCGCAGCAGCATCGTGCACGAGGGCCGGGTGGCGGCCAAGCTGTCCCACGAGCACGCCATCGCCGTCTACGACGTGGTGCTCGAGGCGGGCGAGCCCTGGCTCGTCATGGAGCACTTACCCTCCCGCAGCGTGGCCAAGGCGCTCTCGATGGTCGACACGCTGCCCGCGGTGGAGGTCGCCCAGATCGGCGCGCAGGTGGCCGACGCGCTCGCCGCCGCGCACGCCGCCGGCATCGTGCACCGCGACATCAAGCCGGGCAACATCCTCGTCGCCGACCGCGGCCCCGACCTCGGCAAGGCCAAGCTCAGCGACTTCGGCATCTCCCGCGGCGCGGGCGACACCCACGGCGAGGACCCCGAGGGCACCATCACCGGCACCCCCGCCTACCTGCCGCCCGAGGTCGCCCGCGGCGCCAGGCCCACCGAGGCCAGCGACGTGTTCTCCCTCGGCGCCACGCTCTACACGATGCTGGAGGGCCAGCCGCCGTTCGGTTTCGACAGCGACGAGAACGACGTCGTCACCAAGGCCGCGATGGGTCAGATCATCCCGCCAAGCCGCACCGGCATCCTCACCCAGCCGCTGCTGCACATGCTCGAGCCCGCGCCGCAGCGCCGCCCGAGCATGGCCCAGGCACGCGACGAGATCCTCACCGCCGCCTTCGGTCCCGGCACCGCCGCCTACATCCTCGGCGTGCCGCTGCGCACCGAGGACGGCACCATCCCGTCCTGGGCCGCCCGCAACGGGGCCAGCGGCCTGCGCAGCCCGCACTCCGCGCCGCTGCCGCGGCCCCAGCGCACGCCCGTCGCCGCACCGGCCGCGGCGCCGCGCACCGGCAGCTTCCTGGACAACCTGCCCAACGGCGCGCCGCTGGCCATCGGCGCCGGCGTGCTGATCGGGCTGGTCATCCTCATCGCGATCATCATCGCGGTGATGTAGCTACTCGATGCGGCGGCGATGGGCCCAGCGCGTCAACGCGTTCCGGTTCGACTGCTGGGTCTTGCGCAGCACATTGGAGGCATGGGTCTCCACCGTCTTCACCGAGATGAACAGGGTCTCGGCGATCTCGCGATAGGTGTAGCCGCGCGCGAGCAGGCGCAGCACCTCGAGTTCGCGAGGCGTGAGCGAATCGAGTTCGGGGTCCAGCGGCGGCTCGGGGACCGGCGAGCGGCCGGTGAACGAGTCGAGCACGAAACCGGCCAGACGCGGGCTGAAGACGGCGTCGCCGCCCGCCACCCGGCGGATGCCGTCGGCCAGTTCGGCGCCCGAGATCGTCTTGGTGACGTACCCGCGCGCGCCCGCCCTGATCACCGCGATCACGTCCTCGGCGGCATCGGAGACGCTCAGCGCCAGGCACACCGGGCCCTCCGCGATCCCGGTCAGCACCGCGACCCCGCCGCCGTCGGGCATGTGCACATCGAGCAGCACCACGTCGGGGCGCGCGGCATCGATCCCGGCCACCGCCTCGGCCACCCCGCCCGCCTCGCCGACGACCTCCATGTCGGCCTCTCGGCTCAGCTCGGCGCGCACACCCGAGCGGAACACGGCGTGGTCGTCGACCAGGAACACCCGAACACTCACTGACAGCTCTCCCTCATCCCACCGTGCGATCGGCTCGGTTCATCGGTACCACAGCGCGTCACCCCGCCGCCGATCCCGGCGCGGATCCGGGTGCTCAGTCGCTGGTGCGCTCCTCGGCCGCGGACCGGGCCGTGGCCGAGCGGTTCGCCGCCGCGCGGTCGGCTTCGGACCGGCTGGACAGGGCGCCGACAGCACCCGCTCCCGGGTCGCGGTCCGGCACAGCGGCGTCGGACCCGCCGTCCGCGCCCCGATTCGTCACGGCGGTCCCGGAATCGCGAGCCGGGGTGGCCTCGGCGGTGCCGGAGTCGGTGTCCGGAGCGGGCTGGGCGGTGCCGGAGTCGGTGTCCGGGGCAGGCTCGGCGGTGCCGGAATCGGTGCGCGGCATGACGATCCGCACCTCGGTGCCGCGGCCGACGGTGGAGTCGATCTCGGCGGTGCCGCCCCGGCGTTCAATCCTGGCGCAGATGGATTTCGCGATGCCGCGCCGGTCGTCGGCGACGGTGGCGATGTCGAATCCGGCGCCGCGGTCGCGCACGAAGATGCTCACCTGATGCGGTTCGGCCTCGGCGAACAGGTCGATCTCGGGGACGTCGGCGTGCTTGGCCGCGTTGACCAATGCCTCGCGAGTGGCGCCGAGCAGCGCGGTGAAATGCTCCTTCGGCAGGCCTGCGCCGGTGTCGCCGGGGTCCATCGCGACATCGCCGACGGTCACCGGGGTGACCTTCACCCCGTGCTGGTCCTCCACCTCACCCGCGATCGTGCGCAGCGCGGTGGCCAGGCTGGAGTGGGCGGGCGCGGTGTCGTCGAAGAGCCACTTGCGCAGTTCGCGTTCCTGGCTGCGGGCCAGGCGCAGCACCTCCTGCGGGTCCTCGGCCTGGCGCTGGATCAGGGCCAGCGTCTGCAGGACCGAATCGTGCAGGTGCGAGGCGATCTCCTCGCGTTCCTCGTTGCGGATGCGGGCGCCGCGTTCGGCGTTGAGCGCGCGGACCATGCGCAGCCACAGCGGCACCGTCAGCAGCCCGGCGCCGATCAGGGTGACCGCCACCGCGATCAGCGCCGACCCGAGCGAACTCAGGTCGATCCTGGCCAGCACCACCACCCCGAGGCCGAGCACGATCAGCGTCGCCCCGGCCACGATCCGCGACCAGGTGATCACGGAGGGTCGCGCGGGCAAGCCGAACAGGGCGCGCGGGCCCGGCGCGGCGACGTCGTACTCCCGCCACACCAGCGCGGCGCCGACCGCGATCACCACGATCGGCGCGATGACCCGCGCCGCGGTGCCCTGGAACAGCCAGCCCACCGTCGCGGTGAGACCGAGGCCGAGCAGGGCGAGGCCGATGGCCTGCCTGCGCTCGTCGCCGGTCGGCTTCGTCGCGTCACCACCGGCGGGGGTGAAGATCCACAGCAGCCCGTAGGCCACCAGACCGGCGCCCATCAGCGCGGACAGCAGCACGAACGCCATCCGCACCTTGAACACGTCGACGTCGAGATGATCGGCCAGTCCGCCCGCGACCCCGCCGACGACCCGTCCGCCGGTCCGCCGGACCAGCCGCCGGGTCTCCGACAGCGGCGCGCCGACCGGCTCCGGCCCCGGCGCGGGCAGCACACCCGGCCGGTAACCGCGCGGGACGCCGTATCCCGCGGGCGCTGCCTGATACGGCTGCATGGAGCGGTAGGACTGCGCTGGCAGATAGGGCTGCGGGGCGCCATAGACGGCGTGCCCACCGCCGAAGGTCCGCGTCACGAATCGCTGCGGACCCCGCGGCCAGTGCCCGCCACGCGGATTCGCCGCGGCGCCGGGGCCGGAAGCCGCGACGCCCCGCGGCGGGTAGCCCGGATTCCGGGCGCTGTCGTACGCCGGACCCGCTCCGCGCGTGGCAGCACCGTTCGGCACGGGAACACCCGGCGCGCGCGGTGCCGGTTCACGGTGCGCAGGGCGGGCGCCCGGTTCGGCGGGCGAGCGCGGAGCGGTGTTCCCCGGGACGGCACCGAGCCCGGACGAGGCGATCGGCCCCTGGGCGGCACCGGCGGGAACAGACGGATCCATCCTTCGATAGTGGCACGCTCCACCGACCCCCGGCATCGGGAATCTCCCTGATCTTGCCGCCTTCCGCGCCGCGCCGGTCGCCGGCACACGCCTCGAGGTGATCGTCTACGACCGGCAAGTCACCGAGAAGCCGTTTCTGACCCAGATGTGGAACATCGTCGACCCGCACCAGCCGATCGACCGCACCGAGATCGTCGCGGGGGCCGATTCCATCGAAGTGTGGCGAATGTCCCCTACACCCCACCCTGCACCTGAACCCGGGCAAACCTCAGGGTTCCCCCCGATGCGGGAAAGGGCTGGTCGAGCACACCATGGAGGGCATGAGCAGAACGAGCTTCGGTGACCAGATCCAGCAGATGTGGCATACGCGGCCCGTCCGGCTGCCGCGGCAGGGGCCGATCGCGGGTGTCGCGGCCGGGTTCGGGCTGCGGTACGGGATCGATCCGGTGCTGTTGCGGGTGGCGTTCGTGGTGTCGACCATTTTCGGCGGCGCGGGCATCGTGTTGTACCTGCTGGCCTGGCTGGTGCTGAGTTCCGCGGGGAACGAGGCCTCGGCCGCCGAGGCGCTGACCGATCACGCGCGCGGCGGGCATTCGCAGACCAAGACGATCGTGCTGATCGTCGCGCTGGCCATCGCGGTGTCGACCATGGGCCCGATCGGGCTCGGCCTCGGCGGCTCGGGCGTGGTCAGCATGGGCCTGATGCTCGCGGGCTGGTGGATGCTCTACATCCGGCATCCCGAACTGCCGACGGGCTTCGACACCTACCGCGCCGCGGCGTACGGCACCGGCGACTACCCGCCCGTCGGCTATCCGACCGGCGTGCCGGTGCGCGGCTACCCGTACACCCCCGACGTGCCGCCGACCGGCATGTACACGCCCTACACGAAGCTGCCCGACGCCTACGTCCCCGACCCGGCCACGACCGTGCTGCCCCGCGAGGAAACCCGCACGGCGACAGCCGAATCCACGCCGCTGCTGCGCGTCGACGCCACCGACACGGTCGTCCTGCACAGGGACACGGCGGATTCCGAGCCCACGATCGAGGTCCCCGCCGAGGTCGTGGCATCCGCCACCGCGACGGTGGACACCACTCCCTCGACCGATGCGTCCACCGACGCCACGGCGGACACCACACGTTCGCTCGCGGAATCGGGCGAGCCTTCCTCGGATTCCGTCCAGCTGACCAAGCCCGTCGCCGAGAGTTCACCAACCGCGGCCGACGAGTCCGCCACCGGGACCGAAAGCTCGGCCGAACTCGCCGCCGTCCAGGATGATTCGGGTCTCGACCTCGGCAAGCGCACCGCGGAGCCGGAGCACCCGACGACGGTCCTGGCGAGGGAATTCCCGCAGTCCACTCCTGGCTTCCCGCGCGCGGGCGCCCAGGTTCCCCCCGGCATCGACCCGCTCAGCATCGCCCCGCTGGCCTGGGAACTCCCCGAGGCCGCCCCGCGCTACGCCGTCGCCGCGCCGCCACCGCCGAAGCGGCCGCGCTCGCGGCTCACGCCGGTGACCATCGGGCTGGCGATCCTGGCCGCCGCCCTCGCCGGTGCGGCCGCCGCCTCCGGCGTCGAATGGATGACGCCGGCGCGCATCGCGGCGTTCGCACTCGCCGTCGTCGGCCTCGGCCTCATCGCGGGCGCCTTCCTGCGCCGGGGCTACGGACTGCTCGTCCTCACCGCGCCGCTGGCCGGGTTCGTCCTGCTCGCCTCGCTGATCGGGCCGATCGACTTCGAGGGCAGGTCCATCGGCGAGCGGCTCTGGGCACCGACCTCGGTGACCGAACTGCAACCGCGCTACGCGCTCGACATCGGTTCGGGCACCCTGGATCTGCGTGGACTCGAGCTCACCGAATCCCGCACCGTGGAGGTCGCGGTGAACATCGGTGACGCGAAAGTACTTCTGCCGGAAGGAATGACAGTGAAGACGACCTGCGATGTCCGGGTCTCGGACTCGGGCTGTGTCGACGGGATCACCGGCCCGAACACCCCGGGCGCCCCGGTCCTCGACCTGCGCATCACGATGCACCTCGGCGACGTGGCGGTGACCCGTGGCTGACCAGACGAGCACCGAAACCCGCCGCCGCCCGGCCTTCTCCCTGCTGGTGACCGGCCTGCTCGCCCTCGCGGTGAGCGTCTGGGCCCTGCTCGGCGCGCCGACGCCCGGCGACGGCGGCATCCTGCCGATCGGCTGGGGCGTGGTCCTCGCGGCCATCGTCGTCGGCCTGCTGCTCACCTTCGCCCCGAGCAGCAAACGACGTTGAGCGACAACCGAACACCCTGAGACACGACAATGGCCCGTCCGCGAAGACGGGCCATTGTCGTCGGAGGACGAGAACGATGAACGAAGGCAACGGTTCCGGAGACGCCAGGCCCCCCGCTCGCCCGATGAACGGGCTACCGCTGGGCCGAATCCTGTTGGCCTACCGGCACAAACCGCCCGCGACTCCGGGCGAGCCGAAACCGCCCGTCACTCCCACTCGATAGTGCCCGGCGGCTTGCTCGTCACATCGAGGACCACGCGGTTGACCTCGGCCACCTCGTTGGTGATGCGGGTGGAGATCCGCTCGAGCACGTCGTAGGGCAGGCGGGTCCAGTCCGCGGTCATCGCGTCTTCGCTCGACACCGGGCGCAGCACGATCGGGTGACCGTAGGTGCGGCCGTCGCCCTGCACGCCCACCGAGCGCACGTCGGCGAGCAACACCACCGGGCACTGCCAGATCTGCTTGTCCAGATCGGCGGCGGTGAGTTCCTCGCGGGCGATGGCGTCGGCCTGACGGAGCAGCTCGAGCCGGTCGGCGGTCACCTCGCCGACGATGCGGATGGCCAGGCCGGGGCCGGGGAACGGCTGGCGGCCGACGATCTCCTCGGGCAGGCCCAGCTCGCGGCCGACCGCGCGGACCTCGTCCTTGAACAGCAGGCGCAGCGGCTCGACCAGCTCGAACTCGAGATCGTCGGGCAGGCCGCCGACATTGTGGTGGCTCTTGATGTTCGCGGTGCCGGTGCCGCCGCCGGACTCGACCACATCCGGGTACAGGGTGCCCTGCACCAGGAACTCGACCTTCGGCGCCGACCCGTCGCCACCGTGTTCGGCGACGATGCCCGCGACCGCGTCCTCGAAGGAGCGGATGAACTCGCGGCCGATGATCTTGCGCTTCTCCTCCGGATCGGAGACGCCCTTCAACTCGCCGAGGAACTTGTCGACGGCGTCGACGGTGACCAGCTTGGCGCCGGTCGCGGCGACGAAATCGTGCTGCACCTGCTCGCGCTCACCGGCCCGCAGCAGACCGTGATCGACGAACACACAGGTGAGCCTGTCCCCGATCGCGCGCTGCACCAGCGCGGCGGCGACGGCGGAGTCGACACCGCCGGACAGACCGCAGATCGCGTGCCCGTCGCCGATCTGCGCGCGCACGCTCTCGATCAGCGATTCGGCGATGTTGGCGGGCGTCCACTGCGGCGGGATGCCGGCCAGCTCGTGCAGGAAGCGGCTGAGCACCTGCTGGCCGTGCGGCGAATGCAGCACCTCGGGGTGGTACTGGACACCGGCGAGGCGGCGCGCGCGATCCTCGAACGCGGCGACCGGGGCGCCCGCGGTGGTTCCGGTGACTTCGAACCCGGCGGGGGCGTCGGTCACCGCGTCACCGTGGCTCATCCACACCGGCTGCAGGGTCGGCAGACCACCGTGCAGCACACCACCGTCGATGCTGAGTTCGGTGCGGCCGTACTCGCGGGTGCCGGTGTGGGCGACCGTGCCGCCCAGTGCCTGCGCCATCGCCTGGAAGCCGTAGCAGATGCCGAAGACGGGCACGTCGATGTCGAACAGCCGCGGGTCGAGTTGCGGTGCGCCCTCGGCGTACACGCTGGACGGGCCGCCGGACAGGATCACGGCCAGCGGCCGCTTCTCGGCGATCTCCTCCACCGTCATGGTGTGTGGAATCACCTCGGAGAACACCCGTGACTCGCGCACCCGCCGAGCGATCAGCTGGGCGTATTGCGCGCCGAAGTCGACGACGAGGACCGGTCTCTGAGTTTCTGCCACCGCCACAGTTTAGTGACGGCACACGACGGGCGAGCAGCGGGATCGGTGGTCGCTACACGCGTCGGGCGAACATTGCGCATGACGGCGCCGACCTGGCTATCCTCGTCCTCGTGCCATTCGCCCGCGCGATCGATGCCGACATCTACTACGAGGACAGCGGTGGCACGGGGCCGGTGGTGTTGCTCGCCCACGAATTCTTCATGGACCGCACGATGTTCGCCTCGCAGCAGGCCGCGCTCTCCCCCGAATTCCGGATCGTCGCCTGGGACGCGCGCGGACACGGCCGCACCAGGGATCAGCGGCTGCCGTTCACGTACTGGACCGCCGCGCGCGACGCGCTGACGATCCTCGACGACATCGGCGCCGAACGCGCCATCGTCGGCGGGACCGCCCAGGGCGGGTTCACCGCGCTGCGCACCGCGCTGGTCGCGCCGGAACGGGTGGCCGCGCTCATCCTCATCAGCACCGAGGCGCACGGGCCGACGCGGGAACAGTCCACCGCGACCCAGCGCTTCCTCGACGAGTGGCACGACAGGGGCTCGCGCGAGGAGGCCGCCAACCGCCTCGCCGACTGGCTCATCGGCGACGACGCCTGGTACCGCGACATCTGGACCAAGCGCTGGGTCGGCGACGCGCACAACGGCCTCGACGCCGCCGTCGGCTGCCTGCTCGGGCGCGACTCGGTGCTCGACCGGCTGCGCGAGATCACCTGCCCCGCGCTGATCATCCACGCCACCCACAGCGGCATCGCGGGCACCCGCGCCCGCACGCTGGCCGACGGGCTCACCGCCTCCACGTTCGTGGAGATCGATGGCGCCCGGCTCGCCGTCACGATGACCCACCCGGAACCGGTGAACGCGGCGATCGCGCGCTTCCTGCGAGAGCGGGTCTCACTCGCCCACGTGCGCTAGCGGACGCTGAGCCCGACCTTCTGGAATTCCTTGAGGTCGGAGTAGCCTGCCTTGGCCATCGACCGGCGCAGACCGCCGACCAGGTTCAGCGAACCGAACGGATCGTCGGACGGGCCGTAGAGCACGCGCTCGAGGCTCGGCCGGGTGACGGTGCCGTCGGCGCCGTCGAGCCAGGACTCGTCGACCGGCAGGAACGAGCCGCGCGGCACCGAGGGGTGCGCGGTGGCCGAGGGCCAGTACCAGCCGCGACCGGGCGCGTCGGCCGAGACCGACAGCGGCACACCGAGCATCACGGCGTCGGCGCCGCAGGCGATGGCCTTGGCGAGCTGGCCGGAGGTGGCCACGTCACCGTCGGCGATGACGTGCACGTACCGGCCGCCGGTCTCGTCGAGGTAGTCGCGGCGGGCCGCGGCGGCGTCGGCGATCGCGGTCGCCATTGGCACGCCGATGCCGAGCACCTCGCCGGTGGTGGTGGCGCCCGGGTAGGAGCCGTAGCCGACGATGACGCCCGCGGCGCCGGTGCGCATCAGGTGCAGCGCGGTCCGGTGATCGCTCACGCCACCGGCAACGACCGGCACGTCCAGCTCGGCGATGAAGGTCTTCAGGTTCAGCGGCTCACCGTCGCCGACGTGCTCGGCGGAGATGATGGTGCCCTGCACGACCAGCAGGTCGACACCGGCCTGCACCAGCGCCGGCGTGAGCGCGCGCGCGTTCTGCGGGCTCACCCGCACCGCGACCGTCACGCCCGCCGCGCGCACCTGCGCGACCGCGGCCGCCAGCAGGTCGGGCTGCATGGGCGCCGCGTGTAATTCCTGCAGCAGGGAGATGGCGCGTTCGTAGCCGCCCTTGTCGACGAGATCGATCAGCTGATCGACCTTGTCCTGCACGTCGGCGTGCCGCGCCCACAGACCCTCGCCGTTGATCACGCCGAGACCGCCGAGGCGGCCCAGCTCGATCGCGAACTCCGGCGAGACCAGCGCGTCGGTGGGGTGCGAGAGCACCGGGATCTCGAAACGGTAGGCGTCGAGCTGCCAGGCCACCGAGACCTGCTTCGACGACCGCGTCCGCCGCGAGGGGACGATGTCGACATCGTCGAGCTCGTAGGTGCGCCGAGCGACCCGGCCCATCCCGATTTCCACCATGTCACGCACAGTCACGCTCTGCTTTCTGCGCGCTGGCGCGCGCGTGTTCGCGGCCCGGAAGGGCCACCGATGCACGTTGGCATCCGAAGGTGACCATCCTGGTGTCAGCCTTCGCTGTCGGGCAGTGGACCGCAAGCCCCTGCCCGGTGCGAGTCGTCCACGTGGCTGTGCGCCGGAGGTCGACCCTCCGGCGCACAAACGCGTCTATTGTACTCAGCCGCGCCCGGTGTAGTTCGGGGCCTCGACGGTCATGGTGATGTCGTGCGGGTGGCTCTCCTTGAGGCCCGCCGCCGTGATCTGCACGAACTGCGCGTTCTGCAGGTGCTCGATGTTCTGCGAGCCGGTGTAGCCCATGGCCGCGCGCAGGCCGCCGACGAGCTGGTGGATCACCTGGTTGACCGGGCCGCGGAACGGGACGCGGCCCTCGATGCCCTCGGGGACCAGCTTGTCCTCGGCGAGCACGTCGTCCTGGAAGTAGCGGTCCTTGGAGTACGACTTGGCCTGGCCGCGCCCCTGCATCGCGCCGAGCGAGCCCATGCCGCGGTAGGCCTTGAACTGCTTGCCGTTGACCAGCACCAGATCGCCGGGCGACTCGGCGGTGCCCGCGAGCAGCGAGCCGAGCATCACGGTCGAGGCGCCCGCGGCGATGGCCTTGGCGACGTCACCGGAGTACTGCACGCCGCCGTCGGCGATCACCGGCACACCGGCGGGCTTGCACGCGGCAACGGCCTCGAGGATCGCGGTGATCTGCGGCGCGCCGACACCGGCGACGACCCGGGTGGTGCAGATGGAGCCGGGACCGACACCCACCTTGACAGCGTCGACGCCGGCCTCGACGAGCGCCGCTGCGCCCGCGCGGGTGGCGACGTTGCCGCCGACGATCTGGATGCGATCGCCCACCTCGGCCTTGACCTTGGAGACCATCTGCAGCACCTGCGACTGGTGGCCGTGCGCGGTGTCGACGATCAGCACGTCGACACCGGCGTCGGCCAGCGTCATCGCGCGCGACCAGGAATCCTGGCCGACACCGATCGCGGCACCGACGAGCAGGCGGCCGTCGCGGTCCTTGGTGGCGTTGGGGTACTGATCGGTCTTGACGAAGTCCTTGACCGTGATCAGCCCGCGCAGGCGGCCGTTGCCGTCGACGATCGGCAGCTTCTCGATCTTGTGGCGGCGCAGCAGCCCCAGCGCGGCCTCGGCGGTGACGCCCTCCTGGGCGGTGATCAGCGGCGCCTTGGTCATCACCTCGTCGACGCGACGATCCTGGTCGACCTCGAAGCGCATGTCACGGTTGGTGATGATGCCGACCAGCGCGCCGGTCTCGTCCACCACGGGCAGGCCCGAGATGCGGAAGCGGGCGCACATGGCGTCGACCTCGGCGAGGGTGTCGGTGGGACGACAGGTGACCGGGTCGGTCACCATGCCCGCCTCCGAGCGCTTCACCGTCTCCACCTGGGCGGCCTGATCGGCGGCCGAGAGGTTGCGGTGCAGCACGCCCATGCCGCCCGCACGCGCCATGGCGATGGCCATGCGCGCCTCGGTGACGGTGTCCATGGCCGAGCTCACCAGCGGCGTGCGCAGGGTGATCTCCCTGGTGAGCCTGCTCGAGGTCTCGACGGAACTGGGGATGAGATCCGAGGCGGCAGGCAGCAACAGCACGTCGTCGAACGTGAGGCCGAGCATGGCGATCTTGTTCGGATCGTCGCCACCCGTAGGAGGGCGCACCGCGATTCGTTCGCCCGACACGGGATTACTCATTCGGATCGACCCCTCCTGGTCGTCGGTAGCAACGTACGCCGAAAGCTGCGATGCGACGGTGCTGAGCGGAAAAGATTGATGGTCGGTGAGAACAAGCTCGCCGACGCCCGCATTCCATGGTATCCGGCGGGCGAACACGCCTGCGAAGTGAGGCCCGTGGCAAAACTTGCCCGGTGCATCGCTGGCGCAGACCGCCAAGTACTGCGTACCGTGGGGATGTGCGTGACCATCTACCACCTGGCCTGCCGCCGGATCCCTTCGCCGGAGACCCCTCCGACCCGTCCGCCGCGCTCGATGCCATCGAGCCCGGTGAGCCGCTGGATCCTCATGAGCGCCTCGCGGTCGAGGAAGATCTCGCCGACCTCGCCGTCTACGAAGCCCTGCTGGCCCATCGCGGGATCCGCGGGCTCGTCGTCAGCTGTGAGGATTGTCGGCAAGATCACTACCACGACTGGGACATGCTGCGGGCGAACCTGCTCCAGCTACTCGTCGACGGCACCGTCCGTCCGCACGAGCCCGCCTACGACCCCACGCCCGAGGCCTACGTCACGTGGGACTACTGCCGCGGCTACGCGGACGCGTCGATGAACGAGGCGTTCCACGGCGACGGATTCGACGGCTTCGACAACTGAGCCGCCCGCACGGCGCCGCTCTCCCGCCCCGGTCACGCGTGCGCGGGTCACGACGCGACGAGCATCCGGACAACGCGAAAGGCCCCGAACCTGAACGGTTCGGGGCCTTTCGCGTCGACTGCTAGGGCGAGGGCACGCCCGGGGGTACCGGCAGGATGGTGACCGGCGGCAACGGCATCGTCGGTGGCAACGTCTGCGACGTCGGAGCCACCGTCGGCACGGTGACCGGCGGTGGTTCGGCGATGGTCGTCGGCGCGGTCGGGACGGTGACCGGCGGAGTCGTCGGGACCGTGGTCACCGGCGGCTGCGTCGGCTCGGTCGGCTCCGGCGCGATCGGCTTGGTCTCCGGACCCGGCGTCTGCATGATCACCGGCGGCTCGGACGGATCGGCGGTGCCCGAACCGGGGTTGGTCGGGGCCACCGGCGCGGTGGAGCCGGGGTTGGCGGGCGACGGGCTCGCCGGGGACGGCGAACTCGGCTTGGTCTGGCCCGGGGTCGTCGGCGCCGGGGTCGGGAGCTGCGCGGCGATCTCGGGCGCCTTCACGGCGAGCTGATCACGCAGCAGGTTCCAGCGGGCGACCAGATCCTCGCGCTTGCCCTTGTCGTCGACCTGGCTGGCGGTGGCGGACGCCTGCTCCAGCCGGGCCCGCGCCTGCTCCGGATTGCCGGAGTCGAGCAGGTTCTGCGCCGCGACCAGATCGTCGTCGGCACGCTGCACGACGGTCGACTGGGCCTGCTCGCTGAACACGACCTCCTTGACCCGCCACAGCGGATCGCCGGGTGCCGCGCTGTAGGAGAACGCTGTGAGACCACCGAAGACCACGGCCAGTGCCGCGGCGGCCCCGAGCAGGGGCCTGACCAGCCGTAGACGTCCGCGCGAGGATGCTCCGACTCGAACCTGCCGCGCGCCGATCTCCTGATTGACCGCCGCGAAGACGGTATCCAGATCAGGACCTGCCGGCATCGGCTCGGCCAGCAGGTCGGCTCGCCAATCGGCAAGCAACGACGCCAGCTGGAACTCCTCGGGGCTGTCGGTACGGACCGGTCCGTCGCTCGCGATCGCGTCGATCAGCGCATCGTCGCTGCGCACCGCCGCAATGTCGACCGGACCGGAATCACCGGCATCCTCGGCGGCGTAGGGACCGCTGTCGTGCGACCCACGCCAAACCTTCCGGTCGCCTCGACCGCGCTCGCCATCCCTAGCCATACATTTCACCTGCCCTCGCCACTTGTGACTTCAGTTTCGCGAGTGCCCTGTGCTGGGCTACCCGTATCGCCCCCGCCGTGCTGCCCACGGCGACTGCGGTTTCCTCTGCTGACAGACCCATGACCAGACGCAGGATCAGGATTTCCCGATGTTTCTCGGGGAGCGTGGCCAGCAGAGTGTTCATCTGCCTGCTCGTCTCCGAGTCGAGAGCTCGCTGCTCCGGTCCCTGGTCGGTGGATATGACATCTGGTACTTCGGCCATCGCCTCCGCCTTGTTACGGGCGGCGTTGCGATGGGCGTCGGCGACCTTGTGCGAAGCGATTCCGTACACGAAGGCCATGAAGGGCCGCCCCTGATCCTGATAGCGGGGCAGGGCGGTCATCACAGCCAGACAGACCTCTTGCGCAACATCATCCGCGGAGAGCTGCCCGCGCTCCGCGGCTCCGATCCTGGCTCGGCAGTAGCGGACTACCAGCGGCCGGATCAGTTCCAGTACCTGAGCTAAAGCGGTCCTGTCGCCCTGCGCAGCCGCAGCGACGGCGAGGTCCAACTCTTCGCCCATATGCGTCATCGTCAGAGATTTTCCTGGCGTTACGAGTGGCGCGGTCCGATGTGACCGAGCTTCCACCGAAGTGGCGGAACGGAACTAACAATAGCGACCCCGAGATCACCCGCGAGCGGGCCTGGCCCCTTCTAGGGGAGCTCTCAGGAAGATCACTTGGGTGGGTCAGCGCGGCGGCGCGGCGAAATCCCCGCCCATGGCGCGGAGGCGGGCGGCGTGATCTGCGGCTTCGCGCGCGGCGACCCGCGCGGCGGCCGGTTCGGCCACCCCGGCGCGCAGCATCGCGGCGGCCCAGCGCAGGGGCAGCAGGCCGTGTTCGCGACAGTCGAGATCGACCGCGTCGGCGAGCTCGGCCGAGCGCGCGAGATCACCGGTCGCCGCGGTGGCCGCGGCGACCAGCAGCGCCGACTTCACCCGGTGCCGTACCGATGTCAGCGCGGCGGCCAGGTCCGCGGCCCGCTCGGCGTCGGCCAGCGCAGGCGCGGCGGCGCCCCCGGCGAGCGCGGTCTCCGCGCGTACCCAGTGCCACCGCACCGCGCAGCGATCCGGCGCGTCGGCCAGCAGCGCTTCCACCCGGCCGAGCAGGCGCTGGGCGAGGGCGAGCCTGCCGGTGCCGAGCGCGTCGGCGGCGAGACCGGTGAGCGCGTCGGCCATGGCCTCGGCCCCGGCGGGGCCGGTGGCGGCCGTGGCCGCCACGGCCGCGCGCCCGTCGAGGGTCGCGGCGGCGGCGTGTCCACCGAGCTGGCGCACGAGGGAGCCGTGGGTACTCGCCGCGAGCGAGCGCAGGGCGGGGTCGATCCTGGTCCTGGCGAGGATCGACAGGTCGGCCCTGGCGGCGGCGTAGTGCCCCTGGGCACCGAGCGCGACGGCGCGCTGCCAGCGTTGTCCCGGGGTCGCGGGTTCCGGCAACTCCGCAGCGGACCGGCCGGGGGTGGGGCCGAAAGCCGTCGAAACGAGTATTTCGGAAGCGATATCCGCGGGTGAAGCCGTTGTCTGCACGCCGAGACTGTAGCCGCCACCGCACCGTGGCCGTTCTCGTGATATGTCCCAGTCGCGCGGGATCAGCAACCGGTCAGCTTTTCTCCGTTGGCCCGATGTTGCCATCAGGTAAATCTCCGACCGTAGGCGCCGCTACCGCAATGTTTCGAATTCACATGCGTTTCGCGCAATTAACCTCGGCGCCCCGTTTCCGCCATCTGCGCCGTCCTGGGAGCCGGGCGGGGTTGTGACCCGCACCACCCGCCTCGCGGCCCGCTCACCAGGCCCTACACCACACAGATGCGCCCGACCTGGGAAAACCGCCGAACCGGGGGACACCCCGCGAGGACCGCTCCATAGCCAACCGAACAGTATGGACGAATCGGAAGTGAAATGTAAACAGTTCGCAGGTTAAATTTCAGCGTTGTGGATTTGCGGAATCAGTGCGCCGAACTATTGACGGAATTTCCCGCCTGCCCCTAACGTAGCTCATCGCCGGGGTCGGCGCCGCGCGAAATTGCAGCGACCACCTCAAGGCTCACCGTCAGGCACCGTCGAGCCGGCCACCGCACCAGGTGGCGCGAAGACCTGCCGCACCACGTCGCTCGACAACGCTGACGAGCTCGCACCACAAGGAGTTCACATGCCCATGCCCACCCACCTCCCCGGTCCGAACGCCGACGTCTGGGATTGGCAGATGCGTGGCTCGTGCCGCGGTCAGGACTCCGCCGTCTTCTTCCATCCCGACGGCGAGCGTGGCCGTGCCCGCACCGCGCGCGAGATGCGCGCCAAGGAGATCTGCCGGGCCTGCCCCGTGCTGATGCAGTGCCGTACGCACGCCCTCAAGGTCAGCGAGCCGTACGGCATCTGGGGCGGCATGTCGGAGACCGAGCGGGAGATGCACGCGCGCCGCAACCGGCGCCGCATGGCCGTGTAGATAGCTCGGCAAATCAAATCCCATCCGCCCGGCGTGGCGTGCCGAATCTCTAGCAAACAGCTGGCACGCGATCCAAAGGCACCCCGGGCGAAGGGAGGTCATAGCCGCGGGCTACATTCGTGACCGATGACACAGAATGGGTTCCGAAGCGAAGCCTTCCCACCGAGCGTGGATTCTGCGGTTACCGCACGCGCGGCCGAAGGAGTCGAGCTAGCTGCACTGTTGGAACGATGCGGCATGTCCGACCAGCAAGCCTTTGCCGAACTGTACGACCGGACGTCCGCACGCGTCTTCGGCCTGATCCTCCGGGTCCTCCACGACCCCGGATACGCGGAGGAGACCACGCAAGAGGTCTATCTCCAGATCTGGCGCACCGCAACGAGTTTCGACCCCACCAAGGGGTCCGCGGTGACCTGGCTGATGACGCTGGCACACCGACGGGCGGTCGACCGGGTTCGCGCCGAGCAAGCCCACACCCAGCGCGAGGTCGCGTACGGGGTTCGGGTGCTCGGCAACGAATTCGACGAGGTCACGGAGGAGGTGGAACGCAGACTCGAACAACAGGCCGTCCAGCGCGGGCTCTCGACACTGACCGAGACCCAACGCGAGGCGATCTCGCTCGCCTACTACGGCGGGCGCACCTACGCGGAGGTAGCTCAGCACCTCGGCATTGGGTTACCGACCGTTAAGTCCCGTATACGGGATGGATTGACACGACTGAAGAAAAGTTTGGGGGTGACGTGAGATGAACGAAGCCCAGATCGATCTCGCGCACACCGTCGCGCTCGGATTGATCGACGACGAAGACCATCACGCCATTCAGACCATCATCGACAACGAAGACCCCACCCTCTGTACCGATTTCCGGCGAGAGCTCCGCGGCACCCGCGAGGTTCTCGCCGTGATCGGAGCGAGTACCCCGACCCCGCCGCCCCCCTCCCTGCGCGCGCGCCTGCTGGCCGCGATCGAGGCCGAGGAACCCCCGGTAGCGAGCTAGCCCACCACCACAAAGGCCCCCGAACCGCGTTGCGGTCCAGGGGCCTTCGTCGTGCGGTACGTCAGTGCGCGTGCCCGTGGTGGCCGTGGTCGTCGGCCTCTTCCTCGGGCTTGTCCACGACGGCGCTCTCGGTGGTCAGGATCATCCGCGCGACCGAGGCGGCGTTCACCACGGCGGAGCGGGTCACCTTGACCGGATCGACGACACCGTCGGTGAGCAGGTCACCGTAGGCGAGGGTGGCGGCGTTGAAGCCGTCCTTGCCCTCGGCGACCTTGCTGACGACGACGGCGCCGTCGACGCCCGCGTTGGTGGCGATCCAGAACAGCGGCGCCTCGAGACCCTTGCGGACCACCTCGACGCCGATGCGCTGATCACCGGTCAGCGAGTCGCGCAGCTCGGTCAGCGCGGTCGCGGCCTGCACCAGGGCGGTGCCGCCACCGGGGACGATGCCCTCCTCGACCGCGGCCTTGGCGGCGGCGACCGCGTCGTCGACGCGGTACTTGCGCTCCTTGAGCGCGGTCTCGGTGGCCGCGCCGACGCGGATCACCGCGACGCCACCGGCCAGCTTGGCGAGGCGCTCCTCGAGCTTCTCGCGGTCCCAGTCGGAGTCGGTGGCCTCGATCTCGCGGCGCAGCTGGGCGCCACGGGCGGCCACGTCCTCGGCGCTGCCCGCACCGTCGATGATGACGGTCTCGTCCTTGGTGACCACCACGCGCCGGGCCTGGCCCAGCTGCTCGATGCCTGCCTCGCGCAGGGTGATACCGAGATCGGGGTTGATCACGGTGCCACCGGTGACGACGGCCAGATCGTCGAGGAACGCCTTGCGGCGGTCGCCGAAGAACGGCGCCTTGACCGCGACGGCCTTGATCGTCTTGCGGATGGAGTTGACCACCAGGGTGGACAGCGCCTCGCCCTCGACGTCCTCGGCGATGATCAGCACGGCCTTGCCGGACTCGGCGATCTTCTCGAGCAGCGGCAGCAGGTCGGGCAGCGAGCTGATCTTGTCGCGGTGCAGCAGGACGTAGGTGTCCTCCAGCACGGCCTGCTGGGTCTCGGGGTCGGTCTGGAAGTAGGGCGAGAGGTAGCCCTTGTCGAACTGCACGCCCTCGGTGACGACGAGCTCGGTGTGCGTGCTCGACGACTCCTCGACGGTGACGACGCCGTCCTTGCCGACGGTGGTCAGGGCCTTGCCGACCATCTCGCCGATCTCCTCGTCGCGCGAGGAGACGGTGGCGACCTGGGCGATGGCCTGCTCACCGGAGACCGGGGTGGCCGCGGCGAGCAGCACCTCCGAGACCTTCTCCGAGGCCAGTGCGATGCCCTGGCCGAGCGAGATCGGGTTGGCGCCCGCGGCGACGTTCTTCAGGCCGGCGCGCACGAACGCCTGGGCCAGCACGGTGGCGGTGGTGGTGCCGTCGCCCGCGACGTCGTTGGTCTTGGTGGCGACGCTCTTGACGAGCTGGGCGCCGAGGTTCTCGAAGGGGTCCTCGAGGTCGATGTCACGCGCGATGGTGACACCGTCGTTGGTCACGGTCGGGCCACCGAAGGCCTTGGCCAGCACGACGTGGCGGCCACGGGGACCGAGGGTCACCTTGACGGCGTCGGCGAGCTTGTCGACACCGCGTTCCAGAGCCCGGCGAGCCTTCTCGTCGAACTCGATCTGCTTTGCCATAAGGGATTCAGCTCCTGTGTATGAACGCGTTCCGCCCCGGGTCGGTTGACGACGCCGGGGCGGACTGCGAATGCGGCGTTGGCCTACTTGGTGACGACGGCCAGGATGTCGCGCGCCGACAGGATGAGGTATTCCCCACCCTGGTACTTGATCTCGGTGCCGCCGTACTTGCTGTAGATGACGACGTCGCCTTCCTTGACGTCGACGGGGATGCGGTCACCCTTGTCGGTGATCCGGCCCTCGCCGACGGCGATGACGGTGCCCTCCTGCGGCTTCTCCTTGGCCGTGTCCGGGATGACCAGGCCGGAGGCCGTCGTCGTCTCGGCCTCGTTGGCCTGGACGAGGATCTTGTCCTCGAGCGGCTTGATGTTCACGCTCGCCACGTTGAGCCCTCCACTTTCAGGGAATTCGGTCGTCCGGAACTGTTGTTCCGGACCGGGTTTCGGTCAGCTTGCGACACTGCGCGTCAGCCCCGTCGTCGCGGGTGCCGGGACCCGAAGCCCAGTAGTCGACTGGCACAAGCACAGCTACACAGTGCCGACTAGCACTCTATACGTGAGAGTGCCAGCGCTCAAGGCCGGGTTCTGCCAATGTCGCGATTTCGACACGCCCACACTGGACAGTGATCTTCACATCGCCTGCCACATTCTGTAACGTTCGCATAACAGGCTGTGAAAGGATATGTACAACGTTCCATTCGAGATGGTCGGCATCACAGAACCATCCGCTCGAAGGGAGGTGAACATGCGAACATCCCTCGGCATCTCCGCCGGGAACGAGGTGGTGTGCTCAGCACTGGTCGCCACCGGTCCGGCCGGTGAACAGCACTTCGACTACCGGGTCGTGTCCGCCGACGCGGCACACTCCGATCTCGGCGATCTCGTGTCGTCCTCGATCGAACTGATGACGACCCAGTTACCCGTCTCCCAGAGCGCGGGCCTCGGCGAACCGCTCGGCCGCTACTCGGGCGCGCACCGCAGGGCCGAGGCGAGCCGTTCGCGGCCACCGACCAGCGTCGCCGTCGCCTACCGGAACCGGGAGCAGGCGCAGGCCATCCGCGCGGCCACCACCAGGCACCGTGATCTGCGGCTGGTGCCCGAGGGCACCGCCGCCATGACCTATCTGCGCGACACCGGCCTGCTCGACCGGTATTCCACCGTCGCCGTCATCGACCTCGGCGCGACCGGCCTCACCGTCACCGTCGTCGATTTCGCCGACACCGCGATCCTGCACACCGAGCGCACACCGACGCTGAGCGGCAACGCCATCGACGAACTGATCTATCACCACCTCGTCGACCTGCACTACGCCCGGCGCGGCACCAGGCCCAACCGTGGCACCCTCACCAACCGGGGCAGGGCCGCCAAGGAACACCTCTCAATCGCGCCCGCGGTCACCATCGACCATGTGGCCGGGCAGCCGCTCAAGCTCACCCGCTCCGACTTCGAGGAGCTCATCGGCGGGCTGCTGCGCAACATCGCGCTGTTCGCCGGCTCGGTGTTCACCCGCGCCCCGAAGTATCCGGAGGCCGTCGCCGTGATCGGCGGGTGCGCCAACATCCCCGCTGTCGTCGACACGCTGCAGGCCCGGCTCGACGTGCCCGTGGTCACCGTGCCCGATCCGGAGGCCGTGATCGCCAAGGGCGCCGCACTCGTCGCCGACGCCGCGGCGCCGTCCGCGTTACAGGCCGCCGCCCTCGGTGACTCGCCGAACGGCACGTTCACCAAGGTGGCCGGGACGCTGGCCGGTGCCGTCGTGGTCGTCGGTCTGGTGATCGGCTATGGCGTGCAGGCCATTTCGCCCGACACCCCCGATGTCACCCCGGCCGGCACCAGCAGCACCGTGCGGCAGCCCTCGTTACCCGCCGTCCCGCAGCTGCCGCCCTCGGCCCAGCCCGACCAGCAGAGCAGTGACCGCACCGGCGTCACCGTCGCCCCGCCGACCACGGAGGCCGCGACCACTCCCCCGGCGACACAGCCGTCCACCACGCCTTCGCCCTCGTCGACCACACCGAGCCAGGGCGGGCCGACCCCGACGACGGCACCCACCCTGCGTCCCGATCCGAATCTGCCGGAGATCCCCTACCCGGAATCGCCCCTCGGCCCCCTGAACAGCGGTTCCGCCGGTGGGCAGCAGCAAAGGCGCCCCTCGACGCCCAACACCTACCCCACCCAGACCCCGGCACGCGGCCAGCTGCCGGTGCCGCCGGCGGCGAGCGTACCCACGGGACCCCAACTCCAACTGGCCGACTGACCACGCTCCGGTAGCGTCACGACCATGTGGACAAGTGCGACATCACGCGGCGCGGTGGCCGCCGCTCTCCTCGGCCTCGTCCTCTTCGTCGGGGGCATCATCTACGCGTTGGTCAACCAGTCCGAGCTCGAGGCGCGCTCGACGACCGCCACCACCTGCCTCGAACGTCAGAACCTGGCGATCGGTGGACTGGAGTGCACCACCGGGCCGAAGGACGACCTCAGCACGCAGGCATACGGCAGCAGGGTGCTCATCGGCACCGGGTTCATGGTGTCCGGCGCGGTGCTGCTCGGTGCGGGCGTCGTCGCGGGCAAGCGGCGCTATCAGTGGTCGCAGGGCGCCGCCGGAGCCGGGGCGCCGCCGCAGTTCCTTCCGCCGTCGCGCTAGCCGCGCAGGGCGCTGACCGACACCGGCAAGCCCGGATCGGTGGCCACTGTCAGCTCGGCGGGCTGCGCGCCCGCGGCGATCACGTGCGCGCCCAGTGCCGCGATCATCACCCCGTTGTCCGTGCACAGCCGCGGCTTGGGCACGCGCAGCGTCAATCCGGCGGCGGCGCAGCGCTCTTCGGCGAGCGAACGGATGCGGGAGTTCGCGGTCGCGCCACCACCGAGCACGATCGTGTCGACGCCCTCGTCGGTCGCCGCGCGCACGGCCTTCATGGTGAGCACATCGGCCACCGCCTCCTGGAAGGACGCGGCGATATCCGGAATCGGCAGCTGGTCGGGGCCGATGCCCTGGCGCTGCGCGGCCTCCACATAGCGGGCGACCGCGGTCTTGAGACCGGAGAAGGAGAAGTCGTAGCGGGCGTCGCGTGGGCCGGTCATGCCGCGCGGGAACGCGATCGCGTTCGGATCGCCGTCGGCGGCGGCCGCGTCGAGGAACGGTCCACCGGGGTAGCCGAGGCCGAGCAGCCGGGCGACCTTGTCGAAGGCCTCGCCCGCGGCGTCGTCGACGGTGCTGCCGAGTTCGGTGATCGGCTGCCCGAGGTCGGTGACCCGCAGCAGGTGGGTGTGCCCGCCGGAGACCAGCAGCGCCACCGCGGGCGGCAGCGGTCCGTGTTCGAGCGTGTCCACCGCGACGTGGCCGCCGAGGTGGTTGAGCGCGTAGAACGGCACGTCCCAGGCCGCCGCGTAGGCCTTGGCGGCGGCGACGCCGACCAGCAGGGCACCGGCGAGGCCGGGCCCGATGGTGACGGCGAGCGCGTCGGGCTTGCTGATCCCGGCCGCGGCCAGCGCCCGGCGCATGGCGGGCACGATCGCCTCGAGATGCGCGCGCGAGGCGATCTCGGGGACCACGCCGCCGAAGCGGGCGTGCTGGTCGACGCTGGAGGCCACCTCGTCGGCGAGGAGTTCGAGCGTGCCGTCCTCGTGCCGCGCGACGATGCCGACTCCGGTTTCGTCGCAGGAGCTTTCGATGCCCATGACGATCACGACAGCACCTCGTCCTGCCTGTCGCGCGCGGCCCATTCGTCGGCCGCAGCGGTGAGTTCCGGGCGCCGCATGGTGTAGGCGTCGGCGCCGCTGGGGTGGTAGTAGTTCTTGCGCAGCCCGATGATGTGGAAGCCGTGCTTGGCGTAGAGCGCGATGGCGGGCGCGTTGTCGGTGCGCACCTCGAGGAACACCGGGCCGCCGCGTTCGGCCGCCGTGGCGAGCAGCGCCTCCAGCAGCAGCGTGCCGACACCGCCGCGATGGCATTCCGGATCGACGCCGATGGTGTGCACCTCGGCCTCGGGGTGGGCGGCGTCACCGAGCAGGGCGATGCCCGCGTAGCCGACCATCCGGCCGTCGGCGTCGCGGGCGGTGATGTAGCGGTTGTGCGCGCCGGCCAGCTCGGACCGGAACGACACCGCCTGCCACGGGTCGTCCTCGGGGAACAGCAGCTGCTCGAGCTCGACGCAGCGGTCGATGTCGAGCACCGTCATCGGTGCGATCCGGTATCCGGACACGGCGCTCACGCTCCGGTCCGGTCGAGGGTGCGGAAGCTGTTCTCCACCGCGTCCGGCCTGCGCAGGTACAGCGGGACCAGCGGCTCGGGCGCGGTGCCCGCGAGCAGCGCCGGCGCGGCGACGGTCACCAGACCGGCGGGCGACGGCGTCTCGGCGGGCAGCACCGGCAGATCGAAGTAGTCCACGTGCGCGGCCGATCCGGCGATCGCCACCGCGTCGCCGAGCGGCACCTCGGCGGGTTTGCACACCTCGGGACCGGCGACCCTGGCACCGTGCAGGTAGCGGGCCCAGTAGACCTCGCGCCTGCGCGCGTCGGTGACCACGAGCAGTTCGCCCTGGTCGCGCTGTTCCCCCGCGGCCGCGGCGGCGATGGCGTCGAGACTGCAGACGCCGTGCACCGGCAGGCCGAGCGCGTCACCGAAGGCGGCGGCGGTGGCCATGCCCACCCGGAGGCCGGTGAACGGGCCCGGCCCGATCCCGACGACCAGCGCGTCGAGTTCGTCGCGGCGTACCTCGGCTTCGG
The DNA here is from genome assembly GCF_040654275.1 of Nocardia sp. NPDC050717. NCBI lineage: Bacteria > Bacillati > Actinomycetota > Actinomycetes > Mycobacteriales > Nocardiaceae > Nocardia > Nocardia sp. NPDC050717. The sequence continues at coordinate 226,841 of NZ_JBFAHR010000003.1, forward strand.
CGAGACATTCCAGGATCTGCGGGGTGAGCACTTCGGCGTGGGCGCGGGCGTCGACCTTCACGCGGGCAGCGAGCGTCGCCACGGCGGGCCGGGCGTCCGCATCGGCGGCAGGTGACAGGTGCACCAATCCCGCTGTAACGGCGGGCGTCGCGGTGTCGACTGCTAGTACGAGCATGATTGTCTCAACAATACCGGGTGGTATCCGCGCCCGGCGCGCCACTGTGCCACGGGCACGGCGGGTTATCCGATCCACTCCCAGATGGCCGTGCGCACATCGGATTCCGGCTCCCGGGCGAGTCGCACCCGCAGGTGCCGCTCGGCGAGGTGCTCCACGACACCCTTGCCCCACTCCACGACGACGACCGCGTGATGCAGGTCGGTGTCGAGGTCGAGGGCGTCGAGTTCGTCCAGGTCGCCCGCGAGCCGATACGCGTCGACGTGCACCAGCGGCACGCCCGGCGAACCGTCGGGCCGCTGCCCCGCCCGGTGCGCCCTTGCGATGATGAAGGTCGGCGAGCTGACCCGCCCCTCGACTCCGAGACCGGCGGCGATTCCCCTGGTCAGCGCGGTCTTCCCGGCGCCGAGCGGGCCGTCGAGCACCACCAGGTCGCCCGCGCGCAGGTTGCGTGCCAGTTCCCGGCCGAAGGCCTCGGTGTCCTCGACCGTGGCCAGGACACGCTGTTGTGGCTCAACCACCGATGACCTCCTCCGCGGCGCGCAGGTCGCCGAAGCCGGCGCGGGCGAGCAGCCGCTCCACCGCGTCGAGGGTGCTTTCCGGGTACTGCAGGTGTGGCATGTGCGCGGCCTTCGACATCCGCACCAGTTCGCTGCCCGGCAGCGCGGCGGCCAGCGCGCGGGAGTTGCGGAACGGGATCACCATGTCGTTGGTGCCGCCGAGGATCAGCACCGGCAGCGGGGCGAGCACCGCGAGGGCGGCCGACTCGTCGTGCAGCTCAATCGCTTTGAGGAACTTCTCGATGGTCGCGACCGGGGTGCGATCGATCATCATCGTGGTGAACCGCGACAGCGTCGGGCTCACCGGCCCGTGGAACGAGCTCACGTGCAGGAACGGCGTCACGATCTGCTTGCTCGCGCTGCGGCTCACCTGCACGACGGCGGGCGCGGTGCGCGCCGCGAGCCGGAAGCCGCCGATCGCGGGGTTGCGCAGCAGCTGCGGGAGCCCGGCCGAGGTCACCTCGGCCGCCGTGGTGCAGAACAGCCCGACACCGACCACGCGGGCGGCGAACAGTTCCGGGAACTGGGCGGCGGCGGCCAGCACGGCCATCCCGCCGAGCGAGTGCCCGATCAGCACCACCGGCCCGCTCGGCGCGCACTCGCGCAGCACGGCGGCGACGTCGTGGCCGAGTTGCTGCACCGTGCAGCTCTCGGTGGTCGGGGTGCCGGAGCGGCCGTGCCCGCGCTGGTCGAACAGGACCATCCGGATCCGGTCGCCGTAGCGCGCGGCGAGGTCGCGGCGCTGGAAGTGGAACGACTCCATGCTGTTGCAGAAGCCGTGCACGAACACGATCGTCAGCTCCGCAGCGTCGGTGCCATAGGTGCGGGTGGCCAGCGACACACCGTCGTCGGCGAACACGACGCCGGGCTGGTCCTCGTCGATCAGCGCGAAGTTCTCGTCGCGGTACTCGTCCCGCTCGGCGGGCCACAGCACACGCGCGCCCATCCGGCGCAGCGTGTGGGTCACCGCCAGCGCGCCGAGCACGCCCGCGGTGGCCATGCCGCCGCGCCGGAGCACCTTCGCGCGCTTCATCGGCCGGTCCCCACATACCGGCGGACCGCGCGACCCCGTGGCGAGCACACGATCTCGTAGTCGATGGTGTCGAGCAGCCGGGCCCAGTCGAGCGCGCGGGGATGTCCGGCGCCGCCGCCGAAGAGCACCGCCTTGTCACCGGGGCGCACGCCACCGACATTGTCGCCGAGGTCGACCATGAACTGGTCCATACACACCCGGCCGACGTTACGGTGCCTGGTGCCGCCCAGCCACACCTCGAAACGCCCACTGAGCGAACGGAACACACCGTCGGCGTAGCCCGCGGGGACCAGTGCCACGGTGGTGTCGCGCGGCGCGATCCAGCGGTGCCCGTACGACACGCCCTGCCCGGCGGCGACCGACTTCACCAGGGTGACCTCGGCCTGCAGCGTCATCGCGGGTCGCAGCCCGAACTCGCCCAGCTCGGGGATCGGGGACAGCCCGTAGACGGCGATGCCGGGGCGAACCAGGTCGAAGTGCAGGTCGGGCCGGGTCAGCGTGGCCGCGGAGTTGGCCAGGTGGACCTGCTCGGGTTCCAGGCCGTGTTCCTTGGCCTGCGCGATCGCCTCGACGAACCGCTCGCGCTGCCGGTCCAGCATGGGATGTTCCGGCTCGTCGGCGTGCGCGAGATGGGAGAAGATCGCCCGGAAGCGCACGACCTGCTCGTCGACCAGCGCGCGCAGCGCCCGCAGGACCTGCGGATACTCCTCGACCGAGACCCCGTTGCGGTTCAGGCCGGTGTCGACCTTGAGCGAGACGGTCGCGGTGCTGCCGCTCGTCCTGGCGCCGCGCTCGACCGCCTTCAGCTGCGCGAGCGAGGACACCCCGATCTCGATGTCCGCGGCGATCGCGGCGGCATAGTCGGCGTCGAGGGTGTTGAGCCAGCACAGGATCGGCGCGGTGATCCCGGCGGCGCGCAGGGTCAGCGCCTCGGCGACGGTGGTCACGCCGAGCTCGGCGGCCCCTGCCCCCAGCGCGGCCCGCGCCACCTCGACCGCGCCGTGGTTGTAGCCGTCGGCCTTGACCACCGCCATCACCCCGGCGCCCTGCGCGAACTCCCGCAGCACGCGCACGTTGTGGGCAATGGCATCCAGGTCGATGACGGTTTCCACTTGCGCGTTCACGGCTTAGATCCTGCCAGGACCCGCGCCCTTCCCGGTACCTGGGTCGGCGCGGGTCGCCGCGCGCTCCTGCCGTCGACCTGGGGCCAGTGGATCCGGCGCGCCGCCCAGCGGCATCGAGAGGGCGCCTCGCCGCGCGGATACGCCGGCGTCGGATATCGGTGCGCGCGGAAGCCGCGCGAGCGGTCCTGTACTGGGGCATGGCCGCCGTCCGGACGGCGTGTTGGCCAGGGACGCGATGCCGCCGGGCTTCGCGGCGGCCGAACATTCGCTGCGGTGACTCCCGCGATGGCGCGAGTCGCCGCCCATCAGTCCCCGGCGAGTTCGCGCAGTACCCGGATCGCGGGGCGGATGTGGTCGAGCAGCGGTGACGCCGAGATCGGGGCGGCAGCGGGCTCGCCGTCGTAGGCGGCGAGGTTGGCGGCCAGGGCGTGGACCCGGGCGGCCGCCGCGGCCGACCACGCAGGCGTATGACCCGCCGCCAGCAGCGCCCCGATGATGCCGGACAGCACGTCCCCCGAACCCGCGGTGGCAGCCCACGATCCACGCGCGTCGTTGACCAGCGTCGGCTCCCCCGGCGCGGCGATGATCGTCGCGCGCCCCTTGAGCAGCACGCTCACCTGCCAGTCCTCGGCGAGCGCACGGACGGCGGCGACCCGGTCCGGCCCGGGATAGGCGCCGGTGAGCCGCGCGAACTCCCCGGCATGCGGGGTCAGCACCGTGGCGGCGGTGCGGCCACGGACCAGCGCCGGTTCGGCCGCGAGCAGTGTGAGCCCGTCCGCGTCGACCACCACCGGCAGCTCGGTGCCGAGCACCTCGGCGAGCCGATCGCGGGCCGCCGAGTCGGTGCCTGCGCCCGGCCCGAACACCCAGGCCTGCACGCGACCGGCGTCCGAGACCGTCCGGCTGGCAACCACTTCCGGGAGTTTCGCGAGCACCTCGGCGTCATCGCCCACGTACCGCACCAGTCCCGAGGTCGCCGCGACCGCCGCGCCGGTGCTCAACACGCCGGCTCCGGGATACTTCGCGCTGCCGGCGCACACCCCGACCACGCCCTGGGAGTACTTGTCGTCCGAGGCCCCCGGAACCGGCCACTGCGCGCCGATCGCCGCGGGCTCGAGCTGGGCCAGCTCGGGCTCCGGCAGCTGTAAACCGATCGGCACCAGCACGATTCGCCCGCAGTGCGGCGTCGCCAGCGCGTGCACCGGCTTGTACGCGCCGAACGCCACCGTCACCTCGGCCCGCACGGCGGGTCCGGTCACCGCACCGGTGTCCGGATCGACGCCACTGGGCAGATCCGCCGCGATGATCGGAACATCCACCGCCGTAACGTGGTCCGCGGCTTCGAGCCGCAGCGGCCCGTGGCCGGAGATCCCCACGATCCCGTCGATCACCAGGTCCACCTCGCCCAACCGCTCGACGACCCGTCCGCCGCACTTGCGCAGCGCCGCCAGCCCGTCCCGATGCGCGCGTTCGGGATTCAGCAGCACCGCGGACACCGCCACCCCGCGCCGCGCCAGCATCGACCCGGCCCACAGCGCGTCGCCGCCGTTGTCGCCGGAGCCCACCAGCAGGCCCACCGCCCGGCCGACCACTCCACCGGTCGCCGAACGCAATTCGTCGGCCACCACCGTGGCCAGCCCGTACGCGGCCCGCCGCATCGGCAGTCCCGCGGGCACGCGGGTGAACAGTTCCGCCTCGGCCGCCCGTACCTCGTCGGCGGTGTAGTAGCCGCGCCGATCCGACATCGTCGCCTCCCGGGTCCCCGGCGCGGGCCACGACCGGCCCGCGATCGTTGGCAGACTACGCTCCACACCCATGTCGATGGTTCGTCACCGCGCCGCATCCGCCCGGGTTCTCACCGGATTCGTCGTGGCCGCCACCCTGTTCGCCGCCGGCTGCTCCGGCGACGCGGACAACGCCGCGTCCACCACCACCCGCAAGCCGCGCCCGGTCAGCACCACGACCACGCAGACCGAGCACAAGCCGACCAACCTCACGGTCGAGGTGTCGGACATGAAGTACTCCCCCGCCGACGCCACCATCAAGGTCGGGCAGACCGTCACCTGGAAGTTCTCCGACAAGGCCCCGCACAACGTGCAGGGCATCGGCGACAAGGCGATGGGCATCAACAGCCCCATCATCGACAAGGGCGAATGGTCCTACACCTTCACTCAGCCGGGCACCTACCGCTACCTGTGCAGCCTGCACCCGGACATGCGCGGCACCATCACCGTCGAGTGAGGCTCACTCGACGGTGACCGACTTGGCCAGGTTGCGCGGCTTGTCGACGTCGTAGCCGCGGGCCTGCGCCACCTCGGCGGCGAAGATCTGCAGCGGCACCGTCGACAGCAGCGGCTGGTAGAGGGTCGGGGCCGCCGGGATCTCGATGAGGTCGTCGGCGAACGGGCGCACCGTCTCGTCGCCCTCCTCGGCGATCACGATGGTCCGCGCGCCGCGCGCCTGGATCTCGCGGATGTTGCTGAGCAGCTTCGAGTGCAGCACCGGCCTGCCCTTCGGCGAGGGCATCACCACGATGACCGGCAGGCCCTCCTCGATCAGCGCGATCGGACCGTGCTTGAGCTCACCGGCAGCGAAGCCCTCGGCGTGCATGTACGCCAGTTCCTTGAGCTTGAGCGCGCCCTCGAGCGCCACCGGGTAGCCGACGTGGCGACCGAGGAACAGCACCGTCGGCACGTGCGCCAGCTCGCGCGCGATGGCCCGCACCTGCGAACCGGTCTCGAGCACCCGCCCGATCAGCTTCGGCATGGCCTCGAGCTCGGCGAACTCGCGGGCCACCTCGTCCGGGTACTTCACTCCGCGCGCCTGCGCCAGCGCCAGACCCACCAGGAAGTTCGCCGCCACCTGCGCGAGGAACGCCTTGGTCGAGGCGACCCCGATCTCCGGGCCGGTCCTGGTGTAGATCACCGCGTCGGACTCGCGCGGGATCTGCGCGCCGTTGGTGTTGCAGATCGCGAGCACGCGCGCCTTCTGCTCCTTGGCGTGGCGCACGGCTTCGAGCGTGTCGGCGGTCTCGCCGGACTGCGAGATGGCCACGACCAGCGTCGACCGGTCCAGCACCGGGTCGCGGTAGCGGAACTCGCTGGCGAGCTCGACCTCCACCGGCACCCTGGTCCAGTGCTCGATCGCGTACTTGGCGAGCAGACCCGCGTGGTAGGAGCTGCCGCAGGCCACGACGAAGACCTTGTCGAACTCGCGCAGTTCCTGATCGGCGAGGCGCTGCTCGTCGAGCACGATCCGGCCGCCGTTCTCGTCGACGACGAAATGCCCGATCAGCGTGTCGGCGACCGCGGACGGCTGCTCCTCGATCTCCTTGAGCATGAAGTAGTCGTGACCGCCCTTCTCGGCGGCGGCGAGGTCCCAGTCGATAGTGAACGGCCGGGTGACCACGCCCTCGGTGTTGCCCGCGAAATCGGTGACGGTGTACCCGTCGGCGGTGATCACCACGGCCTGGTTCTGCCCGAGCTCGACCGCCTCACGCGTGTGCTCGATGAACGCGGTGACATCGGAGGCGATGAACATCTCGCCCTGCCCGACCCCCACGACCAGCGGCGTCGACTGCCGCGCCGCGACGATCGTGCCCGGATGATCGGCGTGGGTGAAGACCAGCGTGAACGCGCCCTCCAGCCGCTGCAGCACGGCCAGCGCGCTCGCCGTGAAGTCGCCCGCGGTGGGCCCTTCGGCGTAGGCGCGCGCGACCAGATGCACCGCGACCTCGGTGTCGGTGTCGCTGAGCAGCTCGACCCCGGCGTCCTCGAGCTCGCGGCGCAGCGGCGCGAAGTTCTCGATGATGCCGTTGTGGACGACGGCCAGTTTGCCGCTCGCGTCCCGGTGCGGGTGCGCGTTGCGATCGGTCGGCGCGCCGTGCGTGGCCCACCGCGTGTGCCCCATACCGCTGGTGCCCGCGAACCGGTCGGCCCCGGCCGCGTCCAGCTCAGCCTCCAGATTGGCGAGCTTGCCCGCCTTGCGCTCGATCGCGATCGACCCGTTCCCGTCGAGGATCGCGACCCCCGCCGAGTCGTATCCGCGATACTCCATGCGTCGCAACGCGTCGACGACAACGCCGAGCGCGTCCCGGTACCCGACGTAGCCCACGATTCCGCACATGGTGGTCCAGCCTAGCGATATGGGCTGGATCTCGCCGGGGCGGTGTAGGTGTCCGCGGCGAACCGATCCGATACCCTTCTCTCCGTGTCGGTGTCGGTGAAGTCGCTCCTCAGCACCCTGTCCGTGCGTGGTCCCCACCGGGTGCTGCGCGGAAATCTGGGGATCGCTGGCCAGCCGGGCGTGGTGTACACACCCGAATCCGGGTCGAATCTGCCCGCCGTCGCGTTCGCGCACGGCTGGCTGACCAGCTCGGAGAACTACAAGAGCCTGCTCGAGCATGTCGCGTCCTGGGGTTTCGTCGTCGCCGCGCCCGACACCGAACGCGGCCCGATCCCCTCGCACCTCGACCTCGCCAGTGATCTGCTCACCACGCTCGACCTCGTCAGTAAGGTGCGCCTCGGCGACGGCACCATCAGCGTGCACCCCGATCGCCTCGCCCTGGCCGGCCACGGCATGGGCGCAGGCGCCGCCGTCATCGCGGCCGCCCAGCGCCGCGTCGCCGCCGTCACCGCCCTGTTCCCGGCCCCCACCTCCCCCGCCGCGGAGAACATCGCCGCCGACCTCGACACGCCGGGCCTCATCCTGGCCGGCGAGCTCGACCTCGACTCCACCAACTCCAACGCCCGCGCCCTCGCCACCGCCTGGTCCGGCCCCTCGACCCTGCGCACCATCGACGGCGCCACCAACACCGGCATCATCGAGGGCCGCCGCCTCTTCGCCGCCCTCGGCGCGGGCCGCTACGAACACAAAACCGAGAAGACCACCCGAGCCGTCCTCACCGGCTACCTCCTCCATACCCTCACCGCCGACAAGACCTACGCCCCCTTCACCGACCCCGAATCGGCCATCCCCCACACCACCCTGGTCGATCCCACGGCCCCGGTAGAACAAGCAGCCCCGAAACTCTCCCTCGGCACGGTCGCCAAGCTGATCCGGGGATAGTCACACGGCCCGCGCACGCGTGGACATGACCTGTCCACACGCCGTGGCGCATCACTTCTTCCGCTGCCCTCAGCCACCGAAGCACTTGCGGCCGTAGGTGCGACCGATCGCATGGCTGCCTAGTATGTAGCCCACGCTAGGCGGTGAGGGAAGACGAAGGGGAGGGTCCGGTGGGCGGTCACGTGACGGTCGATCCGACGCAGCTGCGCAAGCTCGGGGGGAATCTGACCAGTTCAGGGGACAAGATCAAGACTCTGAACAAGGACATCAAGGGATGGTCGTTCACCGCCGCGCAGGGAGGGAAGGCCTACGGGGACGAAGGCACGAAATTCGGTGCCGAGATCGTGAACATCGGTGCGTGGCTGACGCATTGGGAGACGGCCGTGACGAAGACGGGGAGCGCGTACACGACCAGCGCGAACACGTACGCGTCGGTGGATGACGCGAACGTCACCAAGATCACCGCTGCTGGGGTGAGTCTCTGATGGCAGGTTGGTCCACGCTGGTTCCTGACGATCCGAACAGCCGTGCCGACGATGAGAGAAATACGGACTGGAAGAAGGACCACACAGTATCCGGGTCCGCCGGAAATGCCGACAAGATTCTCGATGAAGGCGACGACGGACTCGAGTACTTCGAGCATTATCTCCCGCTGTACAAAGACTGCCTGAAAATCCATGGAATCGGGAACAGCGACATCGCCAGCCGAGACTATTATCAGCTATGCGCCTTGTACGACTCCGAACGAGGGCTTGATATCGAAGCCATCGAGCGCATGGCAACAACACTGAAGGGAGCAATTCCTCAGCTCAACACTGAGCTTCGGGTGCAACAGTCCCAACGCGACAACCTCAACCGTGTTTGGCAAGGCGATGCCGGGGAGGCAGCGCTGACAATGCTCAACGAGCAGGTTCGCCGCGCAGAGGAGGACTACGATCACGCGAACATCGCATCCACGGAACTGTTCGAACTTGCCACCGCTCTACGAACCATTGTCGCAGAAAAGGCCTCGGACGTCAGGGGATATTGGCGGCCACGAGGTACCGCAGACTTCAAAGTCGACTTCGCGTCCGAAAATCTCTTCGGCCTCGCCAAGATTAAAGAGGCTGTATACGGCAACAAGGAAGATTCCCCTCTCCACATGAGGTTTCTTCGGGAGTCGTTCGTCCCAGAGTTCGAGGCGACCGTGCTGCATTTCGAACAGGTCTGCAAGGATACTTCTGCAGTGGTCCGCGACGTTTTCCAGCAAGCTACAATCGCCTTGGCGGCACTGAATGCCGCACCGTATCCGATGCCGTCGGACACACCCGCACCGGACACCACGCAGGACGGGAACCCCAGCAAAGGCAACCCCTCCAACGGCGACACCACGAACAACGGTGACACCGGCGCGAACGGCGGCACCCCCGCCACGACAACCGACGATGACACGAAAACCGATACGGCCGGCACGAAGACACCGACCACAACGGACGACACCGACGATGACGACGACACCGACGACAGCTCGTCCACCGATCTGAGCAGCTTGCTGTCGACCGTCTCGAGTGGCCTGTCGACCCTGAGCTCGGTGGTCAGCGAATTGTCGAGCCTCACTTCAGGATCGGGCACGTCGGCCGAATCGATCGCCGAGTCGATCGGCACCGGACTGAGCTCGCTCGGCACCTCCATCACCAGCGGAGTCGAGCAGCTGAGCAGCCTGTTCAACGGAACCGGGAACGCCGAGTTCACCATCGCGGGTACAACGGTCAGCTTGGCGACTGGAGACAACGGCCTCACCCTCACCACGACCGACTCGGCGGGCACGGCGCACGAATACGGCCTCACGCTCAACGAGAACGGCATCCCGGTGATCACCGACTCGGCGGCGACGGCGGAACCGGCGCCCAGCGCACCCGCCGCACCGACCGAGCCCGCCACCGAGGAGCCTGCCGCGGCAGTTCCCGAAACTGCGCCCGTTCAGCCAGGGGCGGGTATACCCGCAGCCAACCCCGGTCAGAACACCGACACAGAGCATTTGGCATCTGTCCCCGAACCGGAGCCGCCCGTCGACACCGGCGCCCAACTGGCCGAGGCAGGTCCGCTGTGAGCTACTCCCCCATCGAAGATCTGGTCGCCGAGCATCTGCGCCGGGTCCGCATGCTGCGGGTCGAGTTCGAGGACGAACGAGCCCGCTTGCAAGCCAAGGGCGATGCCTTCCTGGCAGCGGCGCGGGATGCCGAGCAGCGGGCCGCCGAGCAGGAGGCCCCGCAGCAGGACAACGGCAGGGAAGAGCCGCCGACCGAGCCACACCCGGCCATCGATCTGGATGCTGTGCGCCGCGAGGAACAACAACGCGAAGCGATGGCACACGCGGCCGCCGAGCGCGCCAGGGCAATCGCCGAGGAGCAAGCGACTGGGCAACGCCCCGCCCTCACCACGCAGCAGCAGTGGCCACCCGCCGACAACGCGACCACCCTCCACGAAGACCAACTGCGCGAGGCGCGCGAGGCGATCGCTCGTTCGGCCGCCGCGCGCCGAGCAGCCGAACGCGTCGAGCCCATCGACTACGACGGTTACGACCAAGAGAGCGAATACTTCCGCGGCCGAAACTGGTTCGGCTGAACACCCAGGCGCCCGACCATCGAGACAGACCGAGATCGACACAGACAAGGATCACAGTGGACACCTGGGGGACGTCGGCGACCTTCGCCGGCTACGGGATCGAGCGGGTCCTCGGCCGGGGCGGGATGGGGACGGTGTACCTGGCCAGGCATCCGCGGCTGCCACGCCACGTCGCTCTGAAGATTCTCAACTCGGAACTACTGGGCGACAACGAGATTCGTCAGCGATTCGAACGCGAGGCCGATCTCGTGGCCCGGCTCGATCATCCCAACATCGTCGCCGTGCAGGACCGAGGCCTCGAGGGGAACAACCTCTGGATCGCCATGCAGTATGTCGCGGGTGCCGACGCGGGAACGCAGGGCGTGATGGATCCGGCCAGGGCGGTACGCATCATCGGCGATGTCGCGGCCGCCTTGGATTTCGCCCACGGTCGCGGCATCCTGCACCGGGATGTGAAACCGGCCAACATCCTGCTGTCCAGCCCGGAACCCCAGCAACCCGAACGTGTGCTCCTCGCGGACTTCGGCATCGCACGGCTGCGCGACGAGGTCAACGGCCTCACCCAGACCGGCACGTTCACCGCGACGCTCGCCTACGCCTCGCCGGAACAACTCTCCGGCGGCACTCTCGACCATCGCAGTGATCAATACTCCTTGGCTTGCACGCTTTTCACGCTCCTCACCGGTACGGCTCCGTTCACCGCGACCAACCCGGTCGCGGTCATCGGCGCGCACATGTCCGCACCCGCGCCGCTCCTCTCGGAACGACGGCCCGGCTTGCCACGCGGACTCGACCTGGTGGTCCAGCGGGCAATGGCCAAGAATCCGGATCAGCGATTCCGTTCCTGCACCGAATTCGCGCAGGCAGCGCAGCAAGCACTGCGTGCGAATCTCGTCGCGCCGATGGGTGCTCCGGCTCCCGGGTGGGCGCCGGTGAACGCTCCGGCCGCCGTCGCCCCGCCGGGCCACCATCAGGTGCCCGCCACGCCGATGCGACCACGACCTCCTGCGCCGTCGAGCGGTCGAGTACCCCTGTTGATCGCACTGTGGTGCGCGTTCTTCTCCCTCGTACTCAGCACGCGTGGCATGGACTACTGGTCGATGTTCGTCTCCGAGCAGATCTCCGGCGGCGCGTTGGTGACCTTGATCCTCGGCTCGATATGCCTCGCACCGCAGGTAGGCCGCGTGTTGGACCCGCGGACCGTCTGCGTGACCGCACTGGCGATCTCTCTGATCGGCAGCCCGCTGACACTGGCCATGGGACCCACGTTAATGAAGTCGGCGATCGCCACCGTGACCGTCACGGCCGGCGCGATCGCCATCGGGCAGCTACTGACCATCATCTCCAATTCTTCTCCGAGACGGCCTGATCCGCAGCTGGCGGCTACCCTCGCCGCAGCCCCCATCCTGATGATCGCGGCGATCGCGCTCATCCACCGGCTGCACGGCGGAGGCTGGTGGGACCTCTGGTCGGGAACTCACCCCCTCGAATTCACGGTGCCACCCCTGACACTGCTGGCCCTGATCCTGGCCCTCGCCCGAACCCCGATACCCGCGAAGACCGACACCCCGAGCGCCTGGCTCATCGGCACCGGACTCGCGGCGATCGCCCTCGCCGTCCCGATCATGCACGCCCAAACCGAAAGCGCACTGATCGTGTGGGTGTCGATCTCCCTCGCGATCATCCTCACCACGGCTGTCGTCAGCCGAATGACGCTCAGCCGGCGAACCTAGAGCGCGACAGCTGTAACCTCGCCGAGGGAGCGGAGGTCCTTGAAACATCCTCGGGGAAGCGATGATCCAGGTCGAAGAAGTCTTCCGTTTTCGCACGCGGACCGTCATAGTCGGCCTACGCCGATCGAGGAGGGACGATGAAGAGCAGGCCCGTGACGTCACTGTACGACTTCCAGCTTTCGATGTTGCACGCGATGTGTACCAGCGCTCCGGAACAGAGCAGGGCGCTCTTGGCCGAGGTCGGGGCGACACGAGATGACGCCGCCGCCGCGGAGAAACGGTGGTGGTTCACCGACGCAACGAACAAGTTCACCAGGATCGCTGAGTACCTGGATGCCTGGGGCACACCGGACTCCGAACGGTCGAAGTACCACGGTGGCCGAGAAATACGTTATGCAGGTTGGGATTTGCCTTTCTGGCCGGGTCTACGCTTGGAATGGATGGAGATATCAGGCCACAACGCATTGCTGAGAAACCTCCTGCGTACGCCCGGCTCACCACAACCTGCGGTGGCATCGGTAGCCGACCTCGCGCCTTGGTCATGCACCTGGGCAGAGTTTCACGAAATCACTTTGGGGACCACCGATTTCGTTGACGGCTTCGGTTCCATCGGAGATGTGGCCTCGTTGAAGACACTGGACCCCGAGACCGGCGACGACTGCCTCTACTGGGCGCATTTCGACTGGGGTCTGCTCCAGTCCATCGAACCTCGACCGGCTTGATCCCGCAGCCACCGTGATTCAGGACAGCACAGCGAGCAAGACTATCGCGATGACCCACCCCAGAGCGAGGATGACGCCCATCGTCTCCAAGCGCTGACGCCATACACCCTGCCGCCGCCCTCGACCGGAGGGCGCGGGCGTGGCCGGACGATGTGCCGCCATCGCACTTCCCGATCTCACCGCCGCGACCGGTGGCGTGGCGGCGACCGCCGTCGGGGATGTCCTGCTGCCAGACCATGGCCCCAGGTCGACCAGCGAGGACTGGAATGCCATCGTCACGGCGTCGGCGAACTCCGCGCAGGTCCCGAACCGATCCCCCGGACGCTTGGCCAGAGCTCGCCGCAGCACCGAATCCAGTGCCGCCGGCAAATTGCGGCTGTGCGCCGAGATCGCCGGTGGATCGGCCGACATATGCGCCTGGATCACGGCGACCGGGTTCGTCGCGGCGTACGGCGGAGCTCCCGTCAGCAGGACGAACAAGGTACAAGCGAGGGAATACTGATCGCACCGCGGATCCAGTGGCAGACCTGCCAATTGCTCTGGCGACGCGTAAGCCAGAGTGGCGGTGAAGGTTCCGGTCTGCGTCACCGGATTCTGATCGAACTGCAGCCGCGCGATACCGAAGTCGGCGACCAGGACACGCTCCGGCTGAGCAGTCTCGGTGCGCCCGAGTAGAATGTTCGCTGGCTTGATGTCTCGATGCAGCACCCCATGTCCGTGGGCGAAATCCAGCGCTGCGGCCACCCCGGAGATGATCCGAATCGCCCGTTGCGGCTCGACCCGCCCCTCGGCGCCTGCGTCGGTGCCGTGCACGTACTGCATGGCGATCCACGGCCGCCTGCCCTCCACGCCCCTGTCGAAAATGGTGACGACATTCGGGTGATCGAGGCGCGCGGCGAGGTCGGCCTCGCGTTGGAACCGAGCCCTCGCCTCGGCGTCGCCGAACATGTTCTCGTCCAACAGCTTCAAGGCCACCGAACGTGGCAACCTCGGGTGCTGCGCGAGGTACACGGTGCCCATTCCGCCGCGTCCGAGTATCCGCTCGAGGCGGTAGCCCGCGATAGACCCGCCCGTCACCAAGTCATTCACCAGCTTTTGCCTTTCGCTCCCGGCGGCCACGTGACCAACCGATCTCCTCGACGGTGTATCGGTCAGTCCAGCCAGGTCGAACGACGGTAGTACTCGGATTCCGAGTCGTAGTCCCCATCGGAGGGCGTCACCGTCGAGTGGGCCTCTCTGGCCGCTCGGGCACGCGCCACGGCGGCGCGGATCTCGGCCTGATGCTGCTGTTCGGGCGTCAGGTTCGGGTCCGGCTCGGGTGCCGCGACGAGGGACGTCCGCGGTGTCGGAGACGCGGTCCGCGTGATCGGCGCGGCCACTTCCTCCTGCACCGGCTGCGGCTCAGAGGCTCCGGGCCCGTCATCCCGATCCCGCGCGAGCAGCTCGACGACAGCGTCGAAGCGTCTGCTCGCATTGGCAGCGACCTGCTGTGCGCGAAGGGCGCTCTGGCGATCGATGTCGTCGAGCTCTTCTCTCAGCATGACCGAGCGGCGGTGCGCTTCGGCCGCGATCTGCTCGATCTCCGCCGCGTAGTCCACGGTCGATCATTCTCCCGGCGTCCGGCGCGATGCGCCAACGCTGCCCGGCATCACAGCGGACCTGCCTCGGCCAGCACCGCACCGCTGTCACCTGCGTCGTTCGCCTGATGATCCTCGACAGTCGAAGTGTGTTCACCATCAGTTTCCTGACGGTTCGCCCGCGGCGTCACCGGTACACCACCCGTTTCCGAGCCGGAATCTGGTTCGCCACTGCCGTTCTCGGCGGCGGCGGGCGGAGCGACTGGATCGGGAGTCTCTGGCGCCGCACCGTCGTCCGTGTCAGCGGGACCACCCGAGCCCTGGCCGGTACCGGATTGCGGTGTGCCCGAGCCGAGTACGCCGGCACCGTCGTCCTCGGTCGGCGTGACCGCGTCGGGTGCGCTCGACTCCTGCTCGATCACCGGGATTCCGTTCTCGTCCAACCTCAACCGATACTCGGTGGTCGCGCCGGCGGCGTCGGTGGTGGTCAACGACAGTCCGTTCTCGCCGGCCTGCACGCTGACCTCGACGTCGCCGATCTGGAACGATGCCTCGTGCTCACCGGTGAGCAGACTGCTTGCCTGCTCGGTCAGCTGCTCGACGCCATCGGTGATCGCGGTGCCCACCGATTCCGCCGCCGAGGTCAGCGAATCCCCCAGATCGCCGGTGAGCGCGCTCGACACAGTGGTGCCCAGCTCGCTGAGGGTGGTGGCGAGGTTGCTCAACGCCGTGCTGGTATCCGAATCATCGTCGGTGTCGTCATCATCGGTGTCGTCGTCGGTGTCCTGGGTCGTCGTCTTGACCGGCGACGTGGTGTCCCCGTTCTGGGTACCGGCTGACGTGGTCTGACCGCCGCCAGAGGTGTTCTGACCACCGTTCGAGTTCTGGTTTCCGTTCGAATTCTGATTGCCGTTGGAATTCTGGTTTCCGTTGTCACCGGACTGGTCGCCCTTCGCCGGCTGATCCGCCGGCGCCCCGGCCACTCCGGCGACGGACGGATAGGTTCGTTCTTCGATCGCGTCGGCGGCGGCCTGGATGACGGTGTACTTCGCCTCGATCGAGGTCTGCGTGACGGTGCACTGTTCGGTGAAGATGCCGAGTTTGTCGCTGTACCCCTGCTTGAAGACCTCATCCAGCCACTCCTGGCAGGTGGCCCTGACAGCCTGTTTCCAGTCCTCGGATCGCCGCTCGACGTCGTCGGTTCGATTCTCGATCCCGTGGACCTCGGTCAGCCTGTTCAGCAGCGAATCCAGGATCTCGCCGGACTTGCTGCTGCGGATGATCTGCTGGATATCGATCACCGACATTCCCTCGACGGTGATCAGCGTCTGCTGGCCGCCCACGGCGACCAGGTGACCGGCCGCGATCCTTTCGACGGTCGTCGCCTTGTCCTCGACGATCTTCTGCAGCGCGGGCACCGCATCGGACATCGCGGTCGCGAGCGTCTGTGTCAGATTGCGGTCCTGTTCCGCCAGCCCGACGATCTCGCGCAACCTACCGATACCCGCCTCGGCCGCCTCGCCCTGCCAGCTTGCGCCCAGACCGTCGGCCGCGGCCTGTTGCTCACCTCGCCGCGTGTCAGCGGTGGTGATCATCGCCTTCAAGGCGTCGGCGGAAGCCTGCAATTTCGCGAGGTTCATGCCCCGCTCCTGGTCGTACGCCGCCTGGATCTTCAGCAACGGCCATCCGAGGTCGGTGCCGAACGCCTCCTGGTACAGCGGCAACAACTGCTCGAAGTAGAGCAGCCCTTTCGCCCCGTCATCGAGGATCTGGTCCACGGACTTGGTCATCGCAGCAGCTCCCGCCCTCGTCAGGGATTCACTTCGCGGCGGTCTGGTCGAGGGCCCGCGCCGTGTTCTTGTCCACATCAGTGAACTCGACCGTGGCCTTGCCGATCGCATCGGCGGTCGCCTCGGTGGCGGTGGTCCAGACCTTCAGCCAGGTGACCACCCTGTCGATCCCCTGGGAGATGCGGACGCCCTGGGCCGCATAGGACCGGCCCGCCTCGCTGCCGTTGCCCCCAGCCCAGCCGTTGCTCGCCACATTCTTCGCCGCGGTGCGCACCTCGGACACGGTGGTCTTCAGGCTGTTGACCGAGGTGGTCATCGCGGCCTGATTGACGACGACGCCGCCGGAAACCTGCGTACCCATCCCCCACCTCCACAAGTGACGGCGCCCGGATAGCGCCCTACCTACTTCGACGCACGAACCAGCCCGGCGGTTCCACCACCCGCCGACCGAAAAATCACTCCCCCAGATTTCCCTGATCGGTCCGCCGCCACTCTGACGTCCCGTCGGGATTCCGGTGGTACTCCCAGGCCGCGTAGTCCCCGTCGGACTCGACCACCGTCACGTGGTCGGCGATGCCGTCGTGGTCGTAGTCGGACCAGATGCTGGTGTCGTGGGGGGTGGCGTTGGTGATGGAGTCGACGACGCCGTCGCCGTCGAGGTCCTGGGACGGCTGATGGAGTTCGACGGGGCCGAGGTTGCCCAGTGGGGTGTGGGCGTCGATGTCGGGTAGGCCGAGGCTGTCGCCTGAGGTGACCATGGGACTCCTCCTCGAACACAGGACTCGCGGATGACGGCGCGGCGGAATTACCACCATCTTGTCATCCGCGAGCGGGTGTGGGACGGGGCGGGCCCTTACTTCTTGGGCATCATCAGCCACAGGATCAGGTAGAGCAGGAACTGGGGGCCGGGCAGAAGGCAGGAGACGACGAAGACCAGGCGGACGATGTTGGCGTTCCAGCCGAAGTACTCCGCGATCCCTCCGCAGACGCCGGCGATCCATTTGTCGCTGGTCGAACGGGTGAAGCGGCGGGCGGGGGCAGTCATTGTGTGTTGCCTTCCTGTCGAGCGGTGATGATTCCACTGTGCCGATCGGGAGCCCCGGTCGCATCGGTCGGCAGACCCATTCGCACCCTGATTTCCGCCGGGCCCGATCTCAGGGTCCTACCCCGAGGCGGGCAGACTCTAGGGGGTGAGCACGACATTGCAAGCCACCGGTCTGTCCGCCGGGCACGCCGAGCGGACCCTGTTCGCCGACCTCGACTTCACCCTCGCGCCCGGTGATGTGATCGGGTTGGTCGGGGTGAACGGAGCGGGCAAGTCGACGCTGCTGCGCATGCTCGCCGAGCGGTCGCCCGCCGCGGGCAGCATCACGGTGAGCCCGCCGGACGCGACGGTCGGGTACCTGGCGCAGGAGCCGGAACGGATCGAGGGCGAGACGGTGCTCGAATTCCTGGCCCGCCGAACCGGTGTCGCGCACGCGCAGCGGGTGATGGACGACGCGGCCGAACGGCTCGGCGAGGGCGGTGACGACGACTACTCCCCCGCCCTCGAACACTGGCTCGCCCTCGGCGGCGCCGATCTGGACCAGCGTGCCGAGGAGGTCGCCGCCGATCTCGGGCTCACCGACGGCCTCGCGGGCGGGCTGGCCACGCCGATGACGGGGCTCTCCGGCGGGCAGGCCGCGCGGGCGGGCCTGGCCTCGGTGTTGTTGTCGCGCTTCGACATTCTGCTGCTCGACGAGCCGACCAACGACCTCGACCTCGACGGTCTGGACCGGCTGGAACGCTTCGTGACCGGCGTGCGGGTGCCGCTGATGGTGATCAGTCACGACCGGGAGTTCCTGGCGCGCACCGTGAATCGGGTGCTGGAGCTGGATCTGGCGCAGCAGCAGGTCGGCCTCTACGACGGTGGCTACGAGGCGTATCTGGCCGAACGCGAGATCGCGCGCAGGCACGCCCGCGAGGCCTACGACGAATTCGCCGACACCAAGGCCGGTTTGGAAGCGCGGGCGCAGATGCAGCGCAACTGGCTCGAACACGGCGTGCGCAATGCCCGCCGCAAGGGCAAGAACGACTCGGACAAGATGGGCCGCAAGACCCGCGCCGAGTCGACCGAGAAGCAGGCGGCCAAGGCCAGGCAGACGCAGCGGCGCATCGAACGGCTCGACGTGGTGGAGGAGCCGCGCAAGGAGTGGGAGCTGCGGATGGAGATCGCCACCGCGCCACGCAGCGGCGCGGTCGTCGCCACCGCCGTGCAGGCCGTCGTGCGCAGGGGCGAGTTCACGCTCGGCCCGATCACCACCCAGATCGACTGGGCCGATCGCATCGTCCTCACCGGCGCCAACGGCTCCGGCAAGTCCACCCTGCTCGGGCTGCTGCTCGGCAAGATCAGCCCCGATTCCGGTTCCGCCGCACTGGGTTCCGGTGTCGAGATCGGCGAGGTCGACCAGGCGCGCGGCCTGTTCCGTGGCACCGACAGCCTCGCGCACACCTTCGGCGCGGCCATGCCGGACTGGCCCGATGCCGATGTCCGCACCCTGCTGGCCAAGTTCGGGCTGCGCGGCCCGCATGTCACCCGCGCGTGCGACACGCTCTCCCCCGGCGAACGCACGCGGGCGGCGCTGGCGCTGTTGCAGGCACGCGGAGTGAACCTGCTCGTGCTGGACGAACCGACCAACCACCTCGACCTGCCCGCCATCGAACAGCTCGAGCAGGCTGTCGAATCCTTCACCGGCACCTTGATTCTGGTGACACACGACCGCCGGATGCTGGATTCTGTGCGGGCGACCCGGCGTTGGCACATGGCCGACGGCACGCTCACCGAGAAATAGGACCCGGTATGGACCTCGGCATCGACACCCGCCTCACGCTGCTCGCCACCGGCCTGATCTTCCTGAGCGCCCTGCTGCTCGGGGCGTGGAAGTACCACGGCATCCGGACCTCCGCCGAGGGCGCGGCGCACGTCTACGTCGACATCGCGCATCGCGCGGCGCTGATGTACTCCTTCGCCGGGGTGCTGCTCGCGGTGTTCACCGAGCTCAGCGCGTGGCCGACGGTCGTCAACCTGAGCGCCGACCTGGTGATCCTCGGATTCTTCGCCGGCGCGATCGCCAGTTACGCGCTGCACGGCGCCAAGCGCGACACCACCAACCAGTTCGCCGGCGCGATTCCCGCCGGGCTGCGGCTGTCGATGTACGGGCTGATCGCCGGTGAGGTCGGCGGGTTCCTGGTGCTGTTCAGCGGCTTCGTCGCCGGCCAGTTCTGATCAGAACGACCGCACCACAGCCGTTTCCGCGGCGCCGAACAGGTCGATGTCGGAGCCGAACTTCGCGCCCAGCAGCCCCGCGAGACCGGTGACGAACAGGATCGCGACCACGGCGATGAGCGAGCGCGACCGCGGCACCCTCGGCACGGGCAGGGACAGTCCGCGCGTCGGCTCGGGAACCGGTTCGTAGTGCTCGACCGGCTGGCCGTAGCCCTCGTCCCGGATGGGGACGGTGTGCGAATAACCCTGCGGCACATCCCGGCACCCCGGCCTGCCGCACGCGCCACCGCAGCGGTGATAGGGGTCGGGGGTGCCGTAGTCGAGCGGGTACCGGTCCTGGTCGTGATAGTTGCGGGCAGGCAGCGACGCCATGAATCGGCCCCCTTCGAATCGTGCTGCGCGCCAAACTATCCGGTGCGCCGAGCAGCACACGCGCCACCGGCACACAGGTCCTACGGCGTAGCCCGATAGTAGAGCGGACCGGCGCGGCCCGCCAGACGTACAGCTAGACGGCGGCGACCCGCTTGGCCAGATCATCGGCCAGCTGTCGCGCCTGCGCCGGGTCGGTCGCCTCGACCATCACCCGCACCAGCTGCTCGGTTCCGCTGGGCCGCAACAGCACCCGGCCCGATTCGCCGAGCACGCGCTCGGCCTCGGCGACCGCGTCGCGCACCTCGGGGGCGGCGGCCACGGCGGCCTTGTCGCTGACGGGCACGTTCACCAGCACCTGCGGCACCGTGCTCATGACCGCGGCCAGCTCGCCCAGCGACCGGCCGGTCTGCGCCATCCGTGCCATCACCCGCAGGCCGGTGAGCACACCGTCGCCGGTGGTGCCGAAGCGCGGGAACACCACGTGGCCGGACTGCTCGCCGCCGAGGCTGTACCCACCGCGGCGCAGCTCCTCGAGCACGTACCGGTCGCCGACGGCGGCGGTGAGCACGGTGATCCCGGCGGCGCGCATGGCGATGTGCAGGCCGAGGTTGCTCATCACCGTCGCGACCAGGGTGTCGTCGACGAGTTCGCCCGCCTCGCGCATGGCCAGCGCCAGCACCGCCATGATCGCGTCGCCGTCGACGGTCTCGCCCGCGGCGTCCACCGCGAGGCAGCGGTCGGCGTCGCCGTCGAGGGCGATGCCGAGATCGGCGCCGTGCTCGAGCACCGCGGCACGCACGGCGTCGAGATGGGTGGAGCCGCAACCATCGTTGATGTTGAGGCCGTCGGGCTCGGCGTTGATCGCGATGACCGTCGCGCCCGCCTCCCGGTACACCTGCGGTGCCACCTCGGCGGCCGCGCCGTGCGCGCAGTCGACGACAACGGTCAGCCCGGACAGGTTCTGGCCGGTCGATTCGAGCAGGTGCTCGACATAGCGTTCGTGGGTGCCCTCGACGGTGTAGTCGCCGCGCACGCGGCCGATCCCCGCGCCGGTCGGGCGCACGGTGACGCCGTCGGCGATCAGGGCCTCGATCCGCTGCTCCACGGCGTCGTCGAGCTTGTGCCCGCCTGCCGCGAAGATCTTGATGCCGTTGTCGGGCATGGGATTGTGCGAGGCGGAGATCATCACGCCGAAGCAGGCGTCGTAGAGGCCGGTCAGGTACGCAACGGCGGGGGTGGGCAGCACGCCGACGGAGAGGACGTCGACACCCACCGAGGTCAGGCCCGCGGTCACCGCGGCCTCGAGCATCTCGCCGCTGGCCCTCGGATCACGGCCGACCACCGCGACCGCGCGCTTCTTGCCGCGCGAGAGCACCTGTGCCGCCGCGGCGGCGACGCGCATCGCCAGTTCCGGACTCAGCGTGTCGTTCGCGAGTCCACGAACACCGTCGGTGCCGAACAGCCGTCCCATAAAACCCTCTACTGGTAGTAGGTCCCCGAATACAGCACGAGAGCAGGCGACCAGCCGTGCTGGAAGCCTGCTCTCGCACACGTGCTCCGCCGACCGGGCTCGTCCCCGCTCTCGCGGGGAGCATACCTAGCGGATGCGAACGATGGTGGCCGGCAGTGCGTAAATCAGCGCTTCGAGTACTGAGGCGCCTTACGGGCCTTCTTGAGGCCGTACTTCTTGCGCTCGGTGGCACGCGGGTCACGGGTCAGGAAGCCGGCACGCTTGAGCGCGGGGCGATCCTCGGGGGTGACCTCGATCAGCGCACGGGCGATGGCCAGACGCAGCGCGCCCGCCTGACCCGAGGGGCCGCCACCGACCAGGCGAGCGTAGATGTCGAAGCTCTCGACACGCTCGACGGTGACCAGCGGGGACTTCACGAGCTGCTGGTGCACCTTGTTCGGGAAGTAGTCCTCGATGGTGCGGCCGTTGAGCACGAAGTTGCCCGAGCCGGGAACCAGGCGCACGCGAACGACGGCTTCCTTACGGCGGCCGACGGTCTGCACGGGACGATCGATCACGATCGGCTCGTAGGAGGCCTCGTAGACGGTCTCGCCGTCTTCGTAGCCTTCGCCGTCTTCGACGACCTCGACCACGGTCTCGTCGACCGCGTCGAACTCTTCGGGGGTGAACTCTTCAGGAGCGGTCACTGGGCCACCTGCTTGATCTCGAACGGAACCGGCTGCTGCGCGGCGTGGGGGTGGTTCGGGCCTGCGTAGACCTTCAGCTTGCCCGCGATCGCGTTGCCCAGCTTGTTCTTCGGGATCATGCCCTTGACGGCCTTCTCCACGAGACGATCGGGACGGGTCGCCAACACCTCGCCGACAGTGCGCGACTTGAGGCCGCCCGGGTGTCCGCTGTGGTGGTGGATCAGCTTGTCCTGCTTCTTGTTGCCGGAGATGGCAACCTTGTCCGCGTTGATGATGATGACGAAGTCGCCACCATCGACGTGCGGTGCGTAGGTCGGCTTGCCCTTGCCGCGCAGCAGGCCAGCGGCCTGCACGGCGAGACGGCCGAGGACTACGTCAGTGGCATCGATGACGTACCACTTGCGGGTGACGTCACCTGCCTTGGGGCTGTACGTAGGCACAGTCGTTCCCTGTCTGTCGTCGGTGTTGCCGGCCACGGGGTGCGGATCGAATCGTCCCGGCGGCCGGTGGAGACCCGGGACTTCGACGTGCTGCCTCCCTCACGAGAAGGGAAACGTTCCACACACCAGCGGACCACGATACCAGCCACGCATCACCGGGCCACAATCGGGCCGAGCCCCTAGATCACCACCGGCGGTCCCGGGTCGGTCGCCCCCGCCGGGCTGGGGAGGCGGTAGCGCAGGGTATCGATGCCGGGGGTCGCGCAGGAGTCGTCGTCCACCAGTCCGCCGCCGCGCGCGCTCGCGATGCCCTCGGGCGGGATCGTGTGCGCGTACGGCGTGAACGCGCAGGCCACCGGCTCGGCCGCGACAGCGGGGGCGGCGGTGCCCGCGTGCCAGGCGGTCGCGGCCAGCGCGACGGCGCCGACCACCGCGGGCGCGCCGAAGAAGCCCTTCTTCACCTTGCCGAGCAGGTTGCCGCGCGACGCGTCGTCCTCCGGGTCGTCGAGAGCGTGCCGTCCCCCTGACTGCGCGGGCGGACCGGCGACGATCCCGGCCGGGCTCGGCGGCTGGCCCGGCGCGGGCGCCGACGGCGGCGCGCCCCAGCCGACCTGCGCGGCGTAGCCCTGCCCTGGATGCGGCGAGTCCGGGTAGTCGTCCTCGTCCAGCCCCGGCTCGGTGACCAGCAGGTGCGCGGCGCCGAGCACCAGCGCGTGCATCGGATGATCGGCCACCTGCAGGCGCTGGCCGAGGTGGTTCTGGAAGGCCAGGCGCAGCGCGTCGTTGAAGCAGACGTTGCCCGCCAGCAGCACCGTGGAGGTGTCGGCGCCGATCGAGCGGGCCGCGGCCATCGCCTCGATGACCACGTTGTCGGCCGAGCGGGCATCGCGCAGCGCCTCGGCGCTGACGGCAACCTCGACCGATTCGGTGGGCTGTTCGTCGTCACCGTGCACCGCGACGACCAGCAGCGTGCGGCCGTCGGAGTACACGCCGGTGGCGCCGATGCCGTGCCGATGCCGCTCACTCGGCGGGGAGACCAGCCCGAGAGCGCGCACATAGCCAGAGAGCGCGACGCTCTCCGGCAGCGGCTCGACGACCACGTCGAGCTGCTCGACCAGGGCCGCGTAGATGTCGACCTTCTCGTCGGGCCAGCTGTCCGGGTACGGCAGCGCGACCAGCTGCGGCTTGCCGCGCAGGTACTTGCCGACCGCGGCCAGCGGGTTGTACAGCCGCGCACGGAACACCAGTTCGGCGGGCCAGGTGGCCCCGGCGATCACGATCTGCGGGTGCCCGAGGATGTCGCGCACGTCGGCGATCGCCATACCGAGATCCGGCCGCTGCCGGTCGACGCCCGCGGTGTGCAGCCGGCCCGCCGCGTCGGCGAGCAGATAGGCGGGTGGGGTGTAGGTGCCCTCCACCTGAACCGGGCGGATCGGGGTCTGTCCGCCGCCCGCGGCAACGGACACCACATCCCACCCCAGATGCAGGGCGCCAACTCGAACGGTCACAGGCTCAAGTGTGCCCGGTCGGCGAGCGGCGCGCGCAGCTTGCCCGCCGATACGGCTCTGACCTGCCGATCGCTCATGATTGCGTCTTCTTCAGGCGCAGCCGGCTCCAGGTGATGACCGCCAGAATCGCGGTGATCACCACGAGCAGCACGATGTCGAGAATCCAGATCCCCGGCTCGTGCACCCAGAGCGGGTCCTCCTGCGCGCCGATGACCAGCTCGCGCAGGTCGACCGTCGCCGCGCCCGCGGCGTAACCCCAGCGCGAGGGGAACAGGTACGACACCT
Source organism: Nocardia sp. NPDC050717 (assembly GCF_040654275.1). NCBI lineage: Bacteria > Bacillati > Actinomycetota > Actinomycetes > Mycobacteriales > Nocardiaceae > Nocardia > Nocardia sp. NPDC050717. The sequence goes on from NZ_JBFAHR010000003.1 coordinate 251,253, forward strand.
GCTCGAGGCCGACGCGGTCGGTCACCGGGATCAGGCCGCCCGCCATCACCAGCTGCACCATGATCATCACCACGAGCATCGGCATGACCTGCTCGTTGGACTTGGCCAGGCTCGACATCAGCAGGCCGAACACCACACAGCAGACCGCCGTCATCGCGATGTCGATGTAGAGCTCGACGCCGCCGGGTGGGATCAGCGCGCCCTCCGGCGGCGCCTTCTTGCCGAGGAAGGTGATGCCGACCAGCACCGCCGACTGCAGGAACGCGGTCACGCTGAACACGACGATCTTGGCCATCAGATACGCCGAGGGCAGCAGGCCCACCGCGCGTTCGCGATAGAAGATCGACCGCTCGCCGACCAGGTCGCGCACGGTGAGCGTGGCGCCCATGAAGCAGGCGCCGAGGATGAGCACGACGAGCAGCTGCTGGGCCTCACCGCCACTCGACCGCGCGAACGAGCCGTCCGGCTGGGCGATCAGCGGGCCCTCGGTGAAGCCGTCGGTACCGGGAACCACCAGCGACAGCGCGCCGAGGATGAACGGCAGCACCACCAGGAACGCGAGATAGCCGCGGTCGGCGAAGATCAGCCGCAGCTGCCTGCGCGCCAGCGTGCTGAACTGGCGCATCCCGCTGGACTGCGGTGGCGCGCCCGCGTTGCCGCGCTGCAGCGGCTGAGGTGGCGGTGGGGGCGGCACGTAGGCCTGCCTGGATCGGTAAGCGGCGAAGGCCTGGTCCGGGTTGGCCGCGACCTTGGCGAAGATCTCCGCCCAGTCGGAGGTGCCCAGCGCCGCGCCGACGCCGCCGGGGTGGCCCGCGAAGGCCGTCTTGCCGCCGGGCGCGAGCAGCACCACCTGGTCGCACATGTCCAGGCAGGCGACCGAGTGCGTCACCACGATGACCACGCGGCCCGCGTCGGCCAGTTCGCGCAGCATCTGCATGACCTGCCGGTCCAGCGCCGGGTCGAGGCCCGAGGTCGGCTCGTCCAGGATCAGCAGCGAGGGACCGGTGAGCAACTCCATCGCGACGGACGCGCGCTTGCGCTGACCACCGGAGAGCCGGTCGACGCGGGTGTCGGCGTGCTGGGTGAGCGAGAGCTCCTGCAGCACACCGTCGATCACCTGCTGACGGTCGGCCTTGGTGGTGTCGGGCGGCAGTCGCAGCTCGGCGGCGAAGCCGAGGGCCTGACGGACGGTGAGCTGACGGTGCAGCACGTCGTCCTGCGGGACCATGCCGATACGGGAGCGCAGCGCCTCGTACTCGGCGTGCAGGTTGCGACCCTCGAAGGTGACCACACCGCCCGAGGGCTGGGTGTTGCCCGCGATGAGCTTCGACAGCGTCGACTTGCCGGCGCCGGAGGGGCCGATCAGCGCGGTGAGGGTGCCGCGGCCCGCCTGCATGTTGACGTCGACGAGCAGCTGCTTGTTGCCCTCGACGGTGAATCCGACGCCGTGCACCGAGAGCCCGAGTTCGGCGACCGGCTTCTGCCGATGCGCCAGCGCCCCCTGCGCGACGACGAAGTCGATGTTGCCGATCGTGACGATGTCGCGCTCGCGCAGCACCGTGCGCTGCTGCCGGTGGCCGTTGACGAAGGTGCCGTTGGCCGACCCGAGGTCCTCGATGACCAGCCCCTCGGCCGAGGACACCAGGCGCGCGTGCTTGCGCGAGGCCAGCGGATCGTTCACCACGATCTGGTTGTCGGAGGTACGGCCGATGCTCAGGCCGCCGGGCGGGATGCGGTCACCGCGGGCCACCGGCTCGGTGGAGGCCGACTTGCGCACCGGCGGCAGCATCGAGGAGTCGGCGCGCCGGGTCATGTTGATGTTGTCCTGCGGCGCCATCGGCTGCGGCTGCGACGGCAGCTGCGAGGTCGGCACGTACTGCGGTTGCTGCGGCGGATTCGGTCTGGCCTGTTGCGGCGGGAACGGCTGCTGCGGACGTTGCGGCGGCCGGTGCTGAGCGGGCGGCTGGGACGGCTGGGCGAGCATCGTGGCCGCGTGGCGCGAATTGGGCGCCGCCGGGACCAGGTGCAGGAGCGGCCCGCTGATGGCGTCCCCCAGACGCACCTGCGTGGGCCGGTCGATCGAGACGGGCTGGCTCAGCCTGCGCGCGTCGACGAACACGCCGTTGGTGCTGCCGTTGTCGGCGAGCACCCAGGCGCCGTTCTGGAAGCGCAGAGTGGCGTGCACGCGAGAGACCAGCGGACTGTCCACGAACAGGGTGACCTCGGGCGCCCGGCCCATGGTGATCTGCTGGCTCGCTTCGAAGACTCGTTCGGTTCCATCATGGCGCACGGTGATGGTCTGCGCCCCCGGTGAAGACATGGAGCGGATACTATGCCATCGCCCGGACATCGGCGGTGCCCCCGAGACGGCTGAAAGCCCGATCCGGCACTCGACCTGCCCATGTTTCCGGCCGATCAGGGGGACTGATGTCGAAAGGCCAAGTGTTCGTTGCGATCACCGCTGCGCTGGTCACACTGCTGAGTGTGGGCTGCACGCGGGCGATCGACGGTCACGGCGTCTCGATCTACGACGATCCGTTCAAGGTGGCCGGTCTGCCGACCACCGGCGGACCGAACGGGCCACGCCCCGGCGTCCCCGACACGACGCTGACCGCGACCAACGGCGACGGCGGCGAGGTCGACACGCTGGCACTCAACGCGATCGACGACATCCAGGCCTACTGGCAGGGCGTGTTCGGCACCGAGTTCCGCGGCGAGACCTTCGAACCGGTCGAGAAGCTGATCTCCTGGAACGCCCGTGCCCCCCGCGGCCAGGCGGTGGAGTTCTGCAAGGAGACGACCTACCACCTGGTCAACGCCGCCTACTGCCGCAGCGACAACTCGATCGGCTGGGACCGCGCGATGCTGCTGCCCACCATGACCGAGACCTTCGGGAAGATGTCGGTGGTGATGGTGCTCGCCCACGAGTACGGCCATGCCATCCAGACCATGGCCAAGCTGGTCACCAAGAAGACGCCGGTGCTGGTCAAGGAGCAGCAGGCGGACTGCTTCGCAGGCGCGTTCATGCGCCACGTCGCCGAGGGCAAGTCGAAGCACTTCACGATCAACACCTCCGACGGCCTGAATTCGGTGCTGGCCGCGACCGTTTCGATCCGCGACTCCGACCCCGACGACCCGGAGAGCGTGCACGGTTCGGCGTTCGAGCGGGTCACCGCCGTGCAGATCGGGTTCACCGACGGCCCGCGCGGCTGCAAGGGCATCGACGACGAGGAGATCGACCAGCGACGCGGCAACCTCCCGCAGAGCTTCTCCGGCGACCAGGGCCGCGGCGAATACCCGATCTCGAAGGACAATCTGGTCGAGCTGAGCAAGGCTCTGCAGGCCATCCTCCCCGTCGAGGACAGCCCGACCTACGACTACTCGGGCGCGAAGATCGACTGCGCCGACGGCGCCGCCACCGAGCCCGTCACCTACTGCCCGGCCAAGAACGTCATCGCCACCGACGTCCCCGGTCTGGCCGAGCGCGGCGCGGTCGACAACGACGACGACGGCCCGCTGCCGGTGAAGGTCAGCGGCGACTACAACGGCTACGTCGTGTTCATCTCCCGCTACACCCTCGCGGTGCAGCGGGGACACGGCCAGCAGCTGACCGGCGCGAAGACCGGCCTGCGCGCGGCCTGCCTGTCCGGCGTGGTCACCGGCAAGCTGGCCGAGCCGGGCCGCCCGGCCAGCCAGGGCGACATCCAGCTCTCCGCGGGCGACCTCGACGAGGCGGTCTCCGGCCTGCTCACCGACGGCCTTGCGGCCAGCGACACCGAGGGCAATACGGTGCCCAGCGGATTCTCCCGGGTCGACGCGTTCCGCGCGGGGGTCCTCAACGGCGAGACCACCTGCCTGTCGCGCTACAGCTGAGTTTTGGAGCGCTAGCGCGCTCGAGGTCGCGCCCCTTGTGTCGCTGACGCGGCGGACCCTCCTCGAGGTCGGGTCGTGCGGTGCCGGTGGGGCGGGGGGACTTGCGGGGTCAGCCGAACGGGGGTGGTGCGGCGGGCTCGTAGCGCAGGACCCGGTTGCCGATCATGATCTCGGTGCCGGGGATCAGCACCAGTGGCTGGTTCGGGGTGAGCCTGATCCAGTCGCGATAGCCGGGCAGCCGGCTGCGCGTGCCGTTGGTCGACCCGCGATCGAGCAGCTGCACATCCCAATTCACCAGGTGCACTTCGGCGTGCGCGCGGGACATGCCGCCCGAGGTGTCGTCGACCCGCAGCGGGACCAGGCCGCGCTGGGCGGCCTCGGAGTGCTCCGGGTCGCGGCCGATCACCGCGTCGGCGGCGAGCAGGTAGGTCATGCCGTCGTCGAGGACGAGCATGCCCAGCGGCGGTCGCACGACCTCGCTCAGCGCCTGGGTCTGGTCGACGGGCATGCCGCAGACCGTGCAGAACGCCGAGCGCGGATCGCTGGGATGCGCACGTGCGCACTTGAATCCCATCACCTTGACCGTGAGCACCGTCGCCCGCGCGGTCGCTTCCAGCCGTCGTTGCAGGTCGGGATCGGGCTCGGGGGCCGGATTGGTGCCGCCCGCGCGGGTCTCGGCGTTGTTCGGATCGGGCGGTGTGACCGCGGGATGGCCGGGTCCGGTCGCGTTACCCGCCGCGTCGAGCATGGAGGTCGCCGGTTGCATCCCGGTGGCAGGCTGCTCGACGGGACGCGAACCCGCTTGCGGCCCACGCGGTTCCCGATCGATGCGCGCGGTCGGCGGTGGTGGCCTGCGCACCTCGCCCGCCGGCTCGGCGGTCCGCATCCGCGAGCGCGCGCCATTGGACCAGATCACCGCCCCGCCCGCCTGCGCGATGCCCTCGACCAGCCAGCCGAGGCCGCGGTCGGGCGGCAGATCCGGGATGCGGCCCTTGGCGTCGTCGACGAACAGCGCGACCGCCCTGGCCGGTTCGGACGCGACCCGGTCGACGGTGAACGCGGCATCGCTGCCCCGGTAGTACTCGTTGGCGCCGTCACCGGCGAGCACGGCGGTGACCGCGCCGTGCAGGAAGATCGCCACGCCGCCGTTGTCGGCGGCCGAGAGCACCCCGAAATCGATCGGGACGCCGGGCGAGATCTGCTCGGCGTACTTCATCAACCAGCGCGTCGCCTCGCGGGCGATCACCGAGCCCGGTCCGCCCGGCTGGTCCTCGGCGGCGGCACGCACCAGCTCGGCCAGCGATTCCAGGGCGACGGCCGCGGTGTCCTCCGCGGTCGGGCGGCCGGGCCCCCGGTGCGCCACCACGATCACCGCGCCCGCGACCCGCGCGACCGCATGACTTCCTGGCACGACTTCGACCTGCCGATCCTTCACAGGTATCGGCCTCCACCGGAACCGCGCAGCAGGGTCGTCGCCATGTTCTCCAGACTATGGCAAACCCGCCCACATCGGTCCCCCTGGGCGGCTTTCGTCCGGTAACTTCACTGCTACAGCGCGAAGAACGCGAGGGGCCTGTGATGAGCAATTCGACCAAGATCCGGATCGCGTCCGCGCTCTGTTGCGCCGCGCTGACCGCCGTCCTCACCGGGTGCGCCGTGAGCGGCACCCCGGTCGCCGGCGAACCCGATGTGCGCGGCCTGGAAACCGGCACCTACGCCACCGACCGGCACAGCTACGACGACACCGCGGGCGAGGAGGGCGCACTGGTCGAGGGAATGCGGATGTCGGCCGCCGTCGTTCCGGCCGTGCGGATCGACCCGTCGCTGTCGCACGGGCGCGGCGGCACCGTCATCCCCGATGTGGAGCGGGCGCTCGATTTCGTCGCCAATGTGTCCAAACCCGTGCTGGAGAACCGGAAGTTCGTCACCGGCTACGCCGCGCTCGGCTCCGACAAGCCCGATCCGGTGGGCCAGACCCGACCCGCCGACGACACGACCGCGGTCACCACCGCCCTGCTCCGTTTCCCCGACGCGGGCGCGGCCACCCTCGCCGCGCGGGAACTCGAGGACGTGGACCTCGCGGTCTCGCCGGAGAATCGCAAGCTCGCCTCCACCAAATACCCTGAGGCATACGTGCATTGGCGGCCGAACGTGCCCACCATCGGGGCCTTCCTCGCGCACGAGGAGTTCGTGATCTCGCTGTTCATCCAGCGCCCACGCGCCGACTCCGCCGACCTCACCGCCTGGGTCGACAAGACCCTGGCCGCCGAGCTCGCCCAGCTCGCGACCTTCACCGCCACCCCCATGGGCGACCTCGCCGATCTCCCGGTCGACGGCGAGCGCCTGCTGGCCCGCGCCGTCGTCGAGGATCGCTCCGGGCTCGACCCCGATCAGCACTCCTTCGCGGTCTACAGTCCCGCGCATCTGGTGAACAACGCCGACGACCAGGCCGCGCGGCAGCGCCTCATCGAGTCCGCGGGCGCCGAGCACATCGCGCTCGTCGACGGCGGGTCGGTCACCCGGGTGCGCGACCTGGCCGGGGCGCAGGCCCTGATGACCGGCCTCATCGACAGCTCCGGCCACTACGACGCGCTGCCAGCGCCCACCGACATCCCCGGCGCCAAGTGCCTGCAGCTCAACGACGACGGCGACTCCGAGGAGGAGTACAAGTACCGCTGCTACGTCCCGTACAAGCGCTACCTCGGCATTGTCAGCTCCGACCAGGAGCCCGACGTCCGCCAGAAGATCTCCGCGCAGTACGCCTTGCTGGCGAACAGTCTGTGAGCCGTCGAGCCCGCCCGTGTGTCGGCGTGGTGTCGTAGGATTCCGCCGACCATCGATTCGGGGAGGGTGATCGTCGTGCGGACCCGGGGAATGCCGAGCAGGGTGTGCGTCGCGCTGGCGGCCGTGCTCCTGACCGTGGCCGCGTGCGGCACCGGTGACCGAGCGGCCGAGGCCACCGACCCGCCGGTCGATCTGGCCTCGCTCGATGTCGGCGGGTATGCCACCCAGCCGCGCGAGGTCGGTGTGGTCGCCAATCTCGATCAGGGGCGATTCATCGAAGCCGAACGGCTGGGCGATTTCGTGCCGACCCCGGCCGATATCGATCCGCGCTTCGTGCACACCAATCCCACGATCGCGACGGTGTTCCTCGACGCCGAGGCCTCGCTCGGCAAGATCATGGCCGTCGACCGGTTCGCCGAGACCGCGCCGGATTTCATCGGCGGGTTCGTGAGCTCCGCCGAAACCGAGCGCCAGAACAAGGGCATCGACATGGTGAACGCGGTCATGATCTTCCCCGACGCGCAGAAGGCCGCCGCGGCCGCTGTCGCCCTCGAGCGCGCCGATTTCGAGTACGCGCCGAACAACCAGCCGATCGAGATCCCCGGTTACCCCGCGGCGAAGGCGCATTGGCAGCCCGATCAGCAGTCGATCGGTTCCTGGTTCGCCACCGGCCATCTCGTCATCTACACCTGGCTCTACGACTACCTCAAGATCTGGCTGGAGAAGGTGGACAAGCAGGCGCTGCTGGATCTGACGCGCAAGAGCCTCGACACCATCGTCCCCTCGGTACAGAAGTTCGTCCCCACCCCGAGCGACAAGCTGACCACGCTGCAACGCGATCGCGACGGCATGCTCGGACGCACCGCGCCGCGACCTCGCGAGGACTCCTGGATCAATCCCCCTGGCGTCTACGCCGGGCGGACCGCACGCCATTTCACCTCCGACCCCGTCTCCATGGCGAAGATCATCGACAGCGCCGGCGTCGATCTGTACGCCAACGACGGTTCCGACGTCTACCGGGCGCGCGATATCGCGGGCGCCCAGGCGGTTCGCGACGAAATCGGCGGCCTGACCAAGAAGTTCACCCGTTCCGACGCGCCGAAGAATCTGCCCTTCGCCCAGTGCAAGGAGTACATCGGCCGGGAGCGGATGGCGGTGCGGTTCTACTGCGCGGTGTCCTACGACCGCTACGCCGCCTATGTCTGGTCGAACCAGCTCCTCGACGCCCAGCAGCGGATCTCCGCCCAGTACGCGTTGCTGGTGAACGCCGCATGAGGCGCCGCGGCACCGCGCTGCTCGCGGCCTCGCTGATCGCCGTGCTCACCGGCTGCGCTTCGGTGTCGGGCACCGCGACGCCGGCCGAGGTCGATATCCGCACCCTCGACGTCGGCCCGTATCCGACCGAGCCGTACGACGCGCACGACGATCCGAAACTGCCCGACTTCTACGAGATGTACAAGGTCGCCGGGATGCGGATCGCCGACTACGTCGTCAACTCCCACGACATCGATCCGCAGATGATCTACGGCAAACGCGCGTCCACCGTGTCCGCCGGGCTGCTCCCGCAGGCCCTCGGCAACGACATCGCGCTCGAACCCGTCGCGAAGAAGCACAAGATGCTCTACGGGTTCGAATCCAACGGCGCCTCCGCCGATGCCACGATCAACAGTCCCAGCACGTGGCCCAGCAAGAAGGACACGACCAAGTTCACCGCGACCACGATGGTCCTGCAGTTCCCCGACGCCGCGGCCGCGACCGCGGCGGCCAGGGAATTCCACGACGTCGATCTCGCCGCCCAGGAGGGTCGCAACCAGCCGGTCTCGCTGCCGAAATATCCTGCGGCACTGTCACATTGGCGTCCCGATGCACCCTTCCTGCGTACGGTCATGCCACACGGTCCGTACGTCATCGCCTTCCTGCTCTCGGTCCCGACACCGGATCTGGCGGGCCTCACCACCATGGCCGAGACGGCGTACACCAAGCAGATCGAGTCACTCGCCAAAACGACGCCGCTGACCGACGAAGAGGTCATGTCGCTGCCCTGGGACCCCGACCGGCTGGTCGCACGCACCCTCAATCCCGAGGAACTGTCGAACCCGGACGGCTCGGGGACCCTGCTCGTCACCGGTAAGCACGGCGTCCTGCACTACTCCGGCGACGCCCTGCCCAGCGATCGGCAATACGTCGACCAGCAGCTCACCGCCATGAAGGCCGAGCAGGTCGCGCTGTCGTGGGGCTCGATCGGCATCCGCACGCCCGACCCGAGCACCGCGCAGCGGGCGGTCGCCGACAAGCTGTTCCCCTGGCGGACCAAGGCCGAGGCCGCCGCGCCGCCCAACGTGCCCGATGCCGTCTGCGTGGAGAATCAGTCGCTGGCCACGAAGACCCGTTTCAGCTGCATGGTCGCCTACAACCAGTACGTCGGGATCGTCGGCGGCCACCAGCTCCTCGACGCCCACCAGCGCGCGGCCGCGCAATACGCGCTCTTCGCGAACACCCGTTGAACCGATGACTGCGGACTGTCGCGGCGGCCAGTATGCTCCCGCCGAGAAGCTGAAGCACGGTAACGACTCAGGAGATCGTAGGACATGGCGATGAGCCCAGGGACCATCGTCGGCGGGTATCGCATCATCCGCAAGCTGGGCGCCGGCGGCATGGGTTCGGTCTATCTGGCCAGTCACCCGAGCCTGCCACGGACCGACGCGCTCAAGATCCTGAGCGGCGAACTCAGCCGCGATCCCGAGTTCCGCGCCCGCTTCGAACGCGAGGCCAACCTCGCGGCGTGCCTGGACCACCCGAACATCGTCTCGGTCTACAACCGCGGCGAGGAGCACGGCCAGCTGTGGATCGCCATGCAGTTCGTCGAGGGCACCGACGCCGCCGCCGAGCTGGCGCGCGACCCGCACGCGATGACCCCGCTGCGCGCGCTGCGCATCGTCACCGAGGTCGGCAAGGGCCTGGACTTCGCGCACCATCGCGGCCTGCTGCACCGCGACGTGAAGCCCGCCAACTTCCTGCTGTCGAACACCTACGGCGACGAGGAACGGGTGCTGCTCACCGACTTCGGCGTCGCCAAGTCGACCGACGACGCCTCCGAGCTCACCCAGACCGGCAGCTTCCTCGCGACCATCGCCTACGCCCCGCCCGAGCAGCTCTCCGGCGGCCAGCTCGACCACCGCGCCGACATCTACAGCCTGGCGTGCTCGTTCTACAAGCTGCTCACCGGCCAGAACCCTTATCCCGCAACGCAACCGGCCCTGGTCATGATGGGCCACCTGCACGAGCCACCGCCCCGCCCGACCAGCGTGCGCGCCGGACTGCCGCCCGCCCTCGACCAGGTCTTCGCCCGCGCGATGGCGAAGAATCCGCACGAGCGCTTCCTGTCCTGCCGCGAGTTCACCGACGCCGCGGCGGCCGCCCTGGTCCCCGGCTCGAACCCCACGGGCCACCACACCTCACCGACGTACCCGATCCAGGCGCCGGCTCAGTGGGCCCAGGCGCCCACCGTGTCCGACCGGACCGTCCCCTCCGCCCCGAAGTCGTCGAAGAAGAAGAAAATCGCGCTCGGCGCAGGCGCCATGGTCGCCGCCGTCGCGGTCGCGGTGGGCGTCGGCGTCTGGGCGGCCAGCGGCGACAGCGGAACCGGCGGCGGACCGGCGACCACGACCGCGCAGAACGCGCTGAGCCCCGTCGAACGGGCCCGCCAGGACAACCCCGCCTTCACCGGCAAAACAGTCCTGATGGTCGACGTCGACGCCGAGAACAAGGTCGCCACCTACCTCGGCGGCACCCTGCAGACCCAGTTCCTGCAGGACCTCGGCTTCGTCTACAACTTCAACTACACCAAGTCCGGCGACGAGCCCTCGCCCCGCCCGGTCGCCAGCACCTCCGCCCGCCTCGACGTCCCCGACGACAGCTACATCCTCGTCGTCCGCAGCGACGAAAAAGCAGGCGGCGGCGGCCTCCTCGGCCTCCCGTACCAGATCACCGGCTCCCGAGCCACCGTCATCCCCATCGACGACCCGATCACCGTCACCTCCATCCGCACCTGGACCGCCAACTCCGAACAAACCCTCCTCTCCCGCCTGCTCCCCATCCTGAAGAGCCGGGTGAAGTAGTCCCCACGCCCCACAGCCGTGCGCACCGGAACCGAGGTCTGAGGGGGTTACGCGGACACCGTCGTAGATCACGCGTCCCGTCTGACAAGGAAGTCATAACCGCGGGTGCGCTACTATGCCCGCGAACCAGATCACCGGGGGCGGAGACTGATCAACAGTCACCCACGATCAGATCAGATGGATAGGCAGAGGGGGAGGGTGTGCTGCTCAATCGTGGTGCACGGGCGCGGCGCGCAGCGGTATCGGTGGCTGTCGCGGCCATGGTCTCGGCCACTGTCGGGTGCGGTTCCGAGGTGGCGGGAACCGCGACGAAGCCGGGGCCGGATACGTCGAAGCTGGACTTCGGCAACTACCAGACGCAGCCGCGCACGGTGGGCAACGCCAAGAACATGACGCAGGCGCGCGCCTGGGAGGCTCAGCGTCTCGGCGACTACGTGGCCCTTCCGTTCGAGGCCGATCCGGCCTATGTCAGGGACAACCGCTTCGATTCGTTCGTGGCAGGCACCCAGATCGTGCTGAACCGTAAAGGTCTGGGCGCGCTCATCGTCAACGACACCTTCGACGAGGTCGCCGAAGACCTCGTCGCCGGCTGGCTGAACTCCTGGGCGACGGCGCCCAACGCCGAGGGCAAACAGCGCAAGGCGCACCTCTCGGTCCTCATGTTCCCCGACGCCAAGACCGCCGAGTCCGTGGGCCCGACACTCGAGAACGACGACTTCACCTTCAACAGCGAGAACGTGAAGGTCCCGATCACCAAGTACCCGAAGACTTACGCGCACTGGCGCCCGTCGGTGTCGTCGATCGGTTCGTGGACCGTGCACGACCGGTACGTGATCTTCATGAAGCTCGAGGACGACACCCGAGCTCCGGACCTCGCTTCCCTGACCGCACAGGTCGAGAAGCTGCTGGAGGTGCAGGTCCCGCTGCTCGACAAGTTCGTGCCGACCCCGTCGGACAAGCTCGAACATGTACCGCTCGACCCGTCCGGTCTGCTCGGCCGGACTCTTCCGTCCGATCAGTCGGCCCCCGTACGCGCTCAGCCGGACGGCTTTGTCACTGGCCGCGGTGTCCTCAGCCTGTTCGCGGAGCCAAGCGCGGAGACTCTGCAGACGCTCACGAAAAACGGGGTGGACCTGATCACTTTCGGCCAGAGCGTTGTCTTCCGATCGACGACCGCGTCGGGAGCCAACGGCTTGTACGAGGAGTGGAAGAAGCCTGACGAGAATGAGCAGGTAGCTGAGGCGCCCGCCAACATGACCGTACCGGTCGAGTGTTTCGCCAACACCTACGAGGCAGAAGGCGTGCGAAAGACCGCGGACTACATCTGCTACATGCAGGTCGACCGCTATGTCGTCCAGGTACGCGACTCGAATCTGCAAGACCTGCATCAGCAGGTGGCCGCTCAGTACATCCTGCTCGCCCGCCCATGAGGAATCCCACGATGAAGTACTCCCTGCGGGTGGCGGGGCTCCTGGCTGCGCTGACTGTCGCATCCGGTTGTGCCGCACCCATTTCCGGCCAAGCCAAACCCGGAATGACTCCGGTTGATCTGGCCGCCTTGAAGACCGGTGCCCAGGTGACCGAACCGACCGAGTTCGTGGAGGGGTTCTCCTCACACACCTCGGAGCGGATCAGGTTGATCGAGGGCCGGCGGCTGCTCAATGTTCTCGTGCATCCGACCGACTTCTTCCCGTCCCTGAATACGCTCGGCTTCACCAAGATCTTCGCCAACGCCGACGCGATGTCGAAGACCGGCGGCATCCCGCCCCAGTACAACGACGCAGTTACCTCGAACAAGCTGGTTGTGGGCGTCACCGAAGTTCGTACGAACGGCAGTGTTCGCAACCTCGAGACAATGCATGTCGGCGTCCTGCAATTCGCCACGGAGCAGGATGCCAAGAACGCCGCGGCCGCGATGTTCCAAGTCACGAACACAGGAGAGCGACCCCGCCACCCGGTCACCATCCCTGGCTATCCGACGGCCAACGCCTCGAGCGCGGATGACACCGGCGTCAACGCCTTTCAACAGCATGGGCCCTTCGTGATCGTCAATTCGGTGTCGCAACCGACCCCAGACGTCACGGGATTGGCCGACAAGATCAAGAAGTCGATGGATGCCCAGATCCCAGCCCTCGACAAGTTCAAGGTGATCGCCCCTGACGACCTGATGGATCTGCCCCGCGACCAAGAAGGCATCGTCCGACGAACGATGGACAAGTCGGCGGGCAGCGGCGACCCATTCGGAATGAGCTTCTACAACGAGGACTTCGGGGTCTTCGAGCCGTCGGGCATCCTGCACTACGAGCGCAACACCCTCGAGACCCGCAAGGCATTCGAGGAGGCGGGCGTCGACCTCGTCGGGCGCCGCTACAGCACTGTGTACCGCACCCGCGACGTCGAGGCCGCGTTCAAACTGCAAACCGTGCTCGCGAAGCGAGACAAGAACGACACCGTCCTCGCGCCACCACCCGGCATCGCCGACGCCCAGTGCGTGCGGCTGGCGGAAGAGGACAAGAACCGCGAATACAACGGGTTCTGTGTTCTCGTGTACGACAGGTACGTAGCAGTGGTGATGTCGCTGGCGTCCGTGTCGAAGGCCGCCCTCGAAGTGGATCCGGTTCTGCAGGAACGTACCGCCGCGCAATACGCGATTCTGAAGAAGAGCGAGTAGACCATCATGCGAAAAACCCGTGTAGGCAGTGCGCTGGTGGTGGTGCTGGGTCTGGTCTTGAGCAGTTGCGGCAATGACGGCGACAACGCGGCGCAATCCACGCCGACGATCGACGTCGCCGCACTCGACTCCGGCAACTACCCGACCACGCCCACGAATCTCGAAGCCACCCGGTTCCCGAACTCTGGAGCGCTGCAGGAGGCGATCCGGATCGGTGCCGCGACCCCGCTTCCGTTTCAATACGACCCCCGGTTCATCTACTCGAAGGGCGGTCGTGGTGGTCTGCATCCGACCAAGACCCCGACAATCGGGGGAACCGGCATCGACTTCAAAGATTTCAACACTGTCATCCCCGGTCTTGTCGCGGGCTGGGAAAGCTCTGCCAACCGTCGCGACGAGATCAGTGCGGGGCGAACTGTCACGACGGTCACCATGAGGTTCGAAACCGCGGACCAAGCGAAATTCGCGGCAACCGAACTGTTCAATCGAACCCCCGGATCGCCGTATCAGGTTCCCAACTACTCCGACGCACTGATCAAGGTCGAGGACGACCCCGAGCCCATGCCGGTGCAGAACTTGCGCGCCATGTTGGTGCGTGGCGACATGCTGCTGCACATCCAGGTCGAGGACTGGCTCGGGCTCCCCTACGACCCCGCCGCAGACGCCGTGGTCGCACAGAAGTATTTCGACAAGCAGATCGAGATGCTGCGTTCCTACGCGCCGACTCCATTGAGCGACATCAAGGCGTTGCCGCTCGATCACGACGCCTTGCTGGCCCACGCCTTGCCGACCGAAGAGAAGAACAGGCCCAAGAACGGGACAAGTCCCGCGGCGGTATATCCGGCTCAGGCTGTGCTGCACCTCGAAGACAACGCCCAGACAATGAGTGCGGCGTTCGCCGACGCAGGCATCGACTATGTTGCCTTCGACACTGGTTCTGTGTACCGAACCCGTGACGAGGCAGCCGCGGGCCGGTTCGTGGCAGCGATGAACACCGGGACGCTCGACGATCGCGACTACGCTAAGGTCGATAGCCCTGCCAATCTGCCGACCACGAGCTGTTTCGACAAGAATCCTGCGGTGAAATACAGCTCCGCACGGCCGACGTGCCACGGCATCATCGGCCGGTACGTATTCGCGGTGAGCGGGCTGAACCTCCAAGACGTCCACCAACGCGCGGCCGCCCAATACAAGCTGTTGGCCGCGCTGGGGTGAGATCCACGTGGACTGAACGGTGCGTCAGCACCTGCTAGATTGCCCTGGTTGGCACGTGCACTGCGGGGCGCGCGAAGGATGAGGAGATGCGAATGGCCTTGCGGCCCGGCGCAATTGTGGGCGGCTACCGAGTGATCAAGGTCCTCGGAGCCGGCGGCATGGGTACCGTGTACCTGGCCCAGAATCCGAGCCTTCCACGCCGAGACGCCCTCAAGGTTCTGAGCGGTGACCTGTCCACGGATCCGGAATTCCGTGGACGATTCGAGCGCGAAGCCAATCTCGCCGCCGGCCTCGACCATCCGAACATCGTCGCGGTGTACAACCGCGGCGACGAGGACGGCCAACTCTGGATCGCTATGCAGTACGTCGACGGCACTGATGCGTCCGCCGAGGTCGCGAAAGGGCCGGCCGCGATGCCGCCACAACGTGCGCTACGCATCATCGGCGAGGTCGGCAAGGGGCTCGACTACGCGCATCGGCGTGGCCTGCTCCACCGTGACATCAAGCCGGCGAATTTCATGATCGCCGCAGCGGAGGAAGGCGACGAAGAACGCGTCTTGCTGACCGACTTCGGCGTTGCCAAATCGACCGACGACGGCCAAGACCTCACCGCTACAGGCAACTTCATGGCCACGGTCGCCTACGCCCCGCCCGAGCAGCTGATGGGCAGCACCCTCGACCACCGCGCCGACATCTACAGCCTCGGCTGCTCCCTGTACAAGCTCCTCACCGGGCAGAACCCCTACCCCGCCACGGTGCCGGCCATGGTCATGATGGGCCACCTGCACGAACCGCCACC
This sequence comes from Nocardia sp. NPDC050717, assembly GCF_040654275.1. Taxonomy (NCBI): domain Bacteria; kingdom Bacillati; phylum Actinomycetota; class Actinomycetes; order Mycobacteriales; family Nocardiaceae; genus Nocardia; species Nocardia sp. NPDC050717. Next base: position 266,713 of record NZ_JBFAHR010000003.1, read on the forward strand.
GCGTCCCACGGCTGTCCGCCCCGACCTCCCGCCCGCGATCGACCGCGTGATCGCCAAGGTCATGGCCAAGGACCCCAACGACCGCTACAACACCTGCCGCGAGTTCATCCAGGACGCCCATTCCGCGCTGTACGGGTCCCAGATGCAAGCACCGGCAGCCCAAGGTTTCTCCACCGCACCTCGCATGCCGATCTCCGGCCCGCACACCGCGGCCACGGATGTCGTCTCCCCACAGTGGGGCACCGATCCGAGCCGAGCTGTAGCCACTCCCCAATGGGGCACCGACCCAAGCCGCGCAATCGTCGGCCAACCGCTCCAATCGGGCGGCGTCTCCGAGGCCGACCTGATCACCGCCCGCAATCCCTCGCCCTACCGGGAGAAGCGTGCCAAGAAGTTCCTTCTCCCCGGCTTGATCGCACTGGTGGTCGCGGCGCTCGTCGGCACAGGTGTCTTCGTGCTGACCAGGTCGGACAACTCCTCGACTGGTGGCGGCGCCGACCCGATGGCCCAGGTCCGCACCGCCCACCCTGAATTCAGCGGAAAGACGATCACCGCCTACAACTTCGGCAATTCCACGCTGTCGGTTGTGCTCAACCCGAGTGACCAGTGGAAGTTCCTGCGCGACTTGGATTTCGACTACAACTCCGAATACAAGGCGGTGGGCGACGAGAAGTCTCCGAGGGCGCTGTCGGTCGGAGACTACAACATCAAGAACAACACCGACGTGGTCCTCGTACTTCGCACTGACAGCCAAGCAGGCAACGGCGGATACCGCGGTCTTCCGTTCTCCTTGACGAGCGGCAACGCCAATGTCGTTGTCGTGGACGATCCGTCCACGGTTCAGGCTTTCCAAGTCTGGAGCAGCCAATCACAACAGATCCTCATCGACAAGATGGTGCCGATCCTGGCCGGGAAAATAAAATAGCCGAGTACGGAATGGGGGCCGAATGAGGATTACCAGCAATAGACTGTCGGCAATCGCCGTCGCAATCGCGGTGACGATGTTGTCTGCTGGATGCGGGGCAACCATTGCCGGATCTGCAGTGCCCGGTGCAACTTCCGTCGACCTTGACTATCTGCGCCCAGGCCCGTTCAAAAACGAACCGACACCATTCGAGTTTTCCTGGAACCCCACCACCGATCCGTCGAAATCTATTCAACTGATAGAGGCCAGGCGGATGCTCAGTCACCTCCTGCACCCGTTCGATATCGATCCCGAACTGACAATCCCCGGAGTCACGAAGATCTTTGCCGACGACATCAGCATGCCGTCGACCGGAGGACTCGGAGAGGAATACCGGACGCCACTTCGGTTCAATTTGAACTTCATCGGCGGGGTGTCGACTTCCAAATCCAACGGAAGCGTCCGATCTCCGAAAGAGCTGGCAGTCGCCGTTCTCCAGTTCGCGACGGATTCCGAAAGCGTGCGTATTGCGGACGACTTCCAGCGCATCACCTTGGCGAACGGCCCACGGACGGCAATCGAAATATCAGGAGCGATCGGGATTCGCGCCTCCAAGGATGAAAACAACACAGTACGTCTATGGGTGCCGCACGACAAGTATCTTGTCTGGGTCAAGTTCGACAATTCCGCCACCGACCTCGAAGGTGCCGTAGCCACTGCTCGAAGGTCCGTAGCACAGCAGATCGAGATGATCGATCGCTTCGTTCCGAGACCCCTGGACGACGTTTTGAACGAACCTCTCGATCCGACCAATATCATGCGACGAGCTGCGATCCGAGACACACGTGACAGTTCGGGTGCGAACTACTACTTCGAGGACTTCGGAACCTTCGAACCCGCAGGAATACTGCATTTCGTGCGCAACCCAGTCGAGACCCGAAAGAAGTTCGAAGAGACTGGCGTCGACTTGATCGGCCGACGAGCGAGCACGGTGTACCGAACCCGTGATCTCGCCTCAGCGTTCCAGCTACAGACGTTTTTCGCACGACCAGGTAAGAATGACATCGTTCTCAGACCACCGGCGGGAATCGCGGACGCCCAATGTCTGCGGCTGGACGTCGAAGATGCGAGCCGGAAATACGATTCGTTGTGTGCGGTGGTTTTCGACAGGTACGTTGCGGTTGTCACGGCCAACTCGATCAGTAGCGGCGAGATCGAAGGCGGCTTGCAGGAACGAACGGCGGCCCAGTATGCGATTCTGAAGAAGTGCGGGTAGCTATGCGGAAATTGTTCATTGGCGCGCTCACCACACTCGCCGTCCTCGCCACCGCGTGCGGTGGAAACGATCAAGAACCTTCTGAATCATCTGTCGACCTGGCAGCACTAGATGTCGGTAGTTACCCAACTGTCCCGATCGACGTCGAAACGGTCCGGACTCCGGCCTCCGGCGCTGCACGTGAGGCAATCAGAATCGGGTCGGCGACCCCACTTCCGCTGGAATACGATTCCCGATTCACCTATTTTCCCCAGCAGGTTCACGGGAGTCGCGTGACAACGGCGGAGCCGCCATATTTTCGGGGCACCGGCATAGAAGCCAAGGCTTTCACCACCGAGGTCCCCGGGCTCGTCGCCGGCTGGCGGATGGCGGCAACCAGGCGGCCGTTGGAGAATGCCGGACGGGGAGTCGAAACCTTCACACTGCGTTTCGAAACCGCCGACTTGGCTAAACGTGCGGCCCAGACGCTGATGGAGCGCGCCCCTGGCGACATCTTCCCCCTCGGCGATTTTCCGGAATCCTACACAAAGGTCACGACTCCCGACACCAATGGCGGCTACCTGCGTACCTGGATGACCCAGGGAGACATACTCCTTCACATCGCGATTCGCGACCCGGTCAGTCGGCCGTACAGTCCAGCCGATGACAAAGAAATAGCCAAGCGATTCCTGGCGAAGCAGCTCGAGAAACTTCGATCCTATTCGCCTACTCCTTTGGGCGAAATCGCTCAGCTACCGATGGATATCGACGGCTTGCTCAGCAAGACCGTACCGTGGACCACGCCACTGGGTGGCGGTGCCGCCGTGTACCCCGTGCATGTCGCCACCTCGATGATGTCGCCGCACGACACGATGTCGGCGGCGCTTGTCGATGCGGGTGTCGACTATGTCGCTTTGAACGCGGCGATTGTCGCTCGCAGTCGCGACGACGCAAGCGCGGCAAGGCTGTTCGCCGCATACCAGCGGGAAATCGACGAACGCCCAGGCCGGGTTGCGGTCGAACCTCCGCCCCACTTGCCCGGTGCGCGCTGCTACAGCCCCGATGCAGACCCTGACAACCAAACGAGCTCGCAGTCTGTCTGTCGTGTTCAGGTGGGGAGATACGTCGCCTCTGTCACCGGACTCGAAGTGAGAGACCTTCGGCAGCGGATTTCCGCGCAGTACAAGCTGCTCGCCACGGCTGGGTAACCACACGAAAACGGGTGGGCCCGGCGTCAGCCGGACCCACCCGTTAAGCAGGCTCCCTGCTGTCACATGAGCATCTGAGCGAGCCGCGCGTCGGTCGCCTTCATGTTCTCGGCGCCGGACAGAGTCGTCGCACCGAGCTTCTGCAGGCTGGTGTTCAGATCGATCGACTGCTGCTGCCACTTGGTCTGCATGATCGCGAAGGCGGTCGAGCCCTCACCCTCGGACCAGTTCTCTTCGATGAAGCGCTGGAACTCGTTCTCGTAGTCCTGCAGGGCAGTGGTGATGTTCTGCGCCTGAGCTTCCAGACCGGAGCCCGCGTCGTTGATGGCGGCGAAGTCGTACCTGATAGAGCCGATGTCAGTCATTGTGACCCTTTCGAAGTTGCTGCGTCAGTGAAAGACGGAGGGAGGACTAGATGTTGAGCTGCGGACCGGCCTTGACGATCTGCGACGCGTTGTCAACTTCCTCGTCCGTGATGAGGCCGGCGATCTGCGAAACCTTGTCGGAGGCCTCGAACAGCGCGGTGTTCAGCTTGGACGCGTTGTCCAGGTACTCCCGCATGGAGGTCTGGAAGGCCTGACCGGCGGCGCCCTGGAAGGCAGGGCTGTTGACGTCGTTGGCGTGGCCCTCAGCGCGGGTGATCATCCCCTGGATCGCGTCGTGCTTGTCCTTCATCTTGGTGGAGAACGCCTGGATCTCCGCAGGAGTTGCGTTAAAACCCATCTTCTGGCTCCTTCGTGGTCAACGGTGGACCAGACCCCCCTGCTGGCGATCTGAGCCCTTCATCTTTGTTGGACGCACCGTTGGTGCGTTCGGTTCCATCATTTCGGAGGAAATTTCCGTGCCTACGGCGAGATCGCGATAGTACGCATCACTTCCTCACACGCAGAGCTGACAGTCCCCCATCCTCCCGAACCGTATTGGCAACCGACGTTGGTCTGGACGCCGTGGTCGAGCAGGACGTACCACCTGACGACGGAACCGTCGCCAGGAGACTCTTGGTAGCCGATCCCCCGGCGCCCAGCGAACACCACATCACGTTCCGGGGCGCCGAACCTTCCCGGCTCGGCGTTGGCGATCCGCGCTGTGATGTCCCTTAGCACTTCATCATATCCAGCCTGATCCGCAACAGTGTTGTACGTCACAGTAATCCGGCCCGGGGTCGCTGTCTGCGGAACGAGCGCGGCTCGCTCCGACGTATTGCCGGCGGCAATACGCCACTCCGCGGGGACGTGGAAGGCGACGCGGCCCATCGTGTGCTGCTGCGGTGCGGCAGTGCGCGAGGTCGACGTGGTTGTCGTTGCAGACGTGGGCGACACCGGCGGCGCCGAACTGGAGCTTGCTGCGGCAGTTGTCGCGGCGTCGGCACCGCTGCCTCGAGTCGTCGCCAGCACTACGACACCGACAGCGAGAGCGACGACCACAACTGCCGCCGCGGCAACGACTTTGGCCGCGCTGACACGGGGCGAAGGTGCTGTTGCAGCAGCTCGCTCACGCAACGTACCGACCCAATTGACATCCTCCTCCGGCACAGGCTGGAGCGCACGGCTGTCACCGCGGATGGAGGGCGTGAGCAGTAGTCCCGTGAAGGCCACCGACTGGACGAGGGGCCCGGGTTGGGCGGCCCACGACTCCGCCACGAACCGCCGGACACCGTCCAGGAGCAGGTCGTCATGCGGGCCGACGAGCATGACCGAGGACGGCCGGTATCCATCGAGGACTTTGCCGATCATCGCGGTCAGCGGTTCGACCGTGACGTCGTTCCACTCGCCCGCTCCCAGAGTCGGCTCGAGTTCGCGTGCGGTGACTTCGATCTGGTCTCTGGATCGATTCACAGCGGTGACCGTCACACCCAGCGACTCGATCTCGACGACAGCGATGAGCTCAGACGTGGCGAACGACTGCCGTGATCTCGCGACGCGAACGGCTATCGATTCCAAGACGACGGAGCCTGCATGCCGGGCGAACGAACGGGCGACATTTGCTTGCTGCGCGGTTGTCCACGAACTTGGGTGTGCGACAACGACACTCGCGCACGACATCGCCGGCGACAGGTCGGCGACGACATGGTCGACCACGGCATCGGTGGCAGCGACCGTCGATATCGGTTGCGGTTCGAATCCGATCCAGGCGGATTCCGACATCGCGAATGCGGAGATCGCGGGCTGCATCGGGCCGACCGGCGCACCGACCACGATCCCGTCCCGCACGGGCATCACCGTGGGAACCACATCCGCGTGCCTGGCAGCGGTCCGCGCGAGCACGCGCGACTCGCTGACCACCACGTCGATGTCGGTCACAAGGCCGGTGACCATGCCAGCTGCACCAGATCGATCGCGTTCCTGGTGACCAGGGTCCCCCGGCCCGGCGGCATCGCGCTGGCGCGCACCGTGCCGAACAACTGGCCTTCATCGCGGCTACCGCTCATCACGAGGCCGATGCAACCGACATCGCGCATACGCGACACGACGGGCTCGTAGAGCGCACGAGACGCGCCACCGGATCGACGGGCGATGATGAGGTGGAAACCGATGTCCTTGGCGTGCGGAATGAACTCGACCAGGGGCGAGAGGGGGTTACCCGACGACGTCACGACCAGGTCGTAATCGTCGACGATGAGATACAGCTCCGGTCCCGTCCACCAGGAGCGGGCACGAAGCTCCTGCTGCGTGATGTCCGCGCCCGGCATTCGGGACTTCAAGATCCCCACTACCTGCTGAACGAACGGTGTGAGCACTTCCGACGACGGTGCGTACCCGGCCAGGTGGTCGGTCTCGATCGTGCCCAACAGAGTTCGCCGGTAGTCGCCGAGAATGATCTTTGCCTGCTGCGGGGTGTTCGACTCGACCAGCCCCTGACAGATGCCCCGGAGCAACGCGGTCTTTCCGCATTCGCTGTCACCGAAGACCAGGAAGTGCGGGGTATCCGCCAGGTTGAGCATGGCGGGCGCCAGCTCGGACTCGTTGACACCGATGGGCACCTGAAGATTCGGCCGCGACGGGTCCAAGCCCATCGGCCAGTTGTTCATAGCCTGCAGCAGCGCAGGACGCTCGAGCAGCTCCGGCAAGGTCCGGGTGCCAGGCGCCGTGCGACCCGGGGTGCGCTGGGCGATCAGCTCCACCGCGTGAGCGACGCCGCTGCTCAGGTCGAGCGGATCGGAGTTGCCGTCGACACGCGGCAGGGCCATCAGCATGTGGAGCGCGTCAGGCGTGATGCCGCGGCCAGGGCGCCCCTGCGGCACGAGCGAGGCGAACTTGCGGCCGATGTCGGAGTCCATCGGGTCACCGAGGCGCAGCTCGATACGTGTGCCGATCTGATCCTTGAGTGCCGGACGGGCCTCCATCCACCTCGACAGTGCGATGACGATGTGCACACCGTACGAAAGGCCCTGCAGCGCAAGGTTCATGATCTGCTGCTCGAGCGCCTCGTAATCCTGGCGAATGGTGCCGAACCCATCGATGACGAGGAAAGCGTCACCGTACGGATCGGCGTGCGCACCAGCCGCGGCCGGGCTGCTGTTCGGATCCATCGCGCGCAGGCGCCGGTACTCGACCATGGACTCGATGCCGAGCTGATGGAAGCGCTTCTCACGCTGCCGGACAAGCGTGGTCATCTCGGCGACGGTGCGGCGCACCTTGTCTGGGTCGAGCCGGCTGGCGACCGAACCGACGTGTGGCAGCCCTTCGAGGCTGGCGAGCGTACCGCCACCGAAGTCCAGGCAGTAGAACTGCACCTGTTCGGCGGTGTGCGACAAGGACATCGCCATCACGAGCGAACGCAGAGCCGTCGATTTTCCGGACTGCGGGCCACCGACGATGGCCACGTTGCCGCGGGCACCGGAAAGGTCGACCATCATCGGGTCCCGGCGCTGGTCGTAAGGACGGTCGACGATGCCGATCGGCGCCCGGAGCGAGGCGGCCGCGGGGTAGTCGCCGGTGATGATCGAACGTGGGAGCAGCTGATCGAGAGTGGGGGCCTCGTCAAGCGGCGGCAACCAGATCTCGTGTGCGGGACGGCCGTGGCCCTGGATGCGAGCGACCAGCATGTTGAGGTTCGACATCTGCTCGCCGTCGTCGCTCGTCGGCTCCGGCTCATAACTCGACTCCACCGGCACCGGTACCCGGTCCGACGTGCGGAACTCGACGTGGGTGGCGTGGAAGGGGCGGGCGTTGACGTCGATTTCGCCGCCGACGATGCCCGCGCTGGTGACCTCGCGCTGGGGGCCGCCGCCGACGTAGGGGCCGGAGACGTAGGAGGCCTGGAAGCGCTGGATCTCGCCGGAGTCGGCCTTGAGGTAGCCGCCGCCGGGGGAATTCGGGAGGTTGTAGGCGTCGGGGACGCCGAGGACCTGGCGGGATTCGTTGGCGGAGAAGGTTTTCAGGCCGATGCGGTAGGACAGGTGGGATTCGAGGCCCTTGAGCTTGCCTTCTTCCAGGCGCTGGGAGGCGAGCAGGAGGTGGACGTGCAGCGAGCGGCCGAGGCGGCCGATCATCACGAACAGTTCCGCGAAATCGGGGTGCTGGGTGAGGAGTTCGGAGAACTCGTCGAGGACGACGAACAGCGCAGGCAGCGGGTCGAGGTCGGCGCCCGCGGCGCGGGCCTTCTCGTATTCGGAGACGTTGGCGAAGTTGCCCGCCTGGCGCAGGACTTCCTGGCGGCGGTTCATCTCGCCTGCCAGCGCGTCCTTCATACGGTCGACGAGGTCGGCTTCCTCTTCCAGGTTGGTGATGACCGCGGCGACGTGCGGGACGCCGTCGAGGCCGAGGAAGGTGGCACCACCCTTGAAGTCGACCAGGACCAGGTTCAGCTGGTCGGGCGAGTGGGTGGCGAGCAGGCTGAGCACCAGGGTGCGCAGGAACTCGGACTTACCGGAACCGGTGGCGCCGATGCACAGGCCGTGCGGGCCCATGCCGTTCTCGGCGGCTTCCTTGATGTCGAGTTCGACCGGGTTGCCGTCGGCGCCGACACCGAAGGGCACGCGCAGGCGCTCGCGGCCGTAGCGCGGGCGCCAGGCGCTGGCCGGGTTGAAGTTGCCGATGTCGCCGAGTGACATCAGCTGCGACCAGGTGGAGATGGCCTCGTTGTCGTCGGTCTCCACGTCGCTGCTGCGCTGGGTCGCCGCGCGGAACGGCGCGAGGCGGCGGGCGGCCTGCTGGGCCTGCTCGGCGCTGACGCGGTCGATGGTGGCGAAGCGTTCCTGATTACCGGTGGCGCCGCGGCCGAGGCATTCGCCGTCTTCGACGACCATCTTGATGCCGCGCGAAACAGCAAGGCGCGGAGCGTAATTGCAGAGGTCGATGATGGTGACGCCCTCGTAGCCGGACTCGCGGAGCTGGTCGTCCTCGGCTTCGAGCAGGCCACCGTCGACGACGATGACCACGTGCACCAGGTTCGGGTTGTTCGGCTGGTTACGCGAGTAGCGCACGCGGTTGCCGAGCAGCGGGTGCAGGCTGCTCAGCGCCTCGCGGATGGAGCCGTAGAACATGCGCTGGGTGCCGATGCCGTCGGAGACCTCGGGATGCTGGGTGTGCGGCAGCCACTTGGTCCATTCCCATTCGCGCGCGGTGTCGGGGCCGCAGACGACGGCGATCAGCACCTGGTCGGGTGCCTGGAACATGCACAGCTGCAACAACATCGCGCGGGTCATGTCGCGCGCCTGGGCGCGGTCGCCGTCGAGTGCGATGGTGCCGAAGCCCTTCACGGCGATGGCGGTGGGCAGGTCGGGGACGGTGGAGTGGGCGCGGACGAAGCGGCGCAGGGACACCGCGGCGATGGGTTCGAGTTCTTCCACCGGGCCGGTCTCGGGGGCGACCAGCCGGGTGGCCAGGCGCTGACCGCCGAGGCCGATGCGCGCGTGGCAGAAGTCCTTGTCGCCGGAGCGGCGCTCCCACATGCGGCTGGTGCCCGCCAGCATCCAGATCAGGCCGGGCTCGGGGTGGCTCCACTCGACGGCGGCCCGCTGCTGCTTGGCGGTGTCGTCGACGTCCTTGCGGACCTGGTCGAGGTAGCGGAGGTAGTCCTTGCGATCCTCGTTGGCCTCGGCCGCCTTGGCGCCCTTGCCGTTGCCCTGGCCGAACATGGTGACCATCGACATGATCATCATCATCGGGAACATCATTGACATGGGGTTGGACAGCATGCCGCTGCCCTGGGTGAACATCAGCGCCATCATGCCGACCATGCCGACCACCATGACGACGGGCATCAGCTTCATGAGCAGGTTGCCCGGCGTGATCCTGGGGATCTCGGGCGGCGGCTGCAGCGTCACCTCGCCACCGGGCGTACGCGGCATCTCGCGCCGGGCACGGCGCTGGAACCGGACTGTGCTCATGGTCGAGACTCCCCCTGCTTGACAACTCGCTGTCCACGCGACGGGCTCAGTGTAGAGGTCGCGGCCGACATGTCGTATGGTTCGTCAGGCATTCTGCTGTCCGAACGGTGAGTTCCGCAAACTGTCGATCGCCCGAGGGGTCGAGCGGAAACACGAGGTAGAGACGGAGTTGGGGGAGTTTTGACGCACGCGCGACTCGATCATCTGGAAGAGGATTCCGCGCGCGGCATCGTTCGCGCACCGGACCTTGCCCGGGTGACGATTCTGGCCAAGCACACGCAGGTCGACATGGCGATTCCGGTGGATGTTCCGGTCGCTCTCGTCATCCCCAGCGTCGTCGACATGGTCGCTCAGCACAGCCGGTCCAACGATTTCGACAACGACGGCGAACGCTACGAGCCCGCCGAGTGGGTGCTCGCCCGGATCGGCCATCCCCCGTTCTCCAACTCGCTCAGCCTCGGCGAGCACGGCGTGCGCGACGGCGAACTGCTCATGCTCGAGAGCGCCTCACACACCGCGCCGACGCCGCTGTTCGACGACATCATGTACAACGTCGCGATCGCCGACGCCGAGCACTACCGCAGCTGGACGCCGAAGACGGCGCGCGTCACCGGTTCGGTGCTCGCCGCGGTCACCATGCTGGTCGGCTGCTTCGGTCTGCTCGCCGCGCCGGACGCGCTGCCGTTCTGGGTGACCGGCTCGCTCGCGCTGCTGGTCGCGATCCTGTGCGTGGTCGCGGGCACCGTGCTCAGCCGGATGTACGGCGACACCGCGGCGGCGCTGGTCCTCGGCGGCTGCGCGCTGCCGACCGCCTTCACCGCGGGCATGCTGCTCGTGCCCGACCATTACAGCTGGGCGCACCTGCTGCTCGGCGCCACGCTCTTCGGTGCCACCGCGGTTCTCGCGTGGCGCGTCACCGGCGTGGGGCTCGCGCTGTTCATCGGCGCGGCGACGGCCTCGGTGTTCGCCATCCCGGCCGCGCTGGTCGGGCTGCTCACCGAGCAGCCGCTCAAGGCCATCGGCGCCGGTGTCGCCGCCCTCGGGCTGGCCGGGCTCTCGCTCTCGCCGCGCGTCTCGATGCTGCTGGCCAAGCTGCCGTTGCCGCCGGTCCCCTCCCCCGGCACGCCGATCGACCCGACCGAGGACGACCCGGACGATCACCGCGCGCTGCCGACCCTGGACGCGCTGCGGGCCAGGTCGGAACGGGCACGCAACTACCTCGCCGGCCTGGTCACCGCGACCACGCTGGTCACCGTCGTCGGCGCGCTGCTCGCGGTCGACGCGGGCGCGGACGACCCGTACTGGCCCGGCATCGCGCTGGCGCTGGTCTGCGCCGTCGTCCTGATGTTCCGCAGCCGGACCTACGCGGGGGCCGAGCAAGCCGTCGTGCTGATCGCGGGCGGCGCGTCGATCGTGCTGCTGATGCTGATCGGTGTCTCGCTCGAAATGCGCCAGCCGCTGGTGGTTTTCGGCGCCGCGCTGGCCATCCTGATCGCCGCGCTGGTGATCGGTCTGATCGTGCCGAACCAGTCGGCCACCCCGCCGATGCGCCGTGCGGTCGAGCTGCTCGAATACGGGTTCGTCGCCGCGGTGCTGCCGCTGGTGTTCTGGGTCGCCGAGCTCTACTCCCTCGTCCGCGGGCTGTGAACGCGAGCCTGCGCGTCGCGGCGGCGGCCGTGGCGCTCGGTGTCGGTGTGTCGTTCGGGTTGGGCGCCGCGCCCGCCTCGGCCGATCGGCCGCCCGCGGCCGATCCGGCGAACCTGCCCGCCGGCGACCCGGCCGCACCGCCGGAGAAGACCGAGGTCGGCTCGAACGCGGTGTGCACCACGGTGTCCACCGGCGGTGACGGGCCCGCCATCCCGGAGGCGCAGCGCTCGCTCGGGCTGGAGCGCGCGTGGGAGTTCTCCCGTGGCGCGGGGCAATTGGTCGCCGTCATCGATACCGGCGTGACCAGGAACGACCGGCTGCCGGACATGATCGCCGGCGGCGACTTCGTCGCGAACTCCGGTGACGGCGCCGACGATTGCGACGCGCACGGCACCTTCGTCGCCGGGCTGATCGCCGCGACAAAGGTCGACGGGCAGGGCTTCTCCGGGGTCGCGCCCGAGGCACAGATCCTGACCATCCGCCAGACCAGCAAGATGTATCAGAAGGAAGGCGCCAACCGGAACAAGGCGCCCGAGGATCTGCCCGACGGCTACGGCAACCTGGCGACGATGGCCTCGGCGATCCGGCGGGCCGCCGACATGGGCGCCTCGGTCATCAACGTCTCGGAGGTCTGGTGTGGCACCAACAAGGGTGTCAACGACAGCGCGGTGGGCGCGGCGCTGCAGTACGCCGTCGAGGTGAAGAACGCGGTTCCCGTTGTCGCGGCGGGTAATTCGGATACCTGCAAGACCGCCAACACCGTGATCGATCCGCTGGATCCCACCGCCGATCCGTGGTCGAAGACCGAGATGAACGTGAGCCCGGCCCGCTGGGACGACTACGTGCTCGCGGTCGGCTCGATCGATGCCAACGGCGCGCCGTCGAAGTTCACCGTCGCCGGGCCGTGGCTCAGCGTCGCCGCGCCGGGCGAGAACATGGTCTCGCTGAACCCGCGCGGCGCGGGGACGGCGATCGGCACGGTCAACCAGCAGGGCCAGACGAGCCCGATCAGCGGAACCAGTTTCGCGACGCCGCTGGTCTCCGGGGTGGTCGCGCTGGTGCGCGCCAGGTTCCCCGAGCTCAGCGCCAAGGAAGTGATGAAGCGGGTGCAGGCGACGGCGCACGCGCCCGCCGAGGGCTGGAACCAGTACATCGGGTACGGCAGCGTCGATCCGATGGCCGCGCTCACCGCCGAGGTGACGGGGTCGCTGCCGCCGAAGCGGCCGTCGCCCGCCGCGCAGGTGCAGCTGGCGGTGCCAGCCCCGGCGCCCGCCCCGGACAACACCGCCAGGAACGTGTCGCTGATCGGCGCGGGCGTGGTCGGGCTGCTGTTCGTGCTCGGCATGCTGGCCTCGTTCCCGATGCGGCGCCGGATGGGCGTGCGGGAAGACGTCTGACACCGCACCGGTGAACGACGGTGCCGCGCAGGTCCACGCGGTACCGTCGTCCTGCGCACCGAGCGCATCCCCGTCGACACAGGTAGCAGCATGGACTCGAGCGAAGCGCCCCTGACGCGCAGACAGCGCTGGGAACGCGCGACCAACCTGCCGCTGATGGCGCTGGCCGTGGTGTTTCTCGTCCTCTACGCCTGGCGGGTGCTCGACACCGATGTCTCACCGCACCTCGACGCGGCGCTGGTGTGGGCCGACATCGCCATCTGGGCGATCTTCGCCGTCGATTTCGCCGTGCGGCTGCGGTTGTCCACCGATCGGCTCCGCTTCGTGCGCAAACACCCGCTCGACCTGCTGGTGGTGCTGGTGCCGCCGTTCCGGCCGCTGCGACTGGTACGCGCGGCCCTGTTGCTGCTCGACTCGCTCAACCGCGCGACGAAACCGCGGACCCGCCTGGTGAGCTTCGTGGCGACGAGCTCGCTGCTGATCCTGTTGCTGTCCAGCCTGGCGTTCTTCGACGCCGAGTACGGCGCGCCCGAGAGCAAGATCAAGACCTTCGGCGACGCCCTGTGGTGGTCGGCGGTCTCGGTGACGACCGTCGGCTACGGCGACGTCTACCCTGTGACCACCGAGGGAAGGCTGGTCTCCCTGGTCCTGATGACGCTCGGCATCGGCCTGATCTCCTTCGCCATCGGCACCATGACCAGCTGGGTCGTCGAGCAGCTCAAGACCGTCGACGACGCCGCCGATCGCACCGAGCGCACCCTCTCCGAACTGGTCGACGAGGTCCGTTCCCTGCGCGCCGAGGTCGCCGAGCTGCGGGCCCGCGCGCAGGAGCCGCCCGGCTAGTTGGCGGCCGGGTTGACCGTCGCGACAGGCTGTTTGGCGGGCGAGGGATCGGGCGAGATGCCGTCGTGGGCGACCATCGCGTCCTCGCGGCCCAGGCTCGGGCCGCCGGCGAGCAGGCCGACGATCGGCCACGGCGCCGGTTCGGCCTTCACGTTCTCCAGGCCGAGCGCCTTGACCGCGTCGGCGTTCTTGATGCCGAAGCGCACGCCGGTGTCGGCGATGTAGAAGAGGCTGTCCTTGCGACGGCTGTCGACCTCGATGCCGGTGGTCTGTACGTAGGCGCCGGTGGCGGGCGGGATGTAGACGGTGTCGGCGTTCGGGCCCGCCGCGTCGGCCTGAGCCAGGTTCACCAGCTTGGCCTTGTCCGGGATCGGCAGGTCGATGCCGACAAGCACGTCCAGCTCGGCGCGGGCGGTGGCGTCGGTGTTGTCCATGGCGCCGGCGATCGGCTTCCAGGTGATGCAGCTGACCGACTTGTCCTTCGCCGCGATCAGCGTCGGCCGGTCGGCCGGGTAGTCCTGCACCTTCAGCGGATTCCGCACGGTCGGCGCGTAGGTGCGGTCGGTCGACTGGATCGTGGTGCCGTTCATGACCGTCGGATAGAAGTTGCGGATGATCTGCGCGGTCAGCGCGGAGACCGGCTGCAGTCCGTCCTGGAGCACCACGTAGTTCTGGTTGGGCTCGTTGAAGACCTGGACCACGTCACCGATCCGATGACCGCTGACGTTGTATGTCGGTGTCCCGCCGGGGTTGTCGATGCGGGGCGTCTCGATCGGGAGCACCTCGGGGATGGCGTTGAGCAGGCCCTCGCTGATCGGGCGCGGGGTCACGCCGCCGATGCCGAGCGCCTGGATCACCGGGGCGTCGTCCGTCTTCACCCTGGCGCGCTTGTTCTCGTAGACGAGGTAGGTCGAGTCCTTGCCCTTGACGAGCATGGCCTTGCCGTCCTCCATCGCCGACGCCTTGGCGCCGAGATCGAGGTCGCCTGCCAGAACGGAGGTGGTCAGGTTCGCGGTGCCGTCGGACTTGAGCTGGTCGCACACCGACCACGGGCGGCCCTTGCCGTCCTTGTCGTACATGATCGAGGAGGGGGCGCCGGGAATACCGATCAGCTGGCCGCGCGGCTTCTTGCCGAGCTCGGATTCCTTGACGATGACCGCCTTGGCCGCTTCGCCGGCGGCCAGCCGGGCCGAGGCGAGGTTGAGGGCGGGGTGGACGACGTTCTCGATGACGACGTAGACGCCGCCGGATTCCTTGCCGATGAGGATCTTGTTGTCACCGATCTTGTCCTGCGGGCGCAGCAGCGCGAGGATGCCGCAACCGGCGAGAACGACCAGGCCGAGGACCAAACCGACCGCGTAGGCACGGGTCTGGGCGCGCATCGGATCGTGCAGCATGCGCACGTCGCGGCGCACCAGGGCGTGCTCCATCCGCCGCACCAGGAAGCGGTAACCGCTGACCTGCCAGCGCGTAGTGGGTTTTGAAGGCATGGTTCCTCCCCCGAACAGTGCTCTCGTCCGGGCAACACAGTACAGTTCCCCGCAGCACTTGTTCACATTCGGGGGAGGAACCAATGGCCGAGTTCACCGGTGCCGGTCCGCGTCCGCTGTTCGGTCGTGTCACGTTGCCGCAGCTGCTCATCGCGCAGGTGCTCGGACTGCTCGCGGGCCTGATCGTGCTGGTGGTCGGGCTCGGGCCGCTGCCCGCGCTCGGCGTCGCCGTCGTGGTGGCCCTGATTCCGTTGATCCCGATCGGCAAGCGCACGATCCTCGACTGGCTCGGCACGATCCGCCGCTACTCGGGCAAGCGCGAATACACCCTCGGCGACACCGTCGACTTCCGTGACACCGACGGCCGTTCACTCGGCCTGTACTGGGACGGCAGCCGGGTGGTCACCGTCGTCGAGGTGCTGCCGCCGAAGGGCGGGCTGACCAGAATCGCCCGCACCGCCGTCCACGCCTCCCACCTGCTCCCCCTGCCCGAGCTCGCCGCCTGCCTCAATCAGCACGACATCCTGCTCAGCGGCATCGACATCATCAGCCACGGCCACCGCAGCCGCTCTGGCACGCCCGCGGGCGCGATCTACGAGTCGCTGCTCGGGCCGCTGCCCGCCACCGCGCACCGCACGGTCTGGCTGGCGATCAGCTTCGACGCGGTGCAGTGTCCCGATGCGACCGAACGCCGCGGCGGCGGCACCGAGGGCGCCTCGCGCGCGGTCACCATCGCGACCCAGCGCATCATGCGCACGCTCGAGGACGCCGACTGCAGCGCGCGCATCCTCACCGCCCCCGAGATCCGCAAGGCCGTCCAGCAGATCACCGCCGGGCTCGATCCGCGCACGCTGACCCAGCGGTGGAAGTTCGCCGAGATCGGCAACTCGGTCAACATCGGCAGCGCGGTCGACCCCAAGCAGCTTGGTTCCGACCTGCTCGCGCAGCTGTGGGTCGCGCCGTCGCGCGGCACCACGGTCGCGGTGCGGCTGCGGCCCGGCAGCGACGCCGAATCGGTGAGTGTGGGCGCCGCATGGCGGCTGACCGCCCGTGAGCTGCCGGAGAAGAGCAGCACCAAGGGCATGGTGTCGATGAACGGCCGTCATCGTGACGCGCTGCTCGCGCACCTGCCGATCGCGGTGCCCGGCCTGGACGACACCGTTCCCACCACCGAGTACCCGATCGATGTCATCGGCGCGCTGCACCTGCCCTCGGCGGGGTGCGGTCAGCTGCTCGGCTCCGACGACGAAGGCAACGGCGTCGCGGCCCGCATCATCGGCGCGGGCATCTCCTCGGTGTATGTGGCGGGCGAGCTGTACCTGGCCCAGCAGCTGGTGTTCCGCGCGCTGGCGGTCGGTGAACGCGTGCTCGTCCGCACCGATCGGGCGCACGCCTGGGAGCAATTGGTGAACACCGTCGGCAACCCGGAGCGGCTGACCATCGCGGTCGAAACACACCAGTCCGACGCGGGATTCACCGCGACCGTGGTCGACGGCGTGCTGGCCCCGGCGCCGCACGCCGGTGTCACGACCATCTATCTGACCGGCGATCCGAACGGCTGGCCCGCCTCCCGTCCCGACCTGGAGATCTTCCAGCCGGGCGCGATCGGCAACCGGGTGGTGCTGCGCACCGGCACCACCAGGGTCAATCTCACCCTGGTGTCCATCCCGCGTGAGGCGACCTACATCGGTCAGCCGCGCGGCCAGCGTTCGATGGCCAACGCCTGACCGGTCAGCGGCTGGAGCGGGTGACCACGGAAGCCGCCCGGCCAGGCGCGGGAAAGCACAGCCTGTTCTGTCAGCCCGGGTAGGGGTCGGTGGTGCGGGCGGCGCGCAGAGTCCTTCCCCACCAGGCCAATTGGCCGAGCATCCGGCCGCAGGCGTCGACGGCCGCCTTGTCGTCGGTCGCGCCCTCGGCGTCGAATCGGCGTTTGGCCTGGGCGAAGCTCACCGATTCCCGCACCGAGACCATGTGCAGTTCGGCGACCACCTGCCGCAGCTGTTCGACCGCGCGCAATCCGCCCGAGAGTCCGCCGTAGGAGACGAAGCCGATCGGCTTGGCGCGCCATTCGTGTTTGGCGCTGTCGAGCGCGGTCTTCAGCGAGGCCGGATAGCCGTGGTTGTACTCGGAGGTGACGACGGCGAACGCGTCGGCCGCGGCCAAGCGGGCCCGGAACGCGTCGACCTCGGGCGTCTCGACGAGTTCCACCGGCAGAGTGAGTTCGCGCAGGTCGAGCACGCCGACCTCGAATTCCGGCCGCGCCGCGACCATTCCGCGAAACCAGTCGGCCACCACCGGCGCGAACCGCTCGGGCCGGGTGCTGGCGACGATGATCTCCAACCGCAGCGGTGTGTCCATGTCCCGAGCCTAGCCACCGCGACCCCGCCCAGGCCGCGCGCGGGCGATCGGGCACGATGGACGAGATTTCCGCAGGTGGGACGACAGTGAAAGGGGCAGCACGGGTGATCATCGGACGGTGGCAACTGGTGGAGACGCTGGGTGCCCCGGGCACGTGGTCGATGCTGACCGCCGGGACGACGCCGCGGGAGTGGGCGTCGTACGAGCGGGCCGTCCCCGCCGCGCTGCGGCCGCTGATCGAGGCCGCCCACGGCACGGGCCAACCCGTCGACCGGGTTCTGCCGAAATCCCGTAACCCTTGGTCGGAGCACCGCTTTCGCGCCGAGCCCGTGCTGTGGCCCGGCGCGCGCCCGCACGGGGTGAAGCTCTGGGTCGGTGAAGGCGCGCCCACCACGGAGCTCGGCGTCGGCGCGTTCCTGGTGGACGCCAAGGCCAGGGTCGTGCACAGCCGTCCGGCCGGGCTGGGGCCACATTTCGGCACCGCGCCGGTGGAATACAGCGGGGCGGAACCCTTTCAGCGGATCGAGCGATTCGATCGCGCCCTCGAGATCGTCGCCATCCTGAACCGGTCGGAACCGGAGAGCCGGTGGTCGGGCGTGCCGACGGTGCACTCCGCGATCGGCCCCCGATCGCTGCTGGTGGCCGCCCGAAACGGGGCGGCCGACCGGCGGTTCGCGTGGCGGGGGCTCGCCGTCGACGTCACCGACACCGTTGCCCCGCAAGCCAAGTCGTTCGAGGCGGCGACGCTGGAGCTGCTGCGCGACAGTCAGCCGGGGCTGTACCTGTGCATCCTGGACACCGCGCAGGCCAGGCAGGTCAGGTGGGTCACCGAGCCGGTGCCCGGCCTGCGCTGGCGCGGGATCGACGATCGGTTGATCCCACATCCCGACGACCGGGCCAGGATCGCGGCGGCTCGCGCGCAGATCCTGGCCGGCGCCGCCCGCGCCGACCTGGCCGGGGTCCGGCTCGCGACCGAGACCGACGGGTGGCTGGTCGCCGACGTCGAGCTGACGCCGTTGCCCGCCGGGGCCGAGGCCGACGCGGCGCCGCTGTTCGTGCTGGCCCAGCTGCAGGTCACGCCACCGGGCTGATCAGGGCAGTTCGAACGGCAGCGAGACGCCTGCGTGCACCCGGCAGCGCTCGCAGGTGTCCTCGCCGTCGACCGCGGCGACCGCGCGCCGCATCAGCTCCTTGAACGGACCGAGGTTCTTCTTGAACTCGGCGAACACGTCCACCGCGTGCACACCGTCGCCCTCTTCCAGACCAGCGTCCAGGTCGGTGACGAGAGCGACTGCGGAGTAGCACATTTCGAGTTCACGGGCGAGCACGGCCTCGGGGTGGCCGGTCATGTTGACCAGGTCCCAGCCCTGCCCGGCGAACCAGCGGCTCTCGGCCCTTGTCGAGAAGCGCGGCCCCTGCACCACGACCATCGTGCCGGAATCCTCGACGCGCAGGTCGGCACCGGCCGACTTCACCGCGGCCGTGCGCAGTTCGTCGCAGTACGGGTCGGCGAAGGACACGTGGATGCCGCCGCCGTCGAAGTAGGTTTGCGGCCTGCCCGAGGTGCGGTCGACCAGCTGATCGGGCACCGCGACCGTGCCGGGACCCCAGTCGGCGCGCAGGCTGCCCACGGCGCACGGCGCGAACACCCGGCGCACGCCGAGCGAGCGCAGCGCCCACATGTTGGCCTGGTAGGGCAGGGTGTGCGGGGCGAACTCGTGCTGCTTGCCGTGCCGGGGCAGGAACGCGACGGCGCGCCCCTCGACCGCGCCGACCGCGATGGGCGCGCTCGGCGCGCCGTACGGCGTGTCGACCTCGACGTGGGTGGCGTCGTCGTCGAAGAAGTCATAGAAGCCACTGCCGCCGATGACGGCGAGTGCGGGCCGGGGAAGCGAACTCATAGGATTGATTGTTCCGTCCGGCCAGGTCTCGCGCATCACCGGGACCCGGCCCGCGGCCACCCATCTGACAATTCCGGCCGGAAACTGTACCCTAGGGGGGTATCAGCTCGCCCACGGGCGAGCATCCGGCCCGGCGAGGAGAACTTCGGTGACAGCACCCACCCCCGACACCGCACCCGGCGACGAGCACGCGGGCCACGACCACGCGGGCCACGGCTACATCACCGCCAAGGACGACTACCTCAAGCGCCTGCGCCGCATCGAGGGCCAGGCCCGCGGCCTGCAGCGGATGGTCGAAGAAGAGAAGTACTGCATCGACATCCTCACCCAGGTCTCCGCGATGACCAAGGCACTGCAGGCCGTGGCGATGGGCCTGCTCGAGGACCACATCTCGCACTGCGTGGTCGACGCGGCCGTGGCCGGCGGCCCGGAAGCCGAGGCCAAGATCAAAGAGGCGACCGACGCGATCGCCCGGCTGGTCCGCTCCTGAGCTCGGCGACCTGATCGCCGGGGACGGGCGCCGGTGCGAGCTCGACCTCGGCGATCAACACCCCCGCACTCCCCGCCGGGAGCGGCTCGACCAGGTCGCGCCCGTCGGGCCCGAGGACGCGCGCGACCCCGCCGCCGCCGCTGAGCAGCCGGTACTCCGGCGAGCGCGCGTCCACCACCTCCCACCCGGTCATCGGAACCAGCGCCGTCGGGGCGACGACGACCGCCCCGCTCGCGCGGGCGTAGTCCGCGCTGACGGTGCTGTTCACAGCCGTCACGCCGGCGCCGTCGTCCTCGTGATAGACCGTGAACCCCGACCACGCGGCGATGTGTATCTGCTCCCACCACAGGTCCACCCGCCGCCGCGGGCACAGGTGATCGGCACCCGCCAGCATGCCGATCCGCCCCAGCTCCGTGTCGTACACCACCGGCGGTTCGCTCCCGGCCGCGAACACCTCGCGCTCCAGCGCCGTCGGCCGCGCCTTGCGCGCGAACTCCATCCGTCCCGCCGGGCTCACCAGCGCCTGGGTCATGAACAGCTCGGCGCCCGCGCGTTCGGCGAACCCGAGCGCCACCCACATCCCGGTCCGCCGCGCCGCGTGCGCGATCGCGCGCATCTCGGCGCCGTCCCTGGTCATCGCGTTCGCGAGATAGCGGCCCCGGAACTCCGAACCCCAGTCGACCGCGTTCAGCCACAGCCACCAGGGATAGCCGGGCAGGAAGGTTTCCGGGAACGCCACCAGCGCGGCGCCGCCCTCGGCCGCGTCCTCGATGAGGCCGATCGTCTGCTCGATGCCGAGGGCGAGCTGTAACCACGCGGGCTCGGCCTGCACGGCCGCCACCCGAATTCGATCCGCCATGGTGACCGCTCCTCGTACTCAACCACTCGCTGAGAACCAGTGTCGCCCAGGCGAACCCGTCCGACTCAGTCCGTCGGTGCCAGATCGCTGACAATCCGTGCCAGGCTCAGCCGGCGCGGTTCTGCCGGTACTCGCCGGGCGTCATCCCGGTCTCGGTGAGGAACACCCGGTAGAAGTGCCGCTCCGAGGCGAAACCCGAGCCGAAGGCGACGGCTGCGGGCGAGCGTGAGCGGTGCCGCAGCAGAAGCTCCTTGGCGTGTTCCACGCGCATCTTGCGCAAGGTGGTGTTGAGGCTGTCGCCCGAGCTGTGAAAGATCCGGAACAGGGTGCGGCGGGAGACGTGGCAGGCATGGGCGATCTCGTCGGCCGTCAGCTCCGGGTTCGTGAAGTTCTTGCGCATGAAGACCAGCACGCGCTCGCGACTCAGCGCGTCGGCCGGAGAGTCGACCGGCTGCGTCCCGGCGGCCAGCAGCACCGCCGAACCGAAGAGCTCGACCGCGCCCGCGGCCAGGACATCGGCCTGTTCGGGGGCCTCCTCCTGGATTCGGGCAAGACCGCGGAAATAGGCGGCGACCACGCCGGCGGCGCTGGACGCGGACACGGCGACCGCGGTCGGGAAGGCCAGCTGACCGAGGCCGGGCAGCTCACGCAGCAACCGGATCGGCACCTGCACGTTCACCTGCTCGAACAAGGCGCCATCCGACCAGCGGTACGGCCGCGAGGTGTCGAAGAAGGTCATCTCGCCGGGCCGCAGCAGCACCGAGCGGCCGTCTTGATCCAGCCTGGCTCGACCACGGAGCTGGATACCGGCCAGCAGGTACTGGTCGTCGGAGTCCGCGATGTGCGCCTTGGAACGCCGGAACTCGTGATTCGTGCCCGCGAGCGCGGTGAGGTGGCAGTCGTCGGCGCCGGCCAGCGGGCGGGTGGCGACCCGACCGTAGAACGGCAGGTCGGGATAGGGCGAGATGGCGAGCGGCACGTAGGTCTGTTGCATGAGCGCTTCCCACCGACCGAACGCCGAACTGTTCGGTGTCGCCGAGGCGAGTTCCACCGTCATCGGTTCGATTGCCATGGCAGTCAGCCTCCGGACCCGCGACATCTGGCGTAGCCGTCTCTACGGCATCGGCTCAGAATAGCGTCGCGAACCGGTCGGCTCAATCCGGAAATCTGCCCGTAACCAGCGAATTCCTCTCTACGAAAGCCTCTTTCGGCTCAGGCACGGGCGGGCTCCCGCCGCGCGATCCGACCGCCCGGCGTCCGGCATTCGGAGCCGCGCTTCGATGCGGGCCGGACCGTACGGCTGAGATCGAGATCGGCGAACAGCAGGCCCTCGACACCTTCGTCCAGCGGCGGCGCGAGCTCCAGGCCGCCGGGGCCGAAGATCCGGGTGACCCCGCCGCCACCGCGCAGCAGGCGACGGTCCGGCAGTCGCGCGTCGACGACCTCCCAGCCCGCCACCGGCACCACGGCGACGGGCGCGAGCACGTAGGTCGCGCCGTCCATCGCGTAGCGCACGCTGGCCGAGGTGTTGAGTTCCGGGCCCCATTCCTTGCCCTCGCCGTAGTACACCGTGAAGCCCGACCAGGCGGCGACGTGGATCTGTTCGCGTTCCTCCTGCAGCCGGGCGCGTAGCGCGGGACGCAGGTGGTCGGCGCCGCCGAGGACGCCGATCCGGCCGAGGGCGGTGTCGCGGACCAGCAGGCTCTCGTCCTCGGCCCCGCGGAACACGGTGCGTTCGAGACCGGTCGGCTCGCCTTTGCGGGCGATCGAGATCTCGCCGTCGGCGTCGACGATCGCCTGCGACATGTACACCTCGCGCCCCGACCGCTCGGCGAAGCCGATCGAGACGTGGATACCCCTGCGTCGCGCGGCATAGGCGATGGCGCGCAGTTCGGGACCCTCGGCGGTCAACGCGTTGGCCAGGTAGCGCGCGAGGAACTCCTCACCCCAGTCGACGGAGTTGAGCCACATCCACCACGGGAAGCCGGGCAGGAAGGTCTCGGGAAAGGCGACCAGGTGCGCGCCCCCGTCGGCCGCCGCTTCGATCAGCTCGATGGCCTGTTCGACCCCCGCCGCGAGATTCAACCACTTCGGCTCTGCTTGCACCGCGGCTACGCGTACGCGACCAGACATCTGTTCCCCTTGTCGCTCAATCCGTGAAAAGTGCTCGATTCACTCTCTCGCAGTTCGCGACGACACAAACTGTCATGGCGTGCCAGGCCACTGACCGTCCGTGCCAAACCGGGCGGCTATTCCACAGCGAACGGCCTGTCGCAATACTTCACCCGGCGCGGAATTCTCCCGGAGCCATCCCGAATTCCGCGCGAAAGACCCGATAGAACTGGCGTTCCGCCGTGAATCCGGCTGCCGCCGCCACTTCCTCGATTCGCATTCCACCGTCCCGCAGAAGGTGACAGGCATGTTCGAGTCGCATTGTCAGCAATCGGCGGGCCGGACTCTCCTCGCCCTCGAACAAACGGTAGAGGGTCCGCCGCGAGATGGCGAAGCGGTGCGCGACCGCGTCGACGGTGAGATCGGCGTCGGCGAATCGGCGCCGCATGAACGCGATGATCCTGGCGCGGGTGAGTTCGTCGGCGCTCGAACCCCGCGGCAGCGACCCGGCCGCGAGCGACAGCGCCGACGCCATCATTCCGACACCGTGGGTGGCCAGCTCCTCGGCCACCGCGGGATCGGTGCGCTGCACCCGCGCCAGGCCGCGGAAGTAGGAGCCGACCGCGGCGGCCGGATGGTCGGGACCGAGCGCGATCGCCGAGGGAATCCGGCCGACGGGAGCGCCGACGGCCTCCAGCGCCGCGATCGGCACCTGCACGACGACCTTGTCGAACTCCTCGTCGATCTCCCACAGGTACGGCCTCGCGCTGTCGTAGAACACCATGCTGCCTGCCTCGACATGGGCGCTGCGGCCGTCCTGGTGCATGATCCCGCGACCACCCGCGTA
Organism: Nocardia sp. NPDC050717; assembly: GCF_040654275.1. NCBI lineage: Bacteria > Bacillati > Actinomycetota > Actinomycetes > Mycobacteriales > Nocardiaceae > Nocardia > Nocardia sp. NPDC050717. The sequence goes on from NZ_JBFAHR010000003.1 coordinate 290,355, forward strand.
GATGCTGGCCAGGATGTAGCGGTCCGTGGCGCCGCTGATCAGGCGCGGGGTCCGGCGCACGGTCTGCGCGGCCGCCTGGACCGAGGTGACCAGCAGGCCGTCGAACTCCGTCGCGGTGATGCGGCCGCCGAACCGCTCGGCGGTGTGCGGAGTCACCGCCAGGGGGATGTAGGTCTCGCACATCAGCGATTCCCAGCGTTCGATCACCCGCTGAGACGGCTGGTAGGGGCCGGTGCGGACGCTGACCGTGCTATGACGAGACATCACGGCCGCCGTTCATGCCGTGTGGCGGCTGATCTCGCCGCGCTCTGGTGCGGTGGCGGCGGCCACCCGGTATTCACCCGGAGTCATCCCGGTCTCGACCCGGAAGGCGCGGAAGAAGTGCCGTTCGGAGGCGAAGCCCGCGGCGTGCGCGACCGCGGCGGTCGACCGTTCCGTGTCGAAGACCAGCATGCCGCGGGCGCGTTCGACCCGCATGCGCCGCAGTACCGCGCTGAGGCCCTCCCCCGGATCGTCGAACAGCCGGTAGAGGCTGCGTCGCGAGGTCAGGCACGCACGGGCGATCATGTCGACCGTCAGGCCGGGGTCGGTGCAGTGCGCGCGCATGTACGCGAGCACCTGCTCACGGGTGAGTGCCTGCGCGGACTCACCGCTCGGACGCGCGCCGCCTGCGAGGGTGATCGCCGAGGCCAGCAGCCGCACCCCGTTGTCGGCGAGCACGGTGGCCTGGCCGGGAGCACTCTGGTGGATTCTGGCCAGGTCGCGCAGGAAGGTGGCCACCACGCCGCCGGGGCTGTCGGCGGACACGGTGGTCGCGGTGGGCAGCGCGGCGCGGTCGAGTGCGAGGTATTCGTCGAGCAGGGCGAGCGGGACCCTGGCCACGACCTGTTCCCAGGCGCCCTCGAGATCCCAGTGGTAGGTGCGGGTGGTGTCGTAGAAGACCATGTCGCCCGGGCGCACCACCGCGATGCGGCCGTCCTGGTGCAGCCGGCCGAATCCGTCGGTGAGAATACTGACGAACAGGAACTCGCCGTCGGTGCCGGCGATGCCGCGCCGGGTACGCCGGATGCGTTGCGCGCTGGCGCCCACCGTCGACAATTCGAAGCCGGGCAGACTGCCGCGCACGATCCGTCCGTGGAACGACGGATCCGGCGCCGGCTCCACCGCCAACGGAACATAACTTTCGGAAAGTAGCGATTCCCACTGCGCGAAAGCCTCGCCGTCCCGCAATTCGGGGCCGTCCCGCAATGTCAGCTCGACGAGCGGATCCGACGATGTCACGCCACCCACCCCGCTTTCCTGCTGTCGACCAGCAAACCCCGGGCGTCCGAGGTATCGCCTCTTACTTGGGGTTCGACACTGCCAGATTCCCGGTGGTATCGCCAGCGAATCCGGCACACCGAACCCTTTCCGGATACCTTGAATATTCAACTCGGCCCAGCTTCCGGCGGTGATTCGACACCCGGCGCGGATCGGCAGTTGTGATACTCCTCACCAGGCATCGGGCCCGCGCACGGGCAGTCGTCGGCGCTCGGCGAACGGCTCGGCGATTTCCCCGCGATCATCCATCGTGCCACGAGGCCGTCGCGAACGGCCGCTCGCCCGGCCCCGACGCGGCGTGTGGCGGCCGGGATGGAACGCGGTGCCGTCCAGCAACTTTCACGCACGCGTGGTCAGCGGGCCGCCGGACGCCGCAGGCGGCCGAGCGTCCGGCGGCTCACCGCGCGCAGCCGTACGGCGGGCGCCGACGGTCCCGCCAGCAACGCGGCGACCACCGCCAGCGCGCCGATCAGCGCGGTCACCCCCGCGTCGACGCGCAACGGGTGCAGCACCGTGTCGTAGACGGCCCGCGCGACGCCCTCGCGCGCGGGGACCCGCTCGAGATAGATCGACCGCGCGATCAGCAGCGACACCGCGAGCACCGCCATCGCCACCACCACGCCCACACCGAGGGCGATCACGGTGTACCGCCGAAACCCGTTGCCCGCCACCAGGATCGCGCCGAGGGCACAGGCCAGTGCGGCGAGGGCGACCGCGATCGCACCGCGATCCAGGATCCGCACCGCCCGCTGGGCCCGCGCCAACTCCGGCGAGTCGACGATCACGAACTCGGTGCCGAGCGCGAATTCCCGCTCCGGCAGCACGAAGCCCCGGCTGTCGAGTTCGTCGCCGATCTCGGCCAGCATGGGGTCCAGCGAGATCGCGATGACGCCGGGGGCGTCGGTACGCACCACCTCGCTGTCAACCCCCGTGAGCGCCGCGACCGCCCCGCGGTGCGCCTGCCGGTTCGCCGCCGTCCACAGGCGCGGGAAGGCGTCGCTGTGGACGAGGGTGCGCGCGGCGTCGGCGATCAGGTCCTCGGTGTAGGTGCCGAGCACCGAGGACAGGTTGCGCAGCGTCAGCGCGACGAGGGGGTTGCGCTCGTCGGGGTCGCGGATCGCCTGACCGAGATCGGCGGCCGCCCCCGCGACATCGATGCGGGCGAGAACGGCCTCGGTCAGGGTGTCGGCGACGGCGGACTGGATCGCCGGGTCGGCGGCCAGCGGCGCCACCGTGTCGACGTAGCGATCGGTGTCGAGAACCTGCGCGCGCAGGTATCCCGCGACCACGGCGACGAGCGTGAGCAGCGCGGTCGCGACGACCAGCAAGACGACGGCTATTCGCCGATGGAGCGGGATACGGCCACCAGAATCACCTGTCATCTGCCCGGCTTTCTCGCTGACGTCGAGTCGGGCCATCGTATCCCCGCCGGTCGGCGCGGGCGCGCTAACTTCCAGCGGCTAGTCGCCGCAGCATCCCGCCGCGGGCAGCGTCCTGGTCTCCCTGGTCTGGGCGTTGCGAGCGGCGAGGTCGGCGTCGGCCGGGTAGTCGACGCGGACCAGACTCAAGCCGTGCGCGGGCGCCACCGTCACCGAACTGGACCGCTCCGACTCGGTGAGCAGGCTCGCGACCCACTCGGGCGTGCGGCGCCCCTCCCCCACCGCGAGCACCGCACCGACCAGGCTGCGCACCATCGACCAGCAGAACGCGTCGGCGCTGACATGGGCGTCGAGCCGCTCGCCGTCGCGCACCCAGTCGAAGCGCTGCAGCTCGCGCACGGTCGTCGCGCCCTCGCGGCGGCGGCAGAACGCGGCGAAATCGTGCAGGCCGAGCAGGTGCCGCGAGGCGGCGCGCATCGCCTCGAGATCCAGGCCGGGCTTGGCGGCGACGACACTGCGCGCCGACAGCGGCTCGGCGCCGAAGCGGGCGGTGGTCAGCCGATAGACGTAGTGGCGGCGGATCGCGGAGAAGCGGGCGTCGAACTCCGCCGGGGCGGGTGCGACGTCGGTGATGCGGACGTCCTTGGGCAGGAATCGCGCCATCCGGTACAGCAGTTTGTCGGCGTCGAGCTCACCGGTGGTGTCGAAGTGCGCGACCTGGCCCTCCGCGTGCACGCCCGCGTCGGTGCGCCCGGCGACGGTGAGCTGGATCGGCTCACGGAACACCTTCGACAGCGATTCCTCCAGCGTGCCCTGCACGGTCCGCAGACCCGGCTGCCTTGCCCAGCCGGTGAAGTCGGTGCCGTCGTAGCTGATTCCGAGCCGCACCCGGAGCGATTCGCGCTCGTCCATCGTTTCCTCCGCGCCTGATGTCACTGGCGAAAGAACGAGCCCGTCACCCACGCGGGGTGACGGGCTCGGCCGGAAGCCTGAAAAATCAGGCGTCCTTCTTGTCCTCGGTGGCCTCGTCGGCGGCCGGGGCGTCAGCCGCGGTCTCCTCGACGACGGTCTCCTCGACCTCGGCGGCCGGGGCGGCCTCGGTCTTCTGCGACGCGGCGACGCGACGGGCACGGTCGGCCTCGTTGGTCACGGTCTTCTCACGGACGAGCTCGATGACGGCCATCGGCGCGTTGTCACCCTTGCGCGGCAGCGCCTTGGTGATGCGGGTGTAGCCACCCTCGCGACCCTCGAACGAGGGACCGATCTCCGCGAACAGGGCGTGCACGACGTCCTTGTTGCGGATGACCTTCAGCACCTCGCGACGGTCGGCCAGCGTGCCGCCCTTCGCCTTGGTGATGATCTTCTCGGCGTAGGGGCGCACCGCCTTGGCCTTGGCCTCGGTGGTCGTGATGCGACCGTGCTCGAAAAGCGCCGTGGCCAGGTTGGCGAAGATCGCCTTCTGGTGCGACGCCGACCCGCCGAAGCGGGCACCCTTCTTGGGCTTGGGCATTGGATTCTCCTTGGGAAAGATCGTCCGGGGTGCCCCCCGAAGATCTAGAGCTGTTCGGTCTCGGCGTAGTCCTGCTCGCCGCCGTCGGTGTCACTGAAGGTGCCGGAATCGCTCCAGGTGCCGGTGCTCGCGTCGTAACCCACCACGGAGGACGGGTCGAACGAGGCGGGCGAGTCCTTCAGCGAGAGGCCGAGCGCGTGCAGCTTGACCTTGACCTCGTCGATGGACTTCTGGCCGAAGTTGCGGATGTCCAGCAGGTCCGACTCGGTGCGGGCGACGAGCTCGCCCACCGTGTGCACACCCTCGCGCTTGAGGCAGTTGTAGGACCGGACGGTGAGGTCCAGATCCTCGATCGGCAGACCGAAGGAGGCGATGTGATCCGCCTCGGCCGGGCTGGGGCCGATCTCGATGCCCTCGGCTTCGACGTTGAGCTCACGGGCCAGCCCGAAGAGCTCGACCAGGGTCTTACCGGCCGAAGCCAGCGCGTCCCGCGCCGTGATGGAGTTCTTGGTCTCCACGTCGAGGATGAGACGGTCGAAGTCGGTGCGCTGCTCGACACGGGTGGCCTCGACCTTGTAGGTCACCTTGAGCACCGGGGAGTAGATCGAATCCACCGGGATCCGGCCGATTTCCGCACCGGTCGCCTTGTTCTGCACGGCGGGCACGTAACCGCGGCCCCGCTCGACGACGAGCTCGATCTCGAGCTTGCCCTTGTCGTTCAGGGTGGCGATGTGCATGTCCGGGTTGTGCACGACGACGCCGGCGGGCGGCACGATGTCACCGGCGGTGACGGTGCCAGGGCCCTGCTTACGCACGTACATGGTGACCGGCTCGTCCTCTTCGGAGGACACGACCAGACCCTTGAGGTTCAGGATGATGTCGGTGACATCTTCCTTCACACCGGGAACGGTGGTGAACTCGTGCAGGACACCGTCGATGCGGATGCTCGTGACCGCGGCCCCCGGAATGGAGGACAGCAGGGTACGACGCAGCGAGTTGCCGAGGGTGTAACCGAAGCCCGGCTCGAGGGGTTCGATGGTGAACTTCGAGCGGTTCTCCGCCACAACCTCTTCGGTCAGTGTCGGACGCTGGGAAATCAGCATGAGGATCTACTTCCTGTCAGGGCGTCCGCTATTTGACGCCTAATCAGTGATTGCAGGGGCCGCCGCACAGTGCGGCCCCTACCTCGAAACGCTTACTTCGAGTAGTACTCGACGATGAGCTGTTCCTGCAGCGGCACATCGATCTGGGCACGCTCGGGGAGCTGGTGCACCAGGATCCGCAGGCGGCCGGGGACGACCTGCAGCCAACCGGGAACGGGACGCTCGCCCAGGGTCTCGCGCGCGACCTGGAACGGCAGGGTCGGCAGCGACTTCTCCTTGACATCGATGATGTCGTACTGGGAGACCTGGTAGCTGGGCACGTTCACCTTGACACCGTTGACGGTGAAGTGACCGTGGCTGACCAGCTGACGAGCCTGGCGACGGGTACGGGCCAGACCGGCGCGGTACACGACGTTGTCCAGACGCGACTCGAGCAGACGGAGCAGGTTGTCGCCGGTCTTACCCTTGAGGCGGTTCGCCTCTTCGTAGTAGCGACGGAACTGCTTCTCCATGACGCCGTAGGAGAAGCGAGCCTTCTGCTTCTCCTGCAGCTGCATCAGGTACTCGGATTCCTTGATCCGCGCGCGGCCGTGCTGGCCGGGCGGGTAAGGACGACGCTCGAACGCCTGGTCGCCTCCGACGAGGTCGACGCGCAGACGACGCGACTTGCGGGTGATGGGGCCTGTATAACGAGCCATTTTTCGCTAAATCCTTTCCCGCTAGACGCGACGCCGCTTGGGCGGACGGCAGCCGTTGTGCGGCTGCGGGGTGACATCGGAGATCGAGCCCACTTCCAGGCCGGCGGCCTGCAGCGAACGGATCGCGGTTTCGCGGCCCGAACCCGGGCCCTTCACGAACACGTCGACCTTCTTGACACCGTTCTCCTGCGCCTTGCGGGCAGCGTTCTCGGCGGCGAGCTGCGCGGCGAACGGGGTGCTCTTACGCGAACCCTTGAAGCCGACGTGACCCGACGACGCCCACGAGATGACATTGCCCTCGGGGTCGGTGATCGAGACGATGGTGTTGTTGAACGTGCTCTTGATGTGCGCGTGGCCGTGCGGGATGTTCTTCTTATCCCGGCGACGCGACTTCTGAGTCTTCTTCGGGCCAGCGGCCCGGCTCTTCGGAGGCATACGCTATCCCTACTTCTTCTTGCCGGCGACGGTCTTCTTCGGACCCTTGCGCGTACGCGCGTTGGTCTTGGTGCGCTGACCACGAACGGGCAGGCCACGACGGTGGCGGATGCCCTGGTAGCAGCCGATCTCGATCTTGCGGCGAATATCGGCCTGGACCTCGCGGCGCAGGTCACCTTCGACCTTGAACTCCGACGCCTCGATGTAGTCGCGGAGCTTGGTCAGGTCGTCGTCGCTGAGATCCTTCGAGCGCAGGTCCGGGCTGACGCCGGTCTGAGCCAGGATCTCGGTGGCGCGGGTGCGCCCGATTCCGAAAATGTAGGTCAACGCGATCTCCATGCGCTTCTCGCGCGGGAGATCGACGCCCATCAGACGTGCCATGTGGCAGGTTCCTTAGTGGTTGCGGAGGTCTGCTCCCTGTCCGTCCCCCCGTCTTGAAGGTGGGGGCACCGGCCTCCGTACCGGTGGTTGGCGCGCACAGCCTGCGTGCGTGCTGGAGCTGGGAGTTCTTCTTTTCGGTCAGTCCGATCAGACGATCGGTGCCCGGTGGTGAGGCTGGATCAGCCCTGACGCTGCTTGTGGCGCAGGTTGTCGCAGATCACCATGACTCGCCCGTGACGGCGGATCACCTTGCACTTCTCGCAGATCTTCTTGACGCTCGGCTGAACCTTCACGTCCGTCCAATCTTTTCTTGGTTCACAACGGTCTGTGAACACAGTTTTTCCCCAGCCGACGACTGGGGAAGTCTTTGTAGCGCGCTCCGGCTGGGCCGGAACACCAGGCGACGCCGCGTGCGCTCAGGCTCGCGGCGTCAGGCAGGCATCACTTGTAGCGGTAGACAATCCGGCCGCGGGAGAGGTCGTACGGCGACAGCTCGACGACCACGCGGTCCTCCGGAAGGATGCGAATGTAGTGCTGCCGCATCTTTCCGCTGATGTGCGCGAGAACCTTGTGACCGTTCTCGAGCTCGATCCGGAACATCGCATTGGGCAGCGGCTCGACAACTCGACCCTCGACCTCGATGGCCCCGTCTTTCTTCGCCATATCCTCCGCGATCCCGGTTATGCTTCTAACCTGAGTTGGATTGCCTCGTAGCTGCTCGCTGACATGCGAGCAGTCGGCGCATGGGTGCACCGCCGCTCAAGCTTACCGGTCCGGACCTCCAGAGGCAAAAACGCCCCGAACCGTACACCGGTCCGGCGGTCTCGTCCGCCTGGACCGCCCGCCGCCGCGCCGGGGTTGTCGCGTAAACTCACCGACGTCCAGATGTGGGTCGAGGAGATCGGGGGACCCTGGTGAGCGGAGCGCACCGGTGAGCCGCAACAACGACAGCCTCCCCATGTTGCCGCCGTGGCTGTCGGAGAGCGAAGTCACACAGAGTGGTTACGAGGCACCGGTCGAGAACCTGCCCCAGGACGACCTGATCGACGAGGCGCCCAAACGCCGCCGCTTCATGGGTCGCGGCGGAAACGACGACGCCAAGAAGGACAAGCGCGGCCGCCGTCGCAGGTCCGAGGACAACGCGAGCGAGGCGCAGGCCACGCCCGCCGAGCAGTCCGGTCGCCGAGGCGCCGACCGATCCGGTTGGGGTGCCGACGCGGCCAACCCACTCGATTCCGCTGATCAGCGGCTGCCCGAGTACCAGTCCCGGCAGGGACAGCAGTCTCCCGGCCCGCAAGGGGGCCGGCCGTCGCACGATCCGGCGCGTCCCGATGCCGGTGTGTCCCAGCCCGGCGCGTCTTCTCCGCAGACCGGGACGAGTGGCGACCCGTCGGCGCACAGCAGCTTCCCGCAGACCGGTGATCCGTCGGCGCAGTCCGGGCCGGTCGGCTACCCGTCGGCCCCGAACCCCTACCCGCAGCCGGGCCCCACCGGCGGTTCCGCCGCAGGGCCGTTCTCTCAGCCGGGCACGATCGGGGCAGGCCCGTCGGCGCCGACCCCGCAGTCGGGGCCCGCCGACGCGCACAGCTCGTTCCCCCATGCGGGCACGATCGGGTCCGACCCGTCGAATCCGTACTCGCAGTCCGGACCCGGCGGACCTTCCGCGTCGGGTCGAACCGGTGATCCTTCCGCACCGGGGCCCTTCTCCCAGTCGGGGACCACCGGCGGTCACGCCGCGCCTGGCCCTTTCTCTCAGCAGGGGCCCACCGGTGGACCTTCCGCACCCGG
>NZ_JBFAHR010000003.1:299064-516212 GCF_040654275.1 Nocardia sp. NPDC050717
CCGGGCCGTTCTCCCAGTCGGGGACCGGCGGTGGACCCTCCGCACCCGGGCCGTTCTCCCAGTCGGGGACCGGCGGTGGACCCTCCGCACCCGGGCCGTTCTCCCAGTCGGGGACCGGCGGTGGACCCTCCGCACCCGGGCACTTCTCTCAGTCGGGGACCGGCAGCGATCCTTCAGCGCCGGGGCCAATCTCCCAACCGGGGACCGGAGGCGATCCTTCCGCGCCGGAGCCCTTCTCCCAACCGGGCACGAGTGGTGGTCCGACGTCCGCGAATCCCCTCGCCAGTGGTCCGGGTCAGCCGGGGCTCCCCGCGCAGGGCGGCCCGACCGCTCAGGCCGGTCCGTCGCTGCCGACCCGCACGCCTTCCCCGCCGTCGAACGGGTTCACTCCCCTCGGCACGAATCAGCGCCAGCTGCCCGACCTTCCGCCCCCGCCGCCGCTCCCCGACCCGCCCGCACGCCCGCAACCGACGGAGGCCCCGCCCCGCCTGACCGACCCGCGCGACACCTCGGCACGGCCCACTGGCCCCGCCGATCGGGCAGACACGTCCACACGTCCGGCCACGACCGAGGCGAGCCCCACGCCGTCCACGGAACTGCCGCCGCGCCCGAGCGACCCGACATCGCACCAGCTCGAGGCCGACCGGAACCCCGCGCCGCCCACAGAACTGCCGCCGCGCCCGAGCGAGCTGACATCGCACCAGCTCGGGGCCGACCGGAACCCCGCGCTGTCCACAGAACTGCCGCCGCGCCCGAGTGACCCGACGTCGCACCAGCTCGGGGCCGACCGGAACCCCGCGCTGTCCACAGAACTGCCGCCGCGCCCGAGCGACCCGACATCGCACCAGGCCACAGCCGCGGACCCGACGTACTCCGCCGATTCGGTGGACGCACCGCCGCGCCCGAACACCGCGGCGAACCCGCCGGCAGTACCGCCGCGGCTCACCGCCCCTGCTCCCACCGCGCAGCAGAACCCGTCGACCACGTCGGGCGACGGGGCGCAGACCACATCGCCACGGACGGCCGATCCCGCTGTCGGCCAAGGCGTTTCGTCGGCGACCTCCCCGACCAGCGGTGTGCCCGGCGCGTGGTCGATGCCTGACGACGCCGCCACCGAAACGAGCGCGTCCAGCACCCCCACCGCCGCGCGACCCGGCACAAGTTCGCCGACCGAAAGCAGCCCGGAGCAAACCCGGAATCCGCTCGAAGCTGCCGACAGCCCGATCGGCACCATCGGATCGCCGTCCGCCGCCGCGCAGACCGCGCCGACCACCGACGGCTCCGCGGGTACTCCCGATCGAGTAGGCAGACACAGCCTCGACGAGACCGGGTCCCCGGCCCGGCGCAACGACGTCTCCGCGAGCGCACCACCGGTCACGCCACAATCGCCGTCCGCTGACACCAGCACCGCCCCGGCCACCGCCGGCGCGAATGTCTCGGCACCCGCCGACTCCGCCGCGACCCGCACGACCGAGCCGCCCACCACCGGGCCGGCCCACACAGGCACCAGCACACCGAACACCGGGCCAGCCCACACAGGCACCAGCACACCGAACACCGGGCCGGCCCACACAGGCACCGGCACACCGAACACCGGGCCCGCGCAAACGGGCACTGCGGGCGGCTACGACCAGCAGCCGTTCGCGCCGGGCGACTACCGGAACGCTTATGCCACCGGTGGTTCCGCGGCCGGTGCGGGATCGCCGTACAGCTCCGGTGGTCCGCAGCAGGCGCCCGGTCCTGATTCGCAGTCGCCGTATGCGACGCGGACACCGGCTCATCCCGGCGCGCAGTACAACTCGATCCCTGGTGATCCTTCGCCCGGGGCGGGTACTCCGGCCGACGCGCAGACCGAGATGTTCCGCCACGACGACCCGCGTCTGCGGAGCGGGCAGAATCAGGCACCCAGCGGGGACTACGCCCAGCCGGGCGCCGGGCAGCAGTCCGGTTACGGCTCCGGTGAATTCGCGCAGCCGGCGGCCCAGCATCAGCAGACGCCCAGCTCGCCCGAACTCCCGATCCAGCGGCCCGACGGCACCTGGGCCTACGCGGACGGCCGCCCGGCTCAGCCGCCGAACAGCGTGCCGCAGATGCAGCAGCTGCCCGACGGAACGTGGGTACCGGTGGATGCCGGTGCCGCGCAATGGAACCAGCAGTACCAGCAACCCGCCCAGCCGCAGTACCAGCAGCCCGGTCACGGGCAGTGGGGCGCGACGCCGCAGCAGCACGGCTATCAGCCGCCCTCGCTCGACAACGTCCCGGTCAAGCGCGCCAAGAAGACGCCGGGCAGCGGCTGGCGCAAAGCGGTGCACCATGTTTCGGGCGGCGCCATCAACCCCGGCATGTCCGCCGAGGAGCGGCGGCTGCAGGAACTGGTGGCGCGCATCCGCCAGCCCGTGCGCGGTGACTACCGGATCGCGGTGCTCTCACTCAAGGGCGGCGTCGGCAAGACGACCACCACCATGGGTCTCGGCTCGATCTTCTCCTCGATCCGCGGCGACCGGGTGATCGCGGTCGACGCCAACCCCGACTTCGGCACCCTGTCGCAGCGCGTCCCGCTGCAGACCCGCTCGACGGTGCGTGACCTGCTGCTGGATCCGGCGATCCAGCGCTACTCCGACGTCCGCAGGCACACCTCGCAGGGTTCGAGCCGACTGGAAGTGCTTGCCAGCGAACGTGATCCGGCCGCGTCGGAGGCGTTCAACGACGAGGAGTACCGGGCGGTGGCCCGGATCCTGCAGCGGTTCTACAACATCATCCTGACCGACTGCGGCACCGGGCTGATGCACTCGGCGATGAGCGGCGTGCTCGATCTGGCCCATTCGCTGGTGCTGATCTCCTCGGCGGCGATCGACGGCGCCCGCAGCGCCGCCGCGACCCTGGACTGGCTGTCCCTGCACGGACACGACCATCTGGTCCGCAACGCGGTGGTGGTGATCAACCTGCCGCGCGAGGGCTCCCCCAATGTCGGCGTCCAGCAGCTCCGCGAGTACTTCCTCTCGCGGTGCCGCGCCGTGCACATCATCCCCTACGACGAGCACCTGTCCGAGGGCGCCGAGATCGACCTGCACCGCCTGCACAAGTCCACCAAGCGGGCCTACGTGGAACTGGCGGCCACCGTGGCCGACGAATTCGGCGTCGACCACCGCCACTTCGGCTAGCTCACCACTCCGGCAGGCGGCGGCGGCCCGCGGTCACCTCGCGGACCAGGTCGTCGTAGGCGTCGGCGAGCTCGGCGAGGTGGTGCCAGGCGCCGTGCAGCATCTCGTCGTGGGCGGCCATCGTCATCAGGGCGTGGTGGGCGCGCACCGACGACTCGGCCAGGCGGTCGATGACGGCGCCGATGGTCTCGGTGTGCAGGGTGGCGCCGAGGCGGTGCTGCGGGACACCGCGGTGCACCCAGTCGTCGATGGCGAGCACGAGTTCGGCGCGGCGACAGTCGATCTCACGCAGGACCACCGGATCGGTGTCGACGAATCCGCCGCGGCCGACGATCCGCTTCTCGTGCAGCACCGCGAGATCGCGCGCGAACCACAGCAGCGGTCCGCCCACCACGCGGTGTCCGCGACACGCCCGGACGAGCAGATCGGAAAGTGGCAGTAGACCGGAAGACGCCGGTGGACCGGCGGGATCGACACACCGCAATGTGTCGGGGAAAGCCATTACTACCGTGGAACTCTCCGCACCAGCCACGTTGCCTCGCCGTCGTCGCCGCACAGCACCGGATCAGGACGTTCATTACAATAAACCTCGCAAGCTCACTGTCAAGCATTACTCGGCCGTAGGTAACCCAGACGAGTACACTTCGTTACCTGCACGACCTACCGAGGAGCATGATGGCGGACGGTCCGACCTACCTCCGGATCGCAGACCTCCTCCGCGAGGAGATCCGCGCGGGCACGTGGAAACCGGGCGACCGGCTGCCCAGCCATTCCGAGCTGGCCGAGCAGATGCAGGTCTCGATCACCACCTCGCGCAACGCGATCCAGGTTCTCGTCGCCGAAAATCTCGTCTACACAGCGACTTCCCGCGGCACCATCGTCCGAAACCAGGAAGTGCTGGAATCCGTGGTCACCGACCACATCCGCCCCGACCGGCCACGCTCGGCGCACGACATCTTCGAGGAGATCGCACGCGCGGCCAACCGCGAGCCGACCAAGGAATTCAGCACCAGGATGGAGCCCGCCGACGATCAGGTCGCGCACTGGCTCGGCGTCGGAGTCGACTCCTGGGTGCTGGCCCGCACCGTGGTGCAGTACCTGGACAACGAACCGTGGTCGTGGGAGGTGAGTTTCTACCCACGCGATCTCGCCGAAGCGGCGAGCATCGACTCCCCCCATGACATTCCCGAAGGCACCACCCGTCGCCTGGCCGACCGCGGCTACGGCGAGACCGCCCACCGCGACACCCTGGCCGCGCGTCCCGCGACCGCCGAAGAGGCGGCCGTGCTCGGCGTCGCCACCGGCACCGTCCTGCTCGACCACCTGCGTATCGGCGCCAACCACGAACGGGTCACCCGGGCGACCCGGCATCGTTCCCTGGCCGGCCGCAACCGGCTGGCCTACCAGCTCGGCGACGCGGCGGGCACCGCCGTCATCGCCCACACCCTCGGCATCGCACCCGGATCCGCCGTCGCATTGCCATGACCGTGGGGATGCGCCCGGCGACCCTGGGCGACCTACCGCTGATCTGCCGGCTGCGCGTGCAACGGACCGCGTGGCTCACCACCCGCGGCTCCGATCAGTGGACGGTGGCCGGGCGCGGGCGGCCCATCGAGATCTTCGCCGGTGCCGTCGGCAGGGCCCTCGACGCGGGCGAGACCTGGATCGCCGAGGTCGACGGCGAGCCCGCGGGCACGATCACCGTCAACCACCGCGCCGATCCGGGGCTGTGGGCGCCGTGGGAGCTGGCCGAATCGATGATCGTGCACTTCATGATCGTCGACCTGCACTTCGCGGGCCTGCAGATCGGGCACCGGATGCTCGAGCACGCCGCCCGCCTCGCCGAGAAGAAGCACCGCGACTGGGTCCGGCTGGACGCCTGGACCTCCAATCGCGAGCTGCACGACTACTACCGCAGGGCGGGCTTCACCCTGGCCCGCATCGCGGGTCCGCTGGCCAGCGGACCGTCCTGCGCGCTGTTCGAGCGCCGCACCGACAGCTGGCGGGCGCCCCCGGTGCGACGCCACCGCCGCGCCGGGGCCCAGCCGCTGCTCGGCGGGCTGCCCGGCTAGAGCGGGGGCAGGTCGGCGATCTGGACCAGTTCGATGCCCTGGCTGCGCGAGACCAGGGTGCCGCGGCCGGGCGGCATCTTGCTCGGGCGCACGTCGCCGATCAGCTTGCCCTCGTCACGCGAACCGCTCATGATCAGCGTCTGCACCGACAGGTTCTTCATGGCGCCGAGCACCGGGTCGTACAGCGCGCGGGACGCGCCACCGATGCGGCGGGTGACCACCAGGTGCAGGCCGATGTCGCGCGCCTGCGGCAGGTACTCGAGCAGCGGGGCGAACGGGTTGCCCGAACCGGTGACCACCATGTCGTAGTCGTCGACGACGACATAGATCTCCGGGCCCGACCACCAGCTGCGTTCCCGCAGCTGCTGCTGGGTGATGTCCGAACCGGGGATTCGCTTGGCCAGGTAGGCCGCGACCTCCTGGATCATCGGCCCACAGGTCTGCGACGAGGTGGAGTAGCCGGCCAGCTGGTCGCCCTCGAGCACACCGAGCATGGTGCGCCGATAGTCGATCAGGATGACGCGCGCCTCGGAGGCGTCGGACTGCTCGGCAATGCTCATCACGATGTTGCGCAGCAGCGTGGTCTTGCCGCATTCCACGTCGGCGAAGGCCATGAAGTGCGGTTCGACGCCGAAATCGAGGATCAGCGGCTGCAATTCGGACTCGCCAAGGCCGACGGCGACCTTGGTGCGGTCGAGCGTGACGCCCTGTTCCTTGGCCGCGGCCACGACCTGATCGCGCGGGAAGCTCAGCGGGAGCATGCGCACCTCGGGGGCCCGCCTGCCCGGGTAGAGCGCGATGAGTTCCTCGCGCGCTCGGGTGACGCCGTCGGCGATGGTCGACGGGTCGGAGTCGGAGTCAAGGCGCGGCAGGGCGATCAGCATGTGCAGCTGGTCGGGTGTGAGACCGCGGCCGGGCCTGCCGACCGGAACCTGGTGCGCCGTACGGCGGTTCATCTCCGAGTCGCCGGGGTCGCCGAGACGCAGTTCGAGCCTGGTGCCGATCTGGTCCTTGACCACCGGGCGGATCTCGGCCCAGCGGGAGGCGCCGATCATGAGGTGGACACCGAACGAGAGGCCCTGCGTGGCAATGGCGTTGATCAGCGGCTCGAGCATGTCGAACTCCTCGCGGATGGCGCCCCAGCCATCGATCACGAGGAACACGTCGCCGAACTGGTCGGCGGCCAGCGGGTCGCCGGGCGCGGCGGTGGTGCCGTTGATCTGCCTGGCCTCGAGCGCCGAGAACTTGCGCCTGCGAAACTCCGCCATCGATTCGATGCCGAGTTCGGCGAAGCGTTCCTCGCGCTGCCGCATCAGCGTCGTGAGCTCGGCGATGGTGCGCCGCACCCGGTCGCCGTCGAGGCGGCCCGCGACCGAGCCGACGTGCGGGATCCCGACCAGACCGGCCATCGAGCCGCCACCGAAGTCGAGGCAGTAGAACTGCACCTGTTCGGGGCTGTGCGTGGCGGCCGCGGCCAGGATGATCGTGCGCAGTGTGGTCGACTTGCCCGACTGCGGGCCACCCACCACGGCGACATTGCCCTGCGCGCCTGCGAGATTGATGGTGAGCACGTCGCGGCGCTGCTCGTAGGGCTTGTCGATGACACCGATCGGCATCCACAGCTGACCGTGCCGGTTCACCGGCGAACGCCAGTCCGGGTCGGGCAGCAGCATGTCGGCGGTCGGCGATTCCTCCAGCGGCGGCAGCCACACCTCATGGGCGGGCCGGCCGTGCCCGGTCAGGCGCTTGACGACCACATCGAGCAGCGAGTCGGGAATGCCCTCCTCGCCGGTGGGCCCGCTCGGCGGGGGCGGCGGCAGCTCCGGGCGGCCGCGCAGGATCGGGTCCTCGGTCTGCTCGGGCTCGACCTCGGTGACCTCGACCGGCGCGGCGGTGAACACCACGGGCCGCTGCCCGCCCACCGGCGCGCCGTCGTCGTCGACGACCGTGCCGACCGGCGCGACGTACGGACCGGAGACGTAGCTGGCGTTGAACCGGAGCGGTTCGGACGCATCGCTTTTCAGGTAGCCTGCGCCGGGCACGCTGGGCAGGTGGTAGGCGTCGGTGATGCCGAGCACGGCGCGGGACTCGTTGGCCGAGAAGGTCCGCAGACCGATCCGGTAGGACAGGTGCGATTCCAGGCCGCGCAGCTTGTTCTCCTCGAGCCGCTGCGAGGCCAGCAGCAGGTGCACGTGCAGCGAGCGGCCGAGGCGTCCGATCATCACGAACAGCTCCGCGAAATCCGGCTTCTGCGAGAGCAGTTCGGAGAACTCGTCGACCACGACGAACAGCGCGGGCAGCGGATCGAGCGGAACGCCCGCTGCCCTCGCCTTCTCGTAGTCGTTGACGTTGGCGTAGTTGCCCGCCGAGCGCAGCAGTTCCTGGCGGCGGTTCATCTCACCGGCCAGCGCGTCCTTCATGCGGTCGACGAGGGAGAGCTCGTCCTCGAGGTTGGTGATGACCGCGGCCACGTGCGGCAGCGAGTCGAGCCCGAGGAAGGTCGCGCCACCCTTGAAGTCGACCAGCACCAGGTTCAGCGCGTCCGGCGAATGCGTGGTGACCAGCGAAAGGACCAGGGTGCGCAGGAATTCCGACTTGCCGGAACCGGTGGCGCCGATGCACAGGCCGTGCGGGCCCATG
This sequence comes from Nocardia sp. NPDC050717, assembly GCF_040654275.1. Taxonomy (NCBI): domain Bacteria; kingdom Bacillati; phylum Actinomycetota; class Actinomycetes; order Mycobacteriales; family Nocardiaceae; genus Nocardia; species Nocardia sp. NPDC050717. The sequence continues at coordinate 306,938 of NZ_JBFAHR010000003.1, forward strand.
CCGTTCTCGGCCGACTCCTTGATGTCGATCTCGACCGGGGTGCCGTCGGGGGTGATGCCGATCGGCACGCGCAGCCGCTCGCGCGCGGTGCGCGGACGCCACACCCTGGCCGGGTCGATCTGGGCGGCGTCGGGGATGCGCAGCAACGCCATCAGGCCGGGGTCACTCGTGGTGCCCTCACCGAGGCTGACGATCTGCGCGGCCGTCGCGAGCCGGTAGCGGGCCAGGCCGCGGGCGAAGGCCTCCGCCTCGGCCACGCTGACCTCGTCGGCGGTGGCGAAGCGCTCCACCCCGGCGGCGCTGCGCGCGGACACCGCGCCGTCGGCGACCACCAGCTGCAGGCCGCGGCGGGCGGCGAGGCCGTTCTCCGGTGCGGTCAGGTCGAGCACGGTCACCGAGTCGAGACCGGATTCGCTGATGATGCGTTCGTTGCCGCTGATGTAACCGTCGTCGATCACCACGACGATGTGCAGCCTGCCCTGGGTGGGCTGCGGGTTGCGCATGAACCGGCCGCGTTCCATCAGCTCGGCCTGCAGCGCCGACTCGAGCTCACCGAGCGAGGTGTACATCATCCGCGCCGAGCCGAGCCCGTCGCGGACCGACGGATGCTGCACGTGCGGAAGCCATTTCGCCCATGCCCAGTGCGTGTCGGGATCGGCGCAGACGATGGCGACGACGAGATTGTCGGGGCCGTGGAAGGTGGTGAGCTCCATCAGCATGGCCCGCACGAGCTCGCGGCCCTCGTCGAGGTCACCGCCGATGTTGATGGCGGGGAACGCGCGCAGCGAGACGGCCGTCGGCAGTTCGTGCACCACCGAATGCGTGCGGACGAAGCGGCGCAGCGCGACGGTCGAGACCGGTTCCAGATCCTCGAGCGGACCGGTCTCGGGCCGGGCCAGCTTGGTGGCCAGGCGGTGGCTGCCGACGCCGACGCGCACGTGCCCGAAGTCGGGGTCGTTGGGACGGCGTTCCCACATGCGCCTGCTGCCGATGAGCGAGGGCAGATCGGCGGGCTCGGGATGGCTCCAGCCGAGCGTCTCGAGCTGCTTGGTGCCGGTGCTGCGCACGTCCTTACGCACCTGGTCGAGGTAGCGGAAGTAGTCCTTGCGTTCCTCGTTGAGTTCCACGGCGCGCTTGGGGCCGCCGCCGCGCATGCCCGCCATCATGCCGACCATCGACATGAGCATCATCATCGGGAACATCATCATCATCGGATTGGCCAGCAGATTGCGGCCCATCGAGACCATCATCGCGATCATGCCGACCACCGCGACCACCATGATGACGGGCATCAGCTTCATCATCAGCGGCGACGGGATGGCGCGCTGGATCTCCGGCGGCGGGGTGAGCGCGACTTCACCGCCCGGTGCGCGCGGCGGCGCGATCCGGGGGCGACGGACGAAACCTTCGGTTGCCATCGATCCCTCTACTACTCGAATTCCTGGTTCAGATCGGCACCGCGCCTGCGGAACGGAAAACCGAACGCGGCGCCGATTCCCAAGGCGGCCAACAGGGTCAGCGATCCGGCGATCGCGACCTGGCGCGGTCGCGGATCCGGTTCCGGCGCCTCGTACGGCGCGGCGATCGGATGACCGACATCGGCGCCCTTGCTCGGCGGTTCGGCGGGCAGCGGCGCGGTGAGCGCGGCCAGCGGGTCGATCAAGCCTGCGCCGATGGCGTCGTCGCGGCCGCGGCCGGGCGCGTGCGCGGTGCGGGTGATCCGATCGATCACCTGCTGCGCGGACAGTTCCGGAAACCGCGACCGGATCAGCGCGGCCAGCCCGGCGACATACGGTGCGGCGAAACTGGTTCCGTCGACGGGCTGCACGCCCTCCATCGTCTGCACGCCGTCGACCAGGCCGGTGCCGCCGGGCTTGCTGTCCAGCGACACGATGTTGCGGCCGATCGCGGCGGCACCGACCCACGGTCCGCGCAGCGACAGCGCCGAGGGTTTGCCGTCGGCGTCGACCGAGCCGACCGAGAGCACGTACGGGGTGAACCAGGCGGGCGACGGGACGGTGGTCACCGCGCTCCAGCCGCTGCCCTCGTTCTGGTTCTGGCACGGGCCGCCCTGCTCCACGTTGCCCGCGGCCGCGACGACCACCACATTGCGGTCGTAGGCGTACTTGACGGCGGCGCCGAGCGCGGCATCGGCGGTGTTGGAACCGGCCGCGGTGCAGGCGACTTCGGAGATGTTGATGACCGTGGCGCCCATGTCGACCGCGCGCACGACCGCGCCGGCGAGGGTGAGCACGCTGCCGTAGCCGTCGCTGCGCAGCGCGCCGTCCTCCTTCACCGAGCCCTGCCGGTCCTTGCGGTCGTAGGCGAGGCTGAGCTGGCGGATGGCGAGGATCTCCGCGTCGGGCGCCACCCCGACGAAGGCGTCGTCGGGCGACGGGCGGGCGGCGATGATGCCCGCCACCAGGGTGCCGTGGCCGTCGCAGTCGACGGTGCCGTCGGAATCGCTGACGTAGTCGCCGCCCGCCTGCAGCGCGGGCAGGCGCGGATGCCGGTTGACACCGGTATCGATCACCGCCACCTTCTGCCCGGCGCCGCGGCTGAACTGCCAGGCCGAGGGCAGGTCGAGGACCCGCTGCGACATGGGCGGCTCGCTGGGCGGGCTGCCCCGCAGCACCGGTTCCGCGCACAGCTCACGCTGTTCGGTCGCCTCCAGCGGTGCGGGTCTGCCGCTGAGCGCGAGCGCCGCGTCGAGCGCGCCCGGGTCGATGCGCGGTGGCGCGATGGCGCCGGCGGGTGCCGGGAACCCGGCGACCGCGCCGAGCACGGTCGCCGCGCAGGTCAGCCGGAACAGCGCGCGGCGCATGGGTACCCGCGTCATATGTTGCGGGCGGTCGAGTACACATCCATGACCCACAGCGCGAGCGGGACCATCGTGATGATCAGCAGGTACTCGAAGATCTCGATCATCCGCCTTGTCACCGGCGTCACCTCGACGTGCGGGCCGATCACGCCGAACCCGATGACGCCGCCCGCCGTCACCAACAGCAGTGCCACCGCGACGAATTCGAGCGCGTCGTGGCCGAGTCCGAGGCCGGTGAGCAGCGCGAGCACGATGAGCGCGCCCGCGGTGATCAGCGTGGCGGCCTGCACCAGGTCGGCGTAGGAACGTCCGCGCAGGCACAACACGATCGCGGTGACCGCGGCCAGGGCGACGCCACCGGAATGGAACGGACCGAACGGGTCGGCCGCCCCGACCGCGCCGACGAGCGCGGCCAGCGCGCAGGCCACGACGAGGCCGGTCTGGATCTGGTTGGCCACCCGCGCCCGCTCGCCGAGCCCGGCCGCCGAGGGCAGCGCGATCGCGCCGACCGCGCCGATGCCCTCGATGGTCGGTCGCTGTTCGTGGTCGGCCGGGTCGATCGCCCCGCCCGCGGTCGGCACCGGCGGAATCGGCAGCCTGGCCGTCACCGCCGCGAGCCGCGGCACCGACGACAGCAGGATCACCGCGGCGACGAGCACACCGGCGAACAGCTTGGCCAGACCCGGATGCCAGATCAGATAGATCGTTCCGGCCACCGCGCCGAAGACGCTGAGCGTGATCGCGGCGGCGAACAGGCCTGCCCCGATCCCGGTGACGCGATAACCGATCACCGCGGTGACCAGCAGCACCACGCTGCCGAGCAGGACATTGCCCGCGCCGAGCTGGCCGGGCACCACCAGCGCGCCGCCGCCGAACATGAGCAGCAGCGCGTCCAGCGAAAGCCAGTTGGCGGTAATCGGATCCGTGAACTTGCGGGCGGCGATACCGGCCGCGGCCGAGGCCGCGATGCCGGTGCCGAGCAGCGCGAAGGCGGGAACCAGCGGGTCGCTGTCGGCGCGCGAGACCGCGAGCAGCACGAGCGCGGCCAGGATCGACACGGTCGCCAGGATCAGGCCCGTCCAGCGCGCGGCCGAGCCGGACCACCCGCGGAACTCGCCTGCGGTGAGCCGGGATACGGCGTCGATGACGTCGTCGAACAGCGCGGGCGACTCCTTGCGGGTCACCGGGCTCAGGACCAGCAGCTCGCCGTCGTAGACCTCGGCCTCGGTGAGGGTGCGGCTCGGCGCGAGGGGGTCCTGGCCGAGCCGGGCCAGCGTCCAGTGCTGGGCGCGGACCGGGGCGGAGTCCTCGTCTCCGTCCGGCAGGCGCGGATCCCGCGATCGGATCAGCGCCACCAGATCGCCGATGAATCCGGCGATCGGGACCGTGGCGGGCAGGCCGATGTCGAGCTGCGTATCACCCCCGATCACTGAAACTCGGCATAGTTCGGGCTCATTGCCTAACAACGTCGACACCAGTGATGAACTCTCAGTCGTAGCTGACTACTTCCGTTGCGACCACACGGCAGCGTTACCTAATCTAACGGACAGGGCAAACCGGCGCGATCGAAGTGCTTCCGCCGGATTGAACACCAGCTGTCCACCAGACGAAGATTTCGGGGTTCGACACCACATGCCAGATATTCGCCAGGCTCAGCGCGCCTTCGACGCGGGCGTCCTCTCGCTCGGTCTGTCCATCGACGGTCAGGAGTCCGCGCGGGACGACGAGTACGCGAAGCTGGCCTTCCAGCGCGCGACGGAATGGGATTCGTCGATGTGTGACGCGTGGCTCGGCCGCGCGGCGGCGGGCGAGGTGACCAAGGAGGTGCTGTTCAATCTGCATCGCACCAGCCTGGATTCGCTCGGTCGGGAGCAGCGCAGGCTGGGTCTGGCGCCGCGCGCCATGGCGGGACGTTTCCTGCCCGGCCTCTACATCGACTACCCCCTGGCGGGGCTCACCGAGATCTGGCTGGCGTGGGCTTCGCAGCTGATCGCCGACAAGGACTACGACCAGGCCGAGCAGGTGCTCGACGAGCTGGCGAAGCTGCGCGCGGGCCGCCCCGACGATCCGGACAAGGCCATCGACGACCGGATCTGCGCCTACATCCGCGGCATCCTGCACTACAACACCCAGCGCTGGCCCGACGTGATGACCGTGCTCGCCGGTTCCGAGGACTGGAAGGATCCGTACCTGGCCACCGGCGCCAATGTCATGGTCGGCACGGCCTGCGCGCAGCTCGGCCTGTTCGGCGAGGCGATCCGGCGCATGGAACAGGCCGAGGCGGGCCCGATTCCGTCGGCCAAGTTCACCGCCATGTACAACCGCGGCCTGTGCCTGCGCGAGGCCGGCAACGAGGCCGAGGCGCAGAAGCTGTTCGAGCAGGTCTACTCGCAGCTCCCCGATTTCGCGGCCAACACCACCGCCATGCGCGACCGCACCTTCCGCATCGTGGTCACCAGCCGCGAGGTGATCGACGCGCGCACCGACAAGTGGGACCCCACCTCGGCGCCGACGCTGGCCTCGATGAACGAGGCCGCCGCGGAGGACCGTGCCAAGACCGTGCTCGCCGAGGCTCGCGCACAGCTCGACAAGCAGGTCGGCCTCGCCTCGGTGAAGAACCAGGTGGCCAAGCTGCAGTCCTCGGCACAGCTGGCCAAGATCCGCGCGGGCAAGGGCCTGTCGAGCCAGTCGCGCGGCCAGCACCTGGCCTTCACCGGCCCGCCCGGCACCGGTAAGACCACCATCGCGCGCGTGGTCGCCAAGATCTACTGCGGTGTCGGGCTGTTGAAGACCGACAAGGTGGTCGAGGCCAAGCGTGTCGACTTCGTCAGCCAGAACCTCGGCGGCACCGCCATCAAGACCGAGAAGCTGATCGACAGCGCCATGGACGGCGTGCTGTTCATCGACGAGGCGTACACGCTGATCCAGACCGGTCTGTCCGGCGGTGACGCGTTCGGCCGCGAAGCCGTGGACACCCTGCTGGCCCGCATGGAGAACGACCGCGACCGGCTGGTCGTGATCATCGCCGGCTACGACGGCGAGATCGACCGTCTGCTCGCCGCCAACGACGGTCTGGCCTCCCGCTTCGCCAAGCGTCTGCAGTTCCCGTCCTACACCGCCGAGGAACTCGGCCAGATCGGTGAGATCGTCGCCGGCGGCCGGGATTCGCAGCTCTCCCCCGCGGCGCTGGAAACCCTGATCGAGACCTGCCGCCACCTCTACGACATGGAGAGCACCGATCAGAGCGGGCAGCCGCGCCGCGGTGTCGACCTCGCGGGTAACGGGCGCTTCATCCGCAATGTCATCGAGGCCGCCGAGGAGGAACGCGAGTTCCGGCTGGCCAACACCGACGGGATCGACCTGGCCGAGGTCGACGACGACGTGCTCATGCGGATCGAGGAGCCGGACATGCGGACCGCGCTCACCAGCATCGTCGCCACCCTCAATGTGGGACAGCTGCCGAACCTGGCGTGACCACCGACGACACGGGGCCGGGCGCGAAGACGCGCCCGGCCCCGTGCGTTTCGGCTATTTGGTGGCGGAGGGCAGCGAATCGTAGCTGGTCAGCGCGTCTTTCGCGGACAGTGTCGGCCCGGGGACCAGCTGTCCGATGATCGACCACGGCGCCAGGCGCGGCTTGTCACCGAGGCCGAGCACCGCGGCGGTGGCGGCGTCGGGGATGCCGTAGCGAATCCCGTTGTCGGCCACGTAGAACAGCGATTCGCGGCGGAGGCTGCCCGGCTCGGCGCCGGTGACCTGCACGTATTCGCCGGTGGTCGGCGGCAGGTACACCGCGTCCATCCGGTCGCCGGAGCCGTCGGCGGTCGAGAGGGTCACCGGCTTGGCCGAATCGGCCAGCGGCAACTTCGTCCCGGCCAGCAACGTCACTGTGGCGCGTTCGGCGGGGCCGTCCACCGTCTTGCCCTGCGCGGTGGCCTCGCCCGGATCCTTGGCCCAGTTCACGCAGGCCACCGGCGCGTCCTCGGCGGAGAGGATGCGCGGCTTGCGCTCGGGGAAGTCCGTGATCGGCAGGGTCTCCAGGATCGGCATCCGGTCGAGGACGTCCGGTGCCAGCTCGGCGATCTCGCGCATGCCCCGGGAATCGGTGTTGCGCAGCAGGTCGGCGGTGAATTCGGAGACGCGCTGCACGCCGTCGGCGAGGACCACGTACATCGTCTCCTGACCGGCGGCCTGGACCCCGGTGACCGAGATGATGCCGCCGATCGGCACATTCGACAGTTTGCCGGGGCCGGGCTCACCCGCGCGATCGATGGCAGGCACGGCCAGCGGCGGGGCCTGGGTGGTCGCGCCGAGCACAGCGCTCCCGATCGGGCGGACGTGCTGGCCGCTCAGGCCGAGGGTGCGGGTGATCACCGAGTTGGTCGGGTCCACCTCGGCTCTGGTCCCGCGGTACACCAGATAGGTCTTGTCGTCGTGCCGCACGAGCAGGGCGTCGTCGGCGCCGGTGGGGCCGATCCGGTCACCGGTCTCCGGCTTGCCGACGATGGCGGTGGTGAGGCCGCCGTTGGTGCCCGCCGCGCTGCCCGCGCTGGAGAGCTGGGTGGTCTCGCACAGGGTCCAGTTCGAGCTCGAACCCTGCTTGGAGCCGGGCATCGCGGCCGGGGCGCCGGGAATGCCGAGCAGCGGGCCGCGCGGCAGCGAACCGAGTTTGTCGTCCTTCACCGATTTCGGCGACTGCGCGTCACCGGCGATGAGTCGCGCGGAGGCGAGATTCAGCACCGGATGGAGGGTCTTCTCCCCCTCTTTGGCCTCGACGACCACATACATGGCGCCACTCTGTTTCCCGGTGACGATCAACGCGTCGCCGATCGCCCCCTGCGGCTTGAGGAAACCGAGGATCGCCGCCCCCGCCACGATGATCAGCCCGAGCACCGCGCCGACCATCATCGACCTGCTCTGCGACCGCATCGGATCGTGCAACATGCGCACGTCACGACGCACGAGCGCGTGGTCGAGCCTGCGCAGCAGAAAACGATAACCGTTGACCTGCGCCTTGGTTGTCAGCTGTGCCGGCACAGGGACTCCATCGCTGCATTGATCACCATCTCGTCGGACACGGTACCGTAAATCCGGAATTGTCCTTCACCATGATTCGACGTATGCCAAGCAGGGACAACGATTTTGAACAACAGTATGAACGCCGGGCAAACCGGCGGCGACAATGCCTACGACACCTTGCGTGATCCGGAATTCTGGTTGTTCCGGATGTATCCCCTGCGTGCGTGCGTTCCGGTCGCGGTGCTCGCGGCGATCGTGGCCTGGATAGTGCTGGCGACGAGCGACTCGGTGTACGGGGCGATCGGTGGCGCGGCGGCCGTGCTGCTGATCGGTCTCGTGCCGATCCGGCGGCGGCCACCGGCGGTGCGGATCGGTGACTGGTTCGGGCGCCGGCTGCGCGCCCGCGCCGACACCCTGGATCGGGCGCCCGCCTTCGACGTGCCGCTGCCCGAGGGCGGCGGCTGCGGCGTGCGCTGGGACGGCGACCTGCTGCTGACCATGCTGCGGATCGACCCGCCGCCGGACGCGCTGACCCTGCTGCGCCGCGGCTCGCTCAGTGCCGACCAGTTGCTGCCGCTCACCGAGGTGGCGCGCTGCCTCGACCAATTCGATGTCGAGCTGGTGAGCATCGACGTCATCTCCACCGGCGCGCGCACCGCGGGCACCGGCGCCGCCGCGCACCTCTACAACCGGATCCTCGGGCCGCTGCCCGCCATCGCGCACCGCACCTGCTGGCTGGTGCTGCGCCTCGATCCGGTCGCCAACGCGACCGCGGTGGACAAGCGCGGCGGCGGTGCGACCGGTGCCCTGCGCACGATGATCATCGCCACCCGCCGGGTCGCCAACCGCCTGGCCACCCACGGCATCGACGCCGCAGTCCTCACCGCGACCGAGATGAACAGCGCGGTCCGCGAACTGTCCTACGGTTTCGACCCGCTGCGGCTGACCGAGTCGGCGCACGGCCTCGAGTCGGAGTTCGGCCGCAACCTCACCCACTACCAGCTCACCGCGCCGATGATCGGCACCAACGGACTGGCCGAGATCTGGTCGCTGCCGACGCTGTCGACCACCGTCACCCTGCGCCTGCACCCTGGCGCGCGGCGCAACGGCCGCGCCGACGACAAGGCGGGCACCGTGGTGCTCAACGCCGTGGTCCGGTTCGACACGGTGGAGCCGTTCGACGAGGCGCCGATCGCGGGCCTGCGTGAACTGCCGGGAAGCCAGCGCCGAATCCTGCTCGACACCTTGCCGATCGGTGCCGCCGACGACCTCGGCGGCCGCGACGGCTACCGCGGCTCGCTCACCGCGCTCACCGACATCGCCGTGCCGACCACCGGCTGCGGCCAGCTGATCGGCGCGGACGAGCGCGGCCAGGGCATCGCGGTGCCGCTGATCGGGGCGGGCACCAGGCACGTCGACGTGATCGGCAACCTCGACCTGGCCCAGCAGGTGGTGCTGCGCGCGACCGCGCTCGGCGCGCACGCCGTCGTGCACACCTCGCGCCCGCAGGCCTGGCAGTCCATGGTCGCCAATCTGGCCACCCCGCAGCTGCTCTCGATCGCCCCGCGCGCCGCGGGCGCGACCCCGCAGGCCCCGCCGGGACCGCCGCCGGTACCCGCGGCCCCCTACCCCACCACGACCGTGCTCGTCTTCGACGGGATCGCGCCGACCACCCACCTCGGTGGCGCGACCATCGTGGAGGTCCGTACCGCCGAGCGCGATCCGGAAGCGATGCCGCCGGACGTGACGCTGATCCAGGACCCGTACGCGCCGAACCGCATCACGGTACGGACCAGCACCGGCAGCGCCACCGTGTCGATGGTGACGACCCCCGACGAGATGCACTACATCGGCGAATCACTGGCGGCCCGCTGACTTTCCGGCGAATCCGGGTCGGCCGCAGACCACCCGGCTCGCCGCGGAGAATCGGCAGCGGTGACGATGCGACTCACCGCAGGGCGAGCTGCGCCTCGTAGTGCGCGCGCACGGCTTCGAGCCGGTCGCGATCGAAACTGCCCGGTTCGGCGGCGAAGAGCGCTCGGCCCTCAGCGGAGACGAAAACCGACGCCGGGACCGATCGCGCGGAGTCCGGGATGAACTTCAGTACTTCCTCGACGGCGGCCAGCGCCGTCGCCAAGGCGTGCCGCCCGGCGGCGCCGCCGGGCGCGGTCAGGTCGGCACAGATGCGTGAATAACGCAGCCACTCACCGGGATCGAGCAGCTGCGAGGCCGTCGCGCCACCGAAGCGCACCGCGCCCGCGGGCGGCGGGAGGATCTGCTCCGGCAGCCGGAACACATATTCGCGCCGCGCGCCGCACGACTCGCACTGTCCCACATATCTGCTCGCCGGCCCGTCCGCGGTGATGACCGAGCTGACGAACTCGCACCGCCGCGCACCGCACGTCGCGCACGGCCGCAGCCGCAGGAACAGGCGCGCCTCGGCATTGGTCCTGGCCAGCGGCAACGGCGCCGTCATGACCGGCCCTCTTCGGTCGATCCGTCGGACAGCTGCGGATACATGGCCCGTTCCGCCTGCCGCAAGCGCGCGATCTGCAGCTGACCCGCACCGCCACAGATCGGGCAGACCCGCTGCTCGCGGCATTCCGGGCACGGTCGCCGCAGGCCCGCGTCATCGAGCACCCAGCCGTTGCCCCCGCACGCCGGGCACCAGCCGAGTCCGTCGCATTCGTAGCAGAGCACGTGCCCCGGCTCGACGGTCTCGGCGGTGCGGACCGGGTCGGGCCGCCGCGTTTCCGGTGCCCGCAGCGCGAGCATCGGGGTGACACCGGCGTAGACGACGTCACCCGTCTCCGGCCACACCCGCACCTCGATCAGGAATCCGTCCCGGCTGCCCGTCACCACGACGCGCGACGCGACGGTGCCCGCACGCCGATCCTCGGCGATGTCGAAACCGCAGGCCGCGAGAGCCTCTGCCCCTCGGCGCACGGCCGCCGCGGCGGAGTCGCCCGCGGCGAGGGCGGTCTGGACGCGCACGCTGTACCGGTAGCGCAGCGGCTCGGTCCATTCGGCGACCTCCGGAAGGTCGGGCAGCGCGGAGTCGGGAACCACCGTGTCCGGTGTGACGTGCGCGGCGACCACCCGCACCTGCTCGAGCAGACGCACACCGAGCCCACGCAGCTCCTGTTCGGCTCCGGGAACCTCAGCCATTCATCCTCCGACCACGCACCATAGCACCGTCGACAGCCGTCTCGCCCCGAGCATGCCATGCCACCACGGCGGCCCGGCCGTCACCGACCGTTTCCGTTGGCATGGTTCGGAATTCATGTAATGATCGAAACTTGTTCACACAGACGAGCGAGGTGCGACATGGCTGATCCGGTGGAGGTCTACATCAGCAACTTGCGCGGCACGGGTGGCGATCTCGACGGCCTCGCGACCCGGATCGACGGCATCCTCAGCCGGGTGGCCGCGGCCTCGCAGGCGCACTGGGGACGCTGGGGTGCCGACGAATTCGGCACGAGCTTCGCCGAGGGCGAGCAGGGCTACAGCGCCTCGGACAAGAACCTCCAAGCGGTCGTGGCGTCGAAAGTCTCCCTGTTGCAGTCCTATTCGAGTGCGCTGGTGGACGCCGCCAACCGATTCCAGACCGCTGAACAAGCCAACAAAGACGGGCTCAGCTGACCTGTCGACGCCGGACGGGTGAGCAGGAGGAACATGGCGAACGACGCGGCGTACGGCCGGCTCGAAGATCTGGCCGACACCGTGCGCGAGGGCATGAACACCATCGCGCGCGCCCAGCTGGAACAGTCGCGCCTGACCGCGACCGCGACCGCGGCGGCGGGCCGGGTAATCGTCACGGTCAACGCGGAGAATGTCGTGATCGAGGTTCGCTTCGCCGAGAATATCGGCGAGCTGGGCTACGAGGAGATCGCCCGCGCCGTCACCACCGCGACCCAGGACGCCGCGGTCGCCATGCACCGCAAGACCAGGGACCTCCTGGACACCCTGCGCGCCGACACCGCGCGCATCCCCCGGCTCTCGGAGTATCTGCCCGGGATACCCGATGTCCAGGACATGATTCCCGAACCTCCGCGTGCTCCGGTCGCACCGCCCAGCGCGCGCCAGGGCCTGTTCGCGCCTTCCGACGGCACGGTGCGGTTCACCGACGACCCGTCGACGACGAACGAGTCGGCCTGGTGATCGCGGTCGGCGGAGGTGGCGGGTGTCGGGTCTAGCCTCGGTCTTCGATCTCGTCCCCGGCTGGATCCTGCAGGCACTCAATTTCGGCACCGCGTACCCGAAGGGCGACGAAGACGATCTGTTCGCCCTCGGGGACGCGTGGAAGCAGGCCGCCGAGGAACTGCGGCTGCTCGAGCCGGACCTGCGCGCCGCCACCGACGCCACGGCGAAGTTCTACAGCGGGGACGGCGCGGTCGAGGTCAAGAAGGAGTTCGACAAGCTGTTCTCCGGCCCGAACTCCGTGGACGAGCTGGCCAAGGCGCTGGAGGAACTGGGCACCTACACCCGCAACGGCGGTACCCAGCTGGAGTACACCAAGATCATGGAGGGCAGCTTCGCCCTCATCACCGCCTATGCCGTCTACGCGTTGATCGCCGCCTGGCCGTGGGGGTCGGCCGGGGTGCCGCTGGCGCTGGCCGCGGGCCGAACCGCCGTCGGGGCGGCCGCCACCCGCGGCCTCCAGCAGCTGGCCTTGGAGGCGGGACGGGTCGGCCTGCGCAATCTGCTCAAGCCGTATCTGAAGCAGATCACGATCGCCGGCCTGAAGGCGGGCGGCATGGGGATGGGCCTCGACGGTGGTATCCAGGCGTATCAGCTCGGGATGGGGCATCGCGACTCGTTCGACATCGGCCAGAACCTGCGTACCGGATTCGAATGGGGCGCGGGCGGTGTGGTCGGCGCGCCCGTCGGCATGGGGATGCACAAGCTGCTCGGTCGCACCGGCATGAGCCCCGCGATGCGCGGGCTGCTCAGCGGCGTGACCGGCGGCGCCGCCGGCGGGCTCGGCATGTACGGCGGCGGACTCGCGTGGCAGGTCGGCGACCAGCTCGCGCACGGCTATTTCGACGCGAACAAGATCGACACCACCTTCGACCCGAAGCTGGTCGTCGTCGGCGCGGCGCTGGGTGGCGCGCACGGCGTGCGGTCCGGCGCGGGCCTCGGGCACGCGCCGACCATGGAGGCGCCCAGGATGTCACCGGCCGCAGCGTCGGCGGCGAAGGCGCCGATCGTCACCGAGGCTTCCGTGCGCGAGGGCAAGCAGCTCTACCACGATCTGGCCAAGCAAACCCATCCCGACCGCTTCGAACCCGGGGCCGCGCAGAACCGGGCACACGATGTCTTCCAGCGCGCGAACGACGTCAAGATCGACTCGAAGGGCCGCTACAGCGACCAGCACGTCGCCCGGCTCGAACAGCTGCGGACAGAATGGAACAACTCCGGCGCCGCGCCACGGGACGGTGCCACGGCGCGCCCGACCGAGGCGGCGATGCGGGCCGAGACCCAGGGCCGCGCCGACTCGGGCGCCCGGGCCGAGGGCTCGGCCACGCGGGCAACCGAAACCGTTGTGCGCACGTCGGATTCGGGCGCACGCACGGCTGTGAGTGAACGCGCTGGTACGGCGGCGCCGGAAGCGCGAACCGGTGAACGGCCGGCCGCCGGGGAAGCAGCCGGAAAGGGCAAGACCAGGGCCGGGCTCGCCGAACAGAACAATGCCACCTCGAATCTCACGGCGACGTCGAAGGACCGGGTGGCCGAGCCGGCGGGCGAGCAGCGCCGCGCCGAGCCTCGTACCGAACAGGCCGGCGCCACCGCTGAGGCGCCGGGCGCGAGCGAGCCCGGTAGGCCGAAGGAACCGGCGGTAGCGGAACGACCCAGGGCCGACACCGAGCTCGTCCGGAGCGAGCCGACGACCCGGCCCGCGCCGTCGGTCGTCGAGCCGGGCACGCGGGCGGGCGTCACGCTGGAGCCGCACGGTGGAACCGCCGCGAGTGTCGGGGAGTTCCACGGCGAGGCGCGCCCGCCGAACCAGCCGGATCTGACCACGCGCGAAGTCGTCCATGTGGTGGAGGACAGCCTCGCGCTCATCACCCCGAAGGACGTGGCGTGGAATCGCGACACCAAGCGCTTCCTCCTGCCCGATGGTCGCGACATCAGCATCACGGCCGAACCGACGACCGGCGGCGCCGTCGCCGAGTTCCGCGGCCGCCCCGACGGCACCGGCTACGACGTACACGTCTCACCGCGCGCACGGGACCAGGATGTCGTCCGCGGTATCGCGCACGAGATCGCCGAGATCCGGCTCGCGCAGGAACCCGAGATCATCATCGATCCCGTGCGGGAAAGCCCCGATCGGCTGACCGATCACCTCGGCGGCAGATTCGCGGAAGTCCGTGTGCTGCTCAACAAGATCGACGCGGCCACCATCGATCCCGCGCGGGCCGACCAGCTCCCCGGACTGCGCCGCGATCTGGCCGATCTCGCCGGACACCTCGACCTGCGCCCCGGCAGCACCGCCGAGCAGCTCCTCGGCGGGCACGATCCGGCACTCGCGCAGCGCTACTCGCTCGAGCGCTCGGGCCTGACCGAGCACCGTCCGATCTTCAGCGAAGCGCTCACCGCGGCCGAATACGATCGCGGCAGCGCAGCGCACCTGGCGACACTGAACGAGCTGGCCGCGGGCGAGCACGTGCGCGACCTGGTCGCCAACGAACGGCACGGCCTCGACGCCCGCATGCGCGAGGAGCTCGCCCGGCGCATCTTCGACCCGATCTTCGAGAACCCGAATTTCCGCGAGGCCCGCAGGCATGTGCCGACCGCGCACCTGATGGCGGCCATGGATCCACTCAACGTCGCCATCAACGATCCGAATCCGGCCGCGGCGCAGCGCGGGCGCGACCTGCACGAAGCCATCGACCGGTTCCACACCGCGATGCCGGAGCCCTTCCGAACGGCCATCGGCCCGGACGCGTTCCAGCGCATGCACGACGCGGCGCAGACACTGGCGACCTCGCCGAACCGGTTCGCGGCCGTCCTCGAGCACGGCACCGGGCGGCTCGAAACCGACGGCGCCGCCGGCTCGATGAGCGAACTCCTGCACAGCGTCGATCGGGCGAACCGCACCGCCGCCGCGAACGGGATCAATATCGAGTACACCGTGATGATCCACGAACCGGTGCACGGCCTCTCGGCCGTGGAGATCATTCCCCGGCCCCGGCCACTGCATCGGCTTCCGCTGGAACAGAACGTCTTCGGCGCGAACAACGAGCGGGTGGAGCTCGTGCACCGGCCACCGACCGGCGTGCCGAACGGGCACACCGTCGATGTGGGTGTCGGTCGCAGCGCGTTCGGTGTCGAGATGACACCCCCCGCCGATCGCACCGGGGGCGGGCTGGTCGTGAAGACCGAACTCGCCGAATCCTTCGCGATTCCGAGCCAGCGCAGGCGCAGCCTGGGCATTCTCGATCCCGGCCCGCTGACCGAACCCGGGACCGTCCTGGTCTTCGGCGACATGCTCGGCGGCGGACACGTGCTGGGCGACGGGACCGCCGGTGGTGTCGGCCGGATCTTCGTCAACAATGTCAGCGCCAAGCTGCCGCCCGAGGCCTACCTGTCCATCGCGGCGAATCTGGAGCGCACCCTCGCCCCCGGTGGCCGCATCGAACTGCAGTGGGACATGAAGTCCGAGGCCGCCGACCCGAGCAAGGGCACCCCCGGCGACCGCGGCCACATCGACGGCGACCAGCTGTGGACCGCCCTGCTCGAGCACTACGACAACCGACCGCCGTTCCGCATCGAGGAGTACACGGAGTTCCCCGGCGCCGGCAACAACGATTACGACTACACCATCGACGCGGGCGCGAGCAATGTCCTGAACAAGGACAAGATGGATTCCTTCTCCGCACCGCGACCGGACCATCGGATGGTCATCGTCTACGACCCGGCGCTCAGAGGGCTGCTCGCTCCGCCGCGGTGGCGGTGACGCCGGCCAGGGTCAGCTGGTACATCGCCGCATCGATGTCGAATGTGCCGTCGTCACCGAATATCTCGACGATCGCCGCGCGGGTCGCGATGCCGTGCTCGGCGGCGTCGACCAGCGCGCGGGCCGCCGCTCGCCGCCGCTCGCTCGCCTCGGTGCCCGGGACGCCCGCGACCACCCTGGCGGTCGTGTCGGCCGTCCAGATGCCCGGCACGGCTTCGGCGAGATGATCGGCGGCGGGTGACTCGCCGCGGTACCACTCACCGTCCTCCCACCAGTAGCAGAACGACAGCAGACCGCTCCCCGCCCTGGTGTTCAGTACCGGATCGGCCACCCACTCGGGCGCACCGGCATACAGCGCGGGCAGTTCGGCACCCTCGTTGTAGGCGGCGTCGAGGGCCATCGCGTTCCACACTCCGCCGGAGAGCACCGCACGGCCACCCGGCACCTCGTACAGTGTCGAACCGCTGGCGGAACCACCCTCGAACCAGCAGAGCGCGGGCAGCATTCGCGGCCCCTTGGCCGACCCGGCGGCGACGAACGCGGCCGCGATCACCGCCCAGCGCGCCCGCATCACCGGAAACGGCGGAAAGTCGAACTCCGACAACGTGGCCCGAACCCCCGCGGCGGCCTCGGTGCGCGCCAGCCGTGCCGCAGTACCGGGCGCGCGCAGCTGCCTGCCGCCGTGGTGCAGATACGCGGCCAGCCACACCGGCAGCCGCCGACGCGGATGGACCGCGAGGTCGGCCAGGTAGGCGCGCGGCTCGAAGAGCTGGTCCGCCGGGAACGGCTCGTCGCCGTAGTCGTGATCCACCTCGAGTTCGCCGGTGCTGCTCATCGTCATCACCAGCCGCCACCACGGTCCGTCGCCGTAGCCCGCCGACAGTCCGCGGTGCTCGCGCACCGCGTCGACGATGTCCTTGTCCGGCGGTACCCGGACCGTCGCACCGTGCGCGTCCTCGAACAGCAGGTGGACCACTTCCACCTCGACCGTCAGCGCGAACACCGCGGTCAGATTCCGCCAGCCGGGCGGGCCGAGTGCCGCCGTCTGCCTGGCGATCCGGTACGCCAGTTCGGTGATCTCCCGCGCCGAATCGGCAGGCACGGCGGTTTCCGGAGCCCGCGAGCCGAGGGCGAACGGCAGGTCCGGGATCGCTTCCTCGCCCACGCACTCACTCCTCGATGCACATCACGCACGGCATTCCACAGCACCCTCGCGCCTGTCGAGATTGCTGACCTCTGCGAAATATACCCGGCCCCAACAGATCACACTCGCGTGATCAACCCACCTGGTGACCGTCGTCGGCCGATGAAAACGGGGCGAGGCCGGATGCCGAAGGCACGGGTCTCGCCCCGTTTTCGTTGGGCCACAGGGCCCGCGCTCGAGCGCGCCGAAGACGACTCAGAAGTCGGCGAAACCGTCGCCGACCTTGCCGTCGGCCTCGAGCGCGCGGTTGAGCGCGGACTCGACCTGAGCGGCGAGCTTGTCGAGCTTGTCGAGGGTGTCGGTCAGCTCGGTGGTGACGTTCTTGTGCGCGGTGTCGAAGTTCGAGATCGCGTTGTCACCCTGCAGGTTGTTGCGGAAATCCGAAGCGGCGCCCTCGAGTTCGTCGATTTCGCCCTTCATCTTCCCGCCGTAGGTCTGCAGGTCGCTGAACAGCTCGTTCATCGCCGCGGGATCGTAAAGAATGGTCATGAGCTCAGTTCCTGTTCGTGTCTGATGCGCGGTCAGAGGTTGGTGTAGCCGCCGCCACCGCCGGTGGAGCCACCGCCGGACAGGCCCTGGCCGTCCATGTTCACCAGGGTGGACTTACCGGTGTTCACGGCTTCGGTGAGGCGGTCGAACTTCTTGTTCAGAGCGTCGGCCTCGTCGTGCCAGGCCTGGGCGACCTTCACGAACTCGTCGGAGGCGTCACCCTTCCAGCCGCGGAGCACGGCCTGGGCCGCGTCGTCGATCTGGCCGACCGACGTACGAAGGTTGTTGATGGTGCCTTCGAGCTTGGAGACGACGCCGTCTACGCCGCCGGCTTCTACACCTACTGGTCCCTGAGGGGGCATGTGCCGAACCTTTCTTACTTGATGGTTGAAACGGAGGATGGCTACTCGGGCCGCCACCCCCCACCGGGAAGCCCCTCGAGGAGCGCACCGACTGCCTGGGTCAGGCGGTGGTCGGTGCCCGGCGTGATGGTCGACCACACCTGCCCGTCGGGCGCCGTCATCGGCGCCACGACGATCCGGCCGCGCGCGGTGTCGTACACCGCGACCGCGCCAGGGGCTTGGGTGGTCAGCCCGTCGTGGTGGACTCGGGCGACGATCTCGGTGTAGCCACGGCAGCTGCCGAAGGCCGCGCCGAGCACGGTCGCCTGATGCGCGTCGATACCGAGCGCGTACATCGCGTCCACGTACTGGGAAGTCGTCTCGGCGGCGTCGAGGCGCGCCGCCAGGTCGTCGGCCGCCACACTCACCGCGGCCACCTCGGCCGGCGCGCAGGTGGGCAGCGCGGCGAGCAGCAGGCGTGCGAGCTCACGGTCGGAGCCGTCGATGGAGTCGGTGGTGATCTCGAAGGTGGCGCCGGTGCGCACGGCGCTGGCATGGCCGGAACCGCGGCGCGCCAGGCAGATCCGTCGGCGGTCCTCGTCGCCGTAGCTGCGGGCGACGAGCTCGGCATCGGGTTGGGCCAGCGTGTAGAGGGCGCCGGCGAGGTCGGGCTCGACATCTCCGTAGGCGTCGAAGACTCCGAGGGCGGTGAGCTCGGCGACGGCGGCGTCCCTGGCCGCGCGCCAGGCGTCGAAGGTGTCCTGCTGCGGGCCGACCGCCAGGACCAGCGGCAGGGTCTGCACGCCGAGCCGGTCGGCGACGGCGAGCAGCGAGTCGTTGGTGAGGGTCGTCATGGGCGCCCCTCCGCGGTCGCGGTGCCGCCGGCCTGCGGCGCGGTACGTTCGGCGACACCGAGCACGGCGGGCGCGGCCTGGATCTCGCCCTCGGCGACCAGCTGATCGGACTCCTCATAGGCGATGCCCGCGCGGGGAAAGCGGGCGGCGGAATCCTGTGCGCCCGGCGCCATGGCGCCGGGAACGAGCGGCGCGGCCTGTCCGGCCGGGGTGGCCCCGGGTGCCTGCTGCGCGGTGGTGGCGCCGACCGCCGTGGCGGACTGGACGAAAACCGGTGCGCGGTAGGCGGTTTGCACCGGCGCGGGCATCGACGGAAGCGCGCCGAGGCCGATGGCGCCGAGACCCGGCATCGCCGCGGCGCCCGTGGTCGGGGTGGGGGTGCCCTGCCCTGATTGCTCGCCGACCAGCGCGGCTTCGGGCGCGATCGAGGGCGGCGGCGCGTGCAGCCACGGCGTCGCGAGCGGTTCGGTGGCGGCCTCGTAGCTGCGCATCACCCGGGAGGCGACGGCCTTGGCCACGTCGGCCTCGGCGTCGGTCTGCGCCGCGATCGCCTTGATCGGGGCGCCCAGGGCAGTACCGACCTGTTCCAGCGCCTGCTGCATCGCGGTGATGGCCGCGATGTCAGCGGTATTGGGCATCGCCAGCGTCGCCACCTCGTAGGCCATGACCTGGGCCTGCAGCCTCGCGGCATTGGCGGTCGCGGCGGCGGCGGTCTCGATCAGCCATTCGCGCAGCGTCGAGATGCGTTCCCACACTTGCTCACTGCTCCCGGACTTCCAGGAACCCCGCAAGGTCTGCAGCACCTGCTCGTAGTCGAGCACGGCCGCGCCGAAGGCCGCGGCGAGCCGCGTCCAGGCGGCGGCCGCGTCGGCCATCGGCATCGGGCCGGCACCGGTGGTGAGGTCGGTCGCGAGCTTGTCGGGCTCGCGGGCCTCCCACACCACTCCGGTGAAGCCGGGCTGCGGTGGTTCGATCATCGTCCGTTGAAGCCGCTGGTGTTGTCGGTTTCCATCTGGTCGAACTCGCTGACCTGCGCGCGCAGGGTGGCGGCGAGCTTGCTCATCTCGTGCGCGCCCGCCTCGGCGCCGGTCAGGTAGTCGTCGGCGACACCGTTGGCCGTGGTCGCGGCGCGCGCCGAGACCTCGTCGGTGCCCGCGGGCGCCACGTGCAGGGCCGGGGCGACCGCCGTCAGCTCGGTGGTGAGCCGGTCGGCGATGCCGTCCAGCGCCGCCGCGGCTTTGCTCGCCGCGGTCGAATCGAATTCGAAGGTGTTGCTCATCTGCCACTCCTGTCGTGGTGCCGCGTCACAGTGAGAGTTCTTTGTCCGGCGGCGCGTCGGTGACCACCGGTTCGGCGGCGCCGACGACCGGGGTCGCCACCCCCGCGATCTGGCCGACGACCTCGTCGCCGTGGTTGCCGGTGACCAGTTGCGAGTGCACGGCCTCGTTGCCGCCGCCTTCGACCGCGCGCGCCATCGGCATGCCCGCGCCCGCGCCACCCATCGGCATGTAGCCCGGCGACGCGCCGCTCGCCGACGCCGTGGTCATGTTCGCGCCGCCCGACGTGGTGCCCCCGCCTGCGACCGCGCCGGTGCTGCCGACCGTGGACAGGCCGCCGCCACCGCGACCGCCCTGCCACGGGCTCAGCGGCGAAGAGGCCGCGCCCGCGCCACCGATCGCGCCGACGCCACCGATCACGCCACCGCCGCCGCCCGCGCCACCGGCGGCCGCCAGCTCCTCGGCCGATTCCTCGCCGGTGCCGGCGATCTCGGTGCCGGTCGCGGTCGAGTCACCGGTGCCGGTGGTGCTGATCGAGAGCGAACTCACCTGCCCGGCCAGGGAACTCAACGACGACGCCGCGGTGCTCGCGGTGCTGATCAGCGGGGTGATCAGGCTCATCAGCTGGCTCAGCGAGTCGCTGCTCGCGTCGACGCCGGTCGGCGCGTTGGTCACCTGGACCTTCTCGCCGGCCTGGGTCATCTCGCCACTGCGCGCGACCATCTCGGCCTTGGTCTCGGCGGTGATGGCCAAGCCCTCGGCCATCGCCTCCATGGTCGCCGCGATCAGCACGGCCTGCCCGCCGGGCGTCGCCGCGTAGAGCGGAGCCAGTGCCAGGGTCGCCGAATAGCGCGCGATCACCGCGGCCAGCTTGGCGCCGCCGACCGCCACATTGCCCGCCGCGTGGGTGAGCACCGCTTTTTCCTGGGTGCTCTGGGCGGCGAGCTTGGCGCCGTCGGCCTGGGCGCTGGTCGCCTTGTTCGTGGCCTCGGTCGCCGCGGCGCTCTGCCACAGCTGCATGACCGTCTGCAGCGCGGTCGAGCCCAGCGACATCACCGTCTCCAGGACCGAGCTGATGTTCGTCAGGGCCTCGGCGGGATTGGTCGAGGTGCCCGAGGTCGAGGTGGTGCCGCCGAGCGCACCGGTGCCGAACGCCGACGCCAGGTCGGTGAGCGGGCGCATGAGTGCGGTCAGGTCGATCGTCGGCAGCGCGGGCATCTCGGGCAGCTGGATGAATTCGGGCAGCTGCGGCAGCTGCGGCAGCCCCATCGAGCTGAGTACCTGGCTCACCGGCTGATCGAGCATCGGCGCCAGCGAACTGCCGCGCAGCAGTTCGAGCACGGTCGGATCGACCGACGCCGTCGCGCCGGTCGAGTCTCCCCCTGGGTAGGTCATGGCTACTGATCGACCGCCGCGATGCCCAGCTTGGACGCGCCGTCGGCGCCCTCGTAGGTCGCGGCTGCCTGGGTCGCGGTGAGCGCGGTGCCCGCGTGCACCGCGGCCAGCTCCGCCATCGAGGTGAGGTGGTTGGCTTGCGCGTAGGCGAACGACAGCAGGAATTCCTGCCCGATCAGGCCGAACACCGGCACCGCGGCGGCCATGGTGGCGGCCTGGTCGACCGCTCCGGCCTGGGCGACCCCCGCCGCCATGGTGGCCGAAGCACCCGCGTACGCACGAACTGCATCGGGAACTACCGCAACGTGATTCATGGCTCTCGTCCAATCTCGAAACAGCCCATGGTGTTTCGTTACTTTATCTACCCGTCGGAAACCGGCGCCACACTAATCGGCGGTGAAGATCAGTTGAATCTCACGTGCCGGCTCGGTTGTAGGCCGTCACCAGCTCGGCGCGCTCGCCGAACGCGCGGTGCGCGGCGGCCTGCGCGGTCTGCGTCAGCACCCGCTCGAATTCGGCGGGTGAGAGCTTCGCGATCGCCCCGGTGAGCTCCAGGCCGACCAGCGCCCCCGCGCCGTCGACGGTCACCGTGACGGCGCCGTCGGGCGAAGTCTCCTGCGCCCGGATGTCATTGGTCGCGTCGGCCAGATCCTGCAAGCGGTAGAGCTGGCCCCGCACCTTCGCGATCAGCTCGTCCATGGTTTCGACCATCGCCGTGTCCTCCCCTCTCGCTCGCTAGACCGACCGTAGCCAGCTGTCGGGCTCGGTGTCGTATTCCTGCTCTTCGACGATCTCGGCCGCGGCCACCTCGGCTTCGGTGGGCAGCCCGGTCGCCGCCAGCAGCGCCGGATCGAACCCCGCTTCCGCCAGCTGATTCCGCCGCGCGAGCCCGGCCCGCTTGGCCGACTTCTGGCACAGCCGCAGGATCTCGGCGGCCAGATCACCCGGATCACGGCGCAGCTGGTCGCCGTCGACGGTGATCCCCACCGGCAAGCCCTGCTCGGTGGTGCGCACCACGATCGCCCCGGTCAACGACGCCGCGCTGAACTCGGTCGGAAACTCGTCCATCGCTCCCCCTCCCGTCTGGCCGACCATCACTACGCCCGATCATCCCTGATGGCTCTGACAACTTCCGCGATCTGGCTGTTGATCAGCGAAACCACCCGCCTGCGATCGGCACCGACCGCCACCGGCGGTGTGCCCGGCACGATCACATAGCGACCGTCGTCGGTCAGATCGCGCCAGCCGAGCCGCAATCTCACGATGCCACGCGGACCGAATCGAGACCAGCCCTGTTCGACATCGATGAAGCCGTCGCGGTCCAGACTCGCCTGCTGAAAGGTCTTCGTCTGCACCGCGGCGTCGTCGTCGTAATGCTGGACCAGGGAGCGGCCGTAGCTGCGGTCGAACTGGTCGTCGCCGGGTTCGTCGAGGGGAATCTCCCGACCGCGGCCGGGTTCGGCCGCGGGAAGCTGACCGGCGACAACATCACCGAGGGACAGCGCGTCGTGCCTGGTGACGACGAATCCGTCTGCGTGATACAGGGTTCTGCCCGGACGCTGACGCACCAGATAGCCGACGTCACCCTTGCGCACCGCGAGCATGCGCACCGAGAGCGCGGGATCGGTGAGCCGTTCGCCGCCACCGTACCCACGCACGATCACCCGGATATCTGGCTTGGTGAGCACGCCGATGATGTCGTCGAGCTCATGCCCCCAGCGCTGCCTGATCGCGATCCAGTCCTGGCGCAGCGCGAACTCCGCTTCGTCCGCCGAACACGGCTCGCTGGAGTGGATGAACGGCTCCGGCATGTACTCGGCTTCGAGACCGGCCCACAGCGCTTCGAACTCCGCGGCGGTGAATTCCCACGTGGGCGTCACTGTTCCACCACTGGTCTCGCGACGATCGGCGCGTCACCGATCGCTTCGTCCAGGTGCTCCACCGAGTCGAGGTAGTCGGCGCGCTTGTGCTCCTTCTGCTGACCCTGCCCACCGGCACCGGCACCGCCCATCGGCGCCATCGGCATGCCGCCCATCGGCGTGCCCGCGGCCGACGACGCGACGCCGGCCCGGAACGCGGACTCCATCCCGGTGGCTGCCGACGCGCGTGGGAACAGCTTGGAGGCGCTGTCCAGACTCGGTGAAAGCGGGGACGCACCCGCACCGGCACCGCCGCCCGCACCTGAGCCACCACCCCCGCCACCGCCTTTGCTCGCGGCGCTGAGTGCCTTCTTGGCTTGTTCCTGCAGCGAGCTGAGCCCGGCCGCGCTCGGAATCCCCGCGAGCGAACTCTGTTCCGCGGCGGAGGAAGCCTGTTCCAGCGCGGACTGCGCGGCGGAACTGGCCTGCTCGAGGCCCGATTGCAGGGCCGAGGTCAGCTGATCGGTCGAGGACGAACCAGAACCGGAACCGGAACCGGATCCCGTCGAGCCGTTCGAACCGAGCCCTCCGTTGCCGTTGGTGTCCGCGCTGCCGTTGCCCAACTGGCTACCGGACTGCTGTTGCTGCAGTTCGGCCATCGCCTTCTTGAACGCGGCGGAGGTGTCACCCGAGCCCGAACCCGAACCGCTGCCAGAGCCCGACCCGGAGCCACTGCCGCTGCCGTTCCCGGTACCGTTCCCGGTTCCGTTGCCGTCGCCGGTCCCGTTCCCGGACGTCGGCGCGGTCGGCTCGGGCAACGCGGCGATGTGACTCGAGGTTGCGTTGACGCCAGGAACGTAGGTCGCCATCAGCACATTCCGCGCGTTCTTCGCGGCCTCTTCCTTGGCGGCCTGCTCCTGGCTCGGCTGCACGGACGAGGGTATGTACAGCGTGCTGTCCAAGCCTTGTTTCGTCGCGGCAAGCCAGCCGGCCGCGTACTCCAGCGCGACAGAAATCTGGCCCATCTGCTCGATCAGCTTCTGGTTGCCTTCGTGGTAGGCGTTCATCGCCGCCCTGGCCCGGGTGGCACCGCCCGGGCTCGTCCAGTTCTTCGAACTGTCGCCGACCTTCGCGTTCAGGTCGTCGAAAGCTGGTTTCACCTGGTTCTTGAGCAGGGTCCAGTCCGCGGCCGCCGTCCGCAATCTGGCGGGCACGCCCTCGATGGAAACCCGGATCATGTTGAGCTGCTCATAGTTGTAGGAGCCAGGGTTCTCCGCGGTCACTTCGGCCGGATCGAAGTTCTTGCCATTGGTGAGCTCGTTCGGAATGTTCGCCGAGCCGGCGGCCGGCATGGGCACGAGCGGCGGAACCTTGGTGGTCACGCCGGGGAGGTACGGGGGTGCGCCCTGCGACACCGGAGGGAAGGCCGTGACAGGCGCCGAGGAGTTGACTTTGTCACCCTTGGACTTGCTCTGCTCGATGGTGGTGCGCAGCTGATTCATATCGACTTCGCTGGCGTTGTCGGCACCTTTGTAGCTCTTGGCCGCGTCCATGAAGGTGATGGCGACATCGTCGAGGATCGTCTGGTGCTTGCCGAGGACGGTCGCCAGCTCACCGGCCTTGTCCGAGAACTGTTTCGCCAGCTGCTGCCCCGAATCCAACGAGGAGAACCGGGCGAGTTGCCCGACGAGGTCGGTGGACTGCTTGACGGAGTTCACCTTGATCCGGGCATCGGTGGCCGCGTTCACCAGGTTCGGCAGCGCCGACGGCTCGAGGACCAGCGCACCGTCAGAAGCCGATGAGCGCAGGCCCGACCACTGTTGGGCCGCCGATGGTCCGGTCGGTGTCATGTCCGAGAGCCTCCCTGTCGTCCTGGATCACCGCCCCGCGCCCCGCCTGGCACCGCTCCCACGACACCGCCGATTCGCACGGCTTGCTAACGATTCTACGGTCTGACAGATGAATTCCGCATGTACAGCGACGATCCCGCCGGTGGCCGGGGCGCGAGCATCCGGATCACCAGCCCGCGTCGGTGGCGGTGCGCGAGGGATCGCGCGAGCCGTCCTCCTCGTCGGACGAGAGTCGTTCGCGGTCCGGCGAATTCGGGGGTTCGAGGGAAGCCTCGACCGGCTGCGGGATGGCGAATCCGTCCATGCCGTCGACCAGTTCGGTGATCTTGGGCAGGCGGGAGCGTTCGCTCTGGATCGGCGCCATCATCTCCTGTGTCCTGCGGGCGACCTCGGCCGCGGCCTGCTGGGCGGCCTCGGTGACGGCCTTGGCGATCTCGGTGTAGGTGAGGTCGTCGATGTCGGGGGTGAACTTGGTCTCGATCACCTTGTAGTCGGCGTTGACGGTGACCGTCACCCGTTTGCGCACGGTCGCGCTGGCGATGATCTTCGCGCGATCCTGCTGCACCTGCGCGATCGCCTTCATCTGCTTCTGCACCGTCTCGAAGATGTCGGCCATCTGCGCTTTGGCGTGTTCGTTGGTCATTGGTGATGTCCTCTCACTTCGCCAGGCCGACGGTGTGGGTGCCGAGCAGACCGGCGAGATTCAGCTCGAACCAGGCGGAATCGACGTTGTAGGCGTCGGCGGGGAAGACCCTGGTGAACGCTTCCCGCGCCACGGCAGCGCGCTCGGCGGCCTCGACCAGGCCGAGGACGGCTTCCTTCTGCGCCTGCGAAGCCTTCTCGCCGAGCAGGCCGGTGAGCACCTCGACGACGGTCCTGGTGTCCCACATGCCCGGCACGGCCGGGGCGAGCGCGTCGGCGCCCGGCGAGGCGCCGCGATACCAGCGGCCGCCCTCCCACCAGTAGCAGAAGGTGAGCAGGCCGTTCTCCGCGCGACGGTTGATCACCGGGGCGGCCACCCAGTCGGGGGCGCCCTGGTAGAGGGCCGGCATCGGTAGGTCCTTGTTGTAGACGGCGTCGAGTTCCGGTGCGTTCCATACTCCGCCGGAGAGCACCGCGCGATCGCCGGGCAGCAGGCAGAGGGTGGAACCGCTGAACTTCGAACCCTCGAAAACGTGGAACGCGGGAGTCACGCGCGGGCCCCACTTGGAGCCGACCGCCACGAACGCCGCGGCGATGAGCGCCCATCGGCGGGCCATCAGGTCGAGCGCGGGAAACTCCACGTCCGGCGCGGAGCCGATCGGGTTGCGCCCCGCGGCGGCGTCGGCGCGCGCCTGCTCGGCGGCGGCGAGTGGACCGCGCAGCTGCCGGTTCTCGTGGTGGATGTAGGCGGCCAGCCAGATGGGCAGCCGGTCGCGCGGGTAGATCTCGATGTCGGTGCGGTACACCGTGGGTGGGAAGAGCTGGTCGTCCGGGAACGGCTCGTCGCCGTAGTCGAAGTCGACGTCCATCCGGCCCGCGTTGGTCAGGGTGAGCAGGTAGCGCCACCACGGCCCGTCGCCCATCGTCGCGGACACGTGCCGATGCTCGCGCAGCAGGTCGAGCAGTTCCGGGCTCGGGAACACCCGCGCGAAGCGTTCCTGCTCGTCGTGGAAGACGACCATCGACACCTCGGCCGCCGCGGTCATCGCGAACGACGCCTCGACCTTGGTCCAGCCGGGCGGGCCCAGCGCCGCCAGTGTTTTGGCGATCCGATGGCTCAGCGCGGCGGCACGCTCGGGTATCCCGCCGTCGTCGGCCACCACCGTGGTGAGGGTGAATCCGACATCGGGATCCCCGGCCAGCTCGTCAGCCACTGCGTAACTCCTTTGCCTAATCCCGGTTCTCGCCGTACCGCGCGATCACGGCACCTGCCTCGTCCCATACGGTCCGGGTGAGCAGGGCGCCGTCGGGACCGAAAACGGTTTCCTCCTGGAGGTTCCCGCTCGGGAACCAGGTGCGCCACCGGCCCACTTGGCGCCGGTCGGCGTATTCGCCGGAGTAGCGCGGGGTTCCGTCGAGGTACCAGCCACGGATCGGTCCCTCGCGGTGGCCGTCGGTGTAGGTGGACAGCTCGGTGACGGGGCTGCTCGGCGTGGGTCGGCTGAACTCCTGGCCGGTGAACGGCTCGTCGCGGTAGAACATGCGGTCCTGCTCGTCGTCCCAGCGCAGGCCGGGATCGTCGGCCGCGACCGCGTCGGCGGCAATGCCCTTGCGGGTGCGCTCGTCCTCGAATTCGATCAGCTCGCCCGCCTCGTTCCAGCGCGAATGGGTGAGCAGGGTGCCTTCGATGTCGTAGACGTCCTCGAGCCGACGGGTGCCGTCGGGGAACCACTCCTGCCAGGTGCCGACAGGCCGGTTGCGGTAGAACTCGCCGTTGTAGCGCATGGTGCCGTCGGGGTACCAGCCGGACCAGTCGCCGTCGCGTTCGCCGTCGTCGTAGCTCCAGTACTCGCGCCAGGTGCCGTCGGCACGCGTCGTGATCACCGCGCCGCTGTAGGGCTCGCCCCGATACGACAGCGTGCCGGTCGCCGCGTCGATCACCACGTCCGGATCGCTCAGTTCGATCGGATCGTCACTCACCTGGGAAACCTCTCCGATCGGTCAGGCACGGTCGCTGAACATTGACATCCGGTGGGCCGGATCGGCAACCACGTTACGGATAAGCAGGCCGAGGTCCAGTTCCGGCGGCAGGGCACGGTAGATCAGCTCGCCCATCGGCCTGCCGTCGACGGCGACGGTGAACCGCGTCATCCGCTGTGCCGAACGCTCCCAGCCCACGTGCGCGCCTTCGGTGACATCGATGGGCTGGCTACCCACCTGCACGAGCAGCCGCTCGCCGAGCCGGTAGAAGATCACCGTCACCCCGTCGAGATCGCCGTAGAGACCATCGGCGCCGAGCTGCCCCGGCGGCGCGGGCCGCAACGCTCCCGACCGCGGATCGAATTCGGCCACCACACCACTGCCGTACGGACGCACCAGCAGCACGGCCTGCTCGACCGGCGACTGATACGCCGGGCGGTAAGGGCTGCGATCACCACCCTGCCCACCATTCGGCGGCATCATCGGCGGCGGATACATCGGCGCACCCGACTGCCCGCCGGCCCCACCGCTCTGCGCGTTCGCGGAGCCGCCGTTCCCCCCGCCCGACGGCTCACCGATACCCGAGCCGTAGGGCTGACCTGGTCCGGTGTACGGCTGACCGTGCCCGGGCGAGTACGGCTGGCCTGGAGCCGAGTACGACTGACCGGGTCCGGACGAGTACGACTGACCAGGGCCGGACGAGTACTGCTGTCCTGTGCCAGACGAGTACGACTGATCAGAGCCGTACTGATACGGCTGACCGGTGCCCGGCATGGACGGCTGGCCATTGCCCGGCTGATACGGCTGCCCCGCCTCGGGCTGGTACGCCGGGCCGTTCCCGTGTGAAGGCACCTGACCTGGCGAGTACGGCTGTCCACCACCCGGAGCGAACGACTGGTCGGGTCCCGACTGGTAGGGCTGACCGTTTCCAGGAACGAACGGCTGACCGGTGGCCTGCGAGTACGGCTGACCGGCGTTCGGCGCGTAAGGCTGATCGACGTTCGGCGCGTACGGGTGCCCAGGTCCAGGCTGACTGTTACCAGGAGCAAGCGGCTGTCCACCATCGCCCGGCATGTAGGGCTGACCGCTACCCGGCACGAACGGCTGACCGGACCCCGGCTGGAAATGCTGACCACTTCCAGGAACGAACGGCTGGTCGGGCCCAGGCCGGTAGCCCAGGCCGTTGTCCGGCGCGAAGGGCTGGTCAACCCCAGGCTGGAAGGGCTGACCGTTTCCGGGAACGAACGATTGACCGTTGCCTAGGGCAGATGGCTGGCCGTTGTCCGGCAACGACGGCATACCGGAACCCGGGGGCTGCGCTACCCACGGCGGGAGTGGCGGCATGGCATGGCCGGCACCGGACGGCGGAACCGGCCATGGCGGCGCGGTCGGACCGTTCGGCAAAGCTGCGGGCGGAACCGGGGTATTCGGCGACGGCGCGGTGGGCGTCGGTTCCGGGAAGCCGGGCGGCACCGGGATCGTCGGCGGAACCGACGAATCCGTCGGCGACGGAAGTGTCGGCGGCACTGAGGGTTCCGACGGCCCAGGCAGCTGCGGGAATCCCGGCGGCAACGGAATCTGCGGCGGCACGGGCGCCCCCGGCAACTGCGGAAGTTGCGGCGACGCAGGCGGCTGCGGCCACTCCGGCAACTGCGGCGACGCAGGCGGCTGCGGCCACTCCGGCAACTGCGGCGGCACAGGCGGCTGCGGCCACTCCGGCAACTGCGGCGGCACAGGCGGTTCCGGCAGTTGGGGCGGCGCAGGGGGTTCCGGAAGCTCCGGCAACTCCGGAAGCTCCGGCAACTGCGGAGGTACCGGTGGCGTCGGAGGCTGCGGCGGGACCGGGGGTACAGGTGGCTGCGGCGGGACCGGAGGCACCGGCGGGTGCGGCGGCTCGGGAACCTCCGGCGGGCGCGGCGGCTCCTGGTCGGGCGGGCACGGCTGCTCCGGCGGGACCGGCGGGACCGGCGGGCGGGGAGGCTCGGGGTCCTCGGGTTCAGGCGTCAAATCCAGTGGCGGCACCGGCCATTCGACAGCGTCGAAGACGGGCACATCGAATTCCACCTCGTACTCGTGGGGCGGATGCGGAATGTGCGACCGCAGCGCCGACCCCGGCAGAGGCCGGCGCCCACCGGGCCGATCACCGTCGGCAGTCCGCGGCGGCGCGCCCGCTCCGCCCGGATCGAATCCCTTGTCCGGGTCCGCATCCGAACCGTCAGCCTCGCCACGATCGGCATCCGCATCCGGCTCGCCAGCGGGGCGACGCCGCGACCCGTCACCAGGCTCCGACGAATCGTCCCCATCGGCCTCTGCCGCAGGACGATGCCCCTGCGGGATACCGGGATCACCCGGATCCGTCACCGGACGCACCACCGACGGCGCGGACGAATCCTCGCCCGTCACAACGACATCGTCATCGTCCCCGGCTCGACGCGATTCAGCCTCACCGACAACAGGTTCCGGGTCTCCAGCAGGGCGCTGCCGCGGATCCTCGCCGCCCTCCACCTTCTTCGGCTCATCCGAACCGACACCCTCGCTGTCGACCTCAGCCGTCGGACGTCGCTCCGCGGGAATACCGGGATCACCCGGATCGGTCACCGGACGCACCGCCGGCGGCGCGGACGAATCCCTCCCCGACACGATGTCGTCGCCGTTCACTGTGCCGTCGGACTCACGCGGGTTCTGTTCGCCGTCACCAGATTCCGGTTCGCCGGGAGAACGATGTCGCGAATCGGCACCGGGCGCCTCTGGTCCGGGCGAACCGCCGCTCTGGAGCTCGGCCGCGGGGCGGTGACCGTTGGGGATTCCCGGGTCGCCCGGATCGGTGACCGGATCCAGTACCAGCGGTGCGGACGGATCGTCTGTGGTGGCGCGGTCCTGGTTCTCGGCCGGGGGCCGCGACTCGCGCGACGCGGAGTCGTCGACGGGCGAAGTTCCGTTGCTGCCGTGCGGTTCCGGCCCGGAAGGCAGACCCGGGCGCACCGGCGCGCCGGAGACAGCCGGGGGCGACGTCGGGTGACCAGGGCCGGGCAGACCGTCCGGTTCCGAGGAAGGGCTGGCCTCCGACGGTCCGTCGCCGAGCGCGGTCGTCTCGCTGGCGCCGAGCTCGGGATCGGTGACGAACGGCTCGTTGAACAACTCGCGCAGCCGGGCGATATCCGCCGCCCGCTGCCGGATCTCGTCGCGGATCTGCTGGTGCACCTCGGCGAGCTTGTCCAGCGTGAGCCGCTCGTGCTTGTCGATGCGGCCGTCGCGGAACCACTCGTAGACCTGGGCGACCTTCTGGTCGTCGGCGTCGGTGATGTCGGCGCCGAGGAGGCGGGCGTGGTCGCGGCTCGGGCCGCGGACGGCATCGCCGGGTGCCGGTGGCAGCGGGGAACGCTCGCCGAGGTCGTCGGCGCCGACTTCGCGCAGGAAGTCGAGGGCGTCGCGGGGATGCACGGGCGGATCGTCACCGATGGCACGCGGATCGGTCGCCGGGTCGTAGACCAGGTTCTCGGCGTACGGGTCGATCTTCGCCAGCGCCCGCACGTAGTCGGCGAGGGGGCCGGTGAGGTCGTCCAGCTCGCCGCGCGCGGCCCGGTTCGACAGCGCCTCGGCCAGCGCGGCGGCGTCCAGCGGCAGTCCGCCGCGCGGCAAGCCGAGGTGCGGGGCCAGCGCGTCGCGGGCGGCGTCGACGGCGGCCGGATCGAACGCGCGCAGCAGCTTCGCGTACTCGGTGAGATCCTTGGCGCGCTGACGGTGCAGTTCCACCCTGGTCGTGGGATCGGCGAGCCGGTCGGCGACCAGTTCGGGACTGAGATCGCCCGCGTCGACGCCGAATCGCAGCGCCAGTGCGCTGCGCGCGTTGTGCAGCGCGTTGAAGTTGTCGACCGCGTCGACGCTGAGGGCGTAGTCGACCAGGCCCTCGAGCTGCCTGGCCCGCACGTGATTGGCTCGGTCGAGCTCGGCGAGCAGATCGTTGAGCTGCCGGGGCGACAGGTTCGACGGATCGTCGATCCCGAGCCGGGCCGCCACCTCGGCGACTTCGGCCCGCACCTCGGCCAGCGAACGAGTCTCCGGGACAGTCTGTTCGGGCCCGTCGGCCGTGGCGGGCAAGTTCTCCGACACCTGGTGGCGGGCGGGGGTCTCGACCACTCGCCACGGCTCGGAGCCGTCGCGGACCATGGTCACGTCGACGCTGCGCCCCTCCAGGTCACCGCGCAGGTGCCGCACCTCCGGCGCCTCGACCTCGTGGACGCGCACCCGCCCCTGATCGTCGACCCCGACGATCCTGACCTGGATGTCCACCTCGCCGCGGTTGAGCCGGTCGATGAAGTCCGCGTCGACCTCGGCCAGTGCCCGCGCGAGCGCGGCCTCGTGCCCGGCGCCGGTGTCGACGATCGCGATCGTGCCGTTCTCCGGATCGAGCACGAGCCGGTCGCCGGTGTCGCCGCTCGTGAAATCCGCGATGCGCTGGGCGAATTCGCCGAACCGTCCGACATTGCCGTCGAGTTGCTCGCGCAGCATCGCGATCTCGGCGTCCAGGTTGCGGACCAAGGCCTCGAGGTCGGCGCCCGCCAGATGCGCCCAGGTGGACCGTTCGTCGCGCAGCCCGGCGCGGCGCAGCGCGTCGTCGAAGATCTTGCGGGCGTCCTCGGCGTGGATGGTCTGGGAGCCGCCGTCGTCGCTCAGATCGGGCCAGAGGTCGACCCACTCGCCGCCGTTGTTCACCCCGCGCCAGTTCAGCATGTCGAAGCTGAACTTCTCGCCCCTGGCCGCGACGACTTCCTTCAGGTAGGCGCCCAGCGGGTCCTTGCTGAAGAAGTTGGCGGGCCGGAACGGGATGTCCGCGTGCTCGGCGTTGAAGAACCGCGCGGCCGCTTCGAGCGCCTGGATCACGCCGTCGCGCCGCAGCAGCCGGTACTGCGCCTCGGCCAGCGCCCGGCGCAGCCCTTCCTCGCTGAAATCGGTGATCCGCATGCCGAGTTCGCCGGCGAGGGCGTCGAGCACGGTGGCATCGGCGATGCGCTGGTTGACAGCGTCCACCACCTCCCGCAGCCACGGCGGCAGCGGTTCGGTCGGCTCGACGGACCGGTCGGGCTCGGCCGGAAGTTGCTGCTGCTCAGCGGCTTCCGGTAGCTCGTCGGCCTGCCTCGCGGCGAGCTCTTCGGGCGTCAGGCTCTCGGGCTCGAGCAGATGTTCGAGCCCGGCGTCGCGCAGCTCCTGTTCGATCTGGCGGCGCAACTCCGGATCGGCGTCGGAGATCCACGGCTTGTACTCGGTGCCGTCGAGGTTGCGCAGCGGCAGGAACTCGCCCGCCTGATCGGCGATGCGCGAGGAGAGGTGCTTGAGGATGGGCACCAGCTCACGCTTGCGCCACATCTCGATGCCCTCTTTGAGGATGCGTACCGGGTTGAACTTGATCTGCAGCTGGTCGTACTCGCCGCCGGGCGCGTTCGGCGTCGCGTCCTTCACCGAGGTCAGCGGCAGCCCGGCGCCGTGGCCGAGCATGGATTGGCCCGCGCTGTCGAGGCTGGAACCCGACGGGTACTTCGGGTTTTCGCCGAGGAACGGCCGGTCGAAGACCCGGTCCCAGAGCCTGCGCAGCCAGTTCTTCTTCGGCTTCTCCACGGCCTGCTCGGTGGGCTGCGGACGCTGTGCGGGCTCGGGTGGTGCGGCCGGTTCCAGATGCCAGGCGTCCGGGCCGTCCTCCACCCGGCGCAGCAGCGTCTGGTCGCCCTCGACATCGACGGACAGCATTCGGTCGTCGAGTTCGGTGCGGGCCAGCCGGTCCAGATGCGCGAGGTCGGTGGCGTCCCGGGAGACCGAGGCGCGCAGCCTGGTGATGTCGTCGGCCGCGCGGGTGAGCCCAGGATCGGCGGGCAGACCCAACCGGGCCGCCCACCGCCGCGCGACCGCCTCCCGCACCGCCCGCTGCTGCGGATCGGTGGCCGCCTCGGCATGGCGCACCGCGGCCGCGAACGCCTCGACCGCACCCGCCCGCAACAGCTGTCGGTACCGGGCCGCGTCGAGCGAGGCGGGGTCGATGAGGTCGACGCCGAACCGCGCGGCGAGCCGGTCGAGGGCCTGCTGGGCGAGTTCCATGCGCGGCGCGCCCGGCTGGGCGCCGTCCTCCGGCGGCAGCACGGCCGACGGCCGCAGCGGCTGTGCCCGCTGGTCTGGTTCCGGCTCGGCGCCGAGTCCGGGGCGCGAGCTGTCGTCGAGACCGGTCCGGCGCAGTTCCTCGGCGACGTCGGCGCGCGCCTCGGGGTCGCCCTCGACCCGCCACTGCTCGACCCCGTCCTGGAGCTGGTCGAGATCGAGCGGCTCGTAGTCGTCGGGGTAGCGCATCGGCTTGCCGAGTTCGGCGTCGGGGTCCAGTGCGCTGTCGAGGAATCCGCGCGCCCGCGCCATGTCAGCGATCTCGGCGAGCGCGCCCAGCGGATCACGCTGACCGGTGAGCGCCTCCCCCAGACCGAGCGCCTCGGCGAGCCTGCGGACCTGCTCGGCCTGCTGCGGGGTCAGCGGCGTGGCGTCCGCATGGGCCGAGGGCGGCAGGTCACTGAGGTCCTGGAGGAACCGGCGCACATCGTCGATGAGGTCGCTGCGCTGCTGCGCGCGGGTCGGCGGGTCGGCGGGCGCGTCCGTGTCCGGCCCTGCCAGATCGGCGTCGCCGGGCACGGCCAGTTCGGCCGGCTTCGGCAGCGTGAAGTCGATCGGCGACGAACTCTTCGACGGCTCTTCGGGTTCCGGGCTGAGCGCGGTCGGCGGGTGCGCGGGTGGCTTCCCGGGCGGGCCTGCGGGCGCGGGACTCGGGGCGGGCGGTTCGCCGGACTCGTCGTCACCTCGCGACTCGCCGTCAGCCCGCGAACCGTTCTCGGACTCGTTGTCAGGCCGAGAACCCTCGGCACCATCGTCAGCACCGCGCGAACCCTCGGCGCCATCAGCACCGCGCGAACCCTCAGCTCCGTAGCCGGCACCGCGCGAACCCTCGGCGGGTGGAGTTCCGCTGTCACCATTGGCTTCCGGGCTAGATCCACCACTTTCCAAGGCCGACGTGCCCTGCGAATCACCCGCAGGCGGAGTTCCACTGTCGCCATTGACGTCCGGACCGGCTGGCAGCCCTGGACGCACCGGCGCGCCCGGCGTAGCGGGACCCGTGGGCAGTCCGGCGCGCGACGACGGCTCCGAGCCCGACTCGGACGGCCCATCGAGCGCGGGCCTGTCCGACCCACCGACCTCCGGATCGGTGACGAACGGCTCGTTGAGCAGCTCCCGCAACCGGGCGATATCGGCGGCCCGCTGCCGGATCTCGTCGCGGATCTCCGCGTGCACCTGCGCGAGCTGTTCGAGGGTGAGGCGCTCGTGCTTGTCGATGCGGCCGTCGCGGAACCACTCGTACACCTGGGCGACGCGGCGGTCGTCGGCATCGGTCAGGTCGACGCCGAGCAGACGCGCGTGATCGCGGCTCGGGCCGGGGACCGCGTCCTCGGGCGCGGGCGGCAGGGGCGACCGGTCGGAGAGATCGTCGGCGCCCACTTCGCGCAGGAAATCGAGGGCGTCGCCCGGATGCACCGGTGGATCGTCGCCGATCGCGCGCGGGTCGGCCTCGGGGTTGTAGACCAGGTTCTCGGCGTACGGGTCGATCTCGGCGAGCGCGCGCACATAGTCAGCCAGCGGGCCGGTGAGATCATCGAGCGCGCCGCGCGCGGCCCGGTTCGACACCGCGTCAGCCAACGCCGCCGCGTCCAGCGGCAGCCCGCCGCGGGGCAGGCCGAGGTGCGGGGCGAGCGCGTCGCGAGCGGCGTCGACGGCGACGGGATCCAGCGCGCGCAGCAGTTTCGCGTACTCGGTCAGGTTCGCGGACCGCTGCCGATGCAGCTCGACGCGCGTCGCGGGATCGGCCAGACCGTTGGCGATCACCTCCGGGCTCAGCGCCTCCGGGGTGACGCCGAACCGCAGCGCCAGCGCACTGCGCACATTGTGCAGCGCGTTGAAGTTGTCGATCGCGTCGGCGCTGCGCGCGTAGTCGACCAGGCCCTCGACCTGCCTGGCCCGCACCTGATTGGCCCGTTCCTGCTCGGCGAGCAGGCGGTCGAGCTGTTCGGCGGACAGGTTCGACGGATCGTCGATGCCCAGCCGCCCCGCCACCTCGGCGATGTCGGCCCTGACCTCGGCCAGCGAACGAGGTTCGCGGACCGGCTGATTCGTGTCGTCGGCGACGACGGGCAGGGTGGTCTCGGGTGCGGCGTCCCGGGGCGGCAGCTCCACGAGCCGCCACGGGCCGTTCCCCTCACGCACCGTCGTCGCGTCGACGATACGGCCGTCGACCTCGGTGCGCAGGTGCCGGATCTCGGGCGCGTCGACCTCGAGCAGGTGCACGCGGCCGTCGGCGTCGATGCCGACCACCCGGATCTCGATGTCGATCTCGCCGCGGTTGAGCCGGTCGAGGAAGTCCGCGTCGGCCTCGGCCAGCGCCCGCGCCAGCGCGGCCTCGTGCCCGGCGCCGGTGTCCACGATCGCGATCCGGCCGTTCTCGGCGTCGAGGACCAGCCGGTCGCCGGTGTCGCTGTCGTTGAAATCCGCGACCCGACGGGTGAATTCGCCGAGCTTGCCGATGTTGTCGTCGAGTTGCCCACGCAGCGCGGCGATCTCGGCATCCAGATTTCGAACCAGCGCATCGAGATCGGCGCCTGCCAGATGCGCCCAGGTCGACCGCTCGTCGCGCAGCCCGGCGCGGCGCAGCGCGTCGTCGAAGATCTTGCGCGCGTCCTCGGCGAGCACGGTCGGATCGTTGCCGTCGTCGGCGAGGTCGGCCCAGAGGGTGGGCAGCTCGCCGCCGTTGTTCACGCCGCGCCAGTTCAGCATCTGCAGACTGAACTCGTCGCCCCTGGCCGCGACGACTTCCTTCAGGTAGGCGCCCAGCGGGTCCTTGCTGTGGAAGTTGGCCGGCCGGAAGGGAATCTCGGCGTTCTCGGCGTTGAAGAATCGCGAGGCCGCTTCCAGTGCCTGGATCACACCGTCGCGCCGCAGCAGGCGGTATTCCGCCTCGGCCAGCGCCTTGCGCAGCCCTTCCTCGCTGAAATCGGTGATCCGCACCCCGAGTTCGTGCGCCAGCGCCTCGAGCACGGTCGCGTCGGAGATCCGCCCGTTGACGGCGTCGACGACCTCCCGCAGCCACGGCGGCAGCGGCTCGGCGACGGCGGGAACCTCCTCGCCCTCGCTCGAAACCCGCACCGGCTCTTCGGATTCCGGGAGCTCCCTGGTCTCGCGCGCGGCCAGCTCCCGCGGCGTCAGACTCTCGGGCTCGAGCAGATGTTCGAGCCCGGCGTCGCGCAGGTCCTGTTCGATCTGGCGGCGCAGTTCCGGATCGGCGTCGGAGATCCACGGCTTGTACTCGGTGCCGTCGAGGTTGCGCAGCGGCAGGAACTCCCCCGCCTGATCGGCGATCCGCGACGACAGGTGCCGCAGGATCGGCACCAGTTCGCGGTTCTGCCACATGAGCACACCCTCTTTGAGGATGCGCGCCGGGTTGAACTTGATCTGCAGCTGGTCGTACTCGCCGCCGGGCGCGTTGGGCGTCGAGTCCTTCACCGTGGTCAGCGGCAGCCCGGCGCTGTGGCCGAGCATCGACTGGCCGGCGCCGTCGATGCTGGAGCCGGAGGGATACTTCGGGTTCTCGCCGTAGTAGCCACGATTGACGATGCGGTCCCAGAGCTTGCGCAGCCAGTTCTTCTTCGGCGGCACCTCGACCGCCGTCTCGGCGGTCGTCCGGAACGGCTTCGGTTCGCGATGCGCGACCGGTTCGAGATGCCAGGAGTCGGGGCCGTCGGCGACCAGTCGCACCAGCATTTTGTCGCCGTCGACATCCAGCGACATCACCCGGTCGTCGAGTTCGTTGCGCACCACCTGATACAGATGCGCCATGTCGCCGGCGTCGCGCGTCACCGCGGCCCGCAGGCGGTTGATTTCATCGGCGGCGCGGGTGAGACTCGGATCGGCAGGCAGACCCAGCCGAGCTGCCCACCGCCGCGCGACTGCCTCGCGCAGCGCCCGCTGCTGCGGATCGGTCGCGGCCTCGGCATGCCGCACCGCGGCCGCGAACGCCTCGACCGCACCCGCCCGCATCAACTGCCGGTACCGCGCGGCATCCAGGGCGCCGGGATCGGTGAGATCGACGCCGAACCGGGCGGCCAGGCGATCCATCGCCTGCTGGGCGGGCTCGATCCGGGGGCTGCCCGGCTGGCGCGCGCCGTCTTCCGGCGGCAGGATCGAAGACGGTTGCAGCGGAGTGGCCTTCGGAGTCGACTCCGGATCTGTTCCGAGCGCGGGGCGCGCGTCGTCGTCGAGTCCGGCGCGGCGCAGTTCCTCGGCGATGTCGGCGCGCACCTCGGGGTCGCCCTCGACCCGCCACTGGTCGAGCCCGTCCTGCAGCTCGTCCACGTCGAGCGGCTCGTAGTCGTCCGGGTAGCGCATCGGCTTGCCGAGTTCGGCATCGGGATCCAGTGCGCTGTCGAGGAATCCCCGCGCCCGCGCCATGTCGGCGATCTCGGCGAGCGCGCCCAGCGGATCACGCTGACCGGTCAGCGTCTCACCCAGCCCCAAGGCCTCGGCCAGCCTGCGGACCTGCTCGGCCTGCTCCGGCGACAGCGGCGGCACGTCGGCATGGACCGACGGCGGCAGGTCGTTCAGTTCCTGCAGGAACTGGTGGACGTCGTTGAGGAAATCCCGGCGCTGGTACGCGCGTTCAGGCGCGGCATCGGGATCGGAATCGGCACCGTCGTCGACCGACCGGTCCAGCGTGGTATCGCCGGGCACGGCCAATTCGGCCGGTTCCTTCGGCAGCGCGAAGTCCAGCGGCGACGAACTCTTCGCCGGCTCTTCGGGTTCCGGACTGGGCGCCGTCGGCGGCCGAGACGGCGGTTTGGACGGCGGGCCGCCGGGAGCAGTGCTCGACGCAGGCGGGTCGCCCGAGTCGTCGTCATCATCGCGTGATCCGTCGCGCTCGGGCCCCGGCGCATCCGGATCGCCATCGCTGTCCTCGGCGCGAGAGGTTCCCTCGGCGGGCGCTTCGTGGCGCGGACCGTCGCCACCGTCCGAACCGTCGTCGACCGAATCGTCACCGCTGACAGACTGTTCGCCGCTCTGGCGCTCGACCGCGGCCGCGAACCTCGCCGCCATCTCCGCGCGGGCCGCGTCGAATTCCTGCTGGGCCCGCAGATACGACGCGAGCGCCTGCGCGTCGGCCAGCGCCTCGGCATCGAGGTCCTCGGGCCGCACCTGGGTGGCCTCGGCGAGTTCCGCCCGCAGCGCGTCGAACTTCTGCTGCGCGGCCAGGAAGGACTCCAGCGCGGCCAGATCCGCCGCGCGCATCGCCATGTCCGCCGCGGACTCGTCGCCGCGCCGCGCGGCGGCCTCGGCGTCCCTGGCCGCCAGTTCCTCGAACCTGGCGGCGATCTCCGCTTGTGTGGCCTCGAACTCGCGCTGGGCGCGCAGATACGACTCGAGCGCGGCCAGATCCGCGTCGACGGCGTCGAGTTCGCGCAGCGAGTCGTCGAGCGCCGCGTCGGCCTGATCGGTGCGCCGCTCGTCGGCCTGATCGTGCAGCCGGTTCTGCCGCTCGACCGCCTCGTCGATGCGCGCGAGCGGGTCGACCGGCTCGCCGGGCCCGACCAGATCGTTGAGCGACGGGATCGGCTCGGCCAGTTCATCGGCGACCTCGTCCAGCT
Source organism: Nocardia sp. NPDC050717 (assembly GCF_040654275.1). Taxonomy (NCBI): domain Bacteria; kingdom Bacillati; phylum Actinomycetota; class Actinomycetes; order Mycobacteriales; family Nocardiaceae; genus Nocardia; species Nocardia sp. NPDC050717. The sequence continues at coordinate 346,340 of NZ_JBFAHR010000003.1, forward strand.
TGCGCATGGTCTGGTCGAGCTTCGCCTCGGCCCGGTCGTCCAGATCGGTTCCACGCTCCGGCGGCAGGCCGTCCGGGTCGTCGCCTGGATCCGGTTGTGGCCGAGTGTCATTGGTGGGCGGCCGACCGGCGCCTCCGTTGCCACTCGGTTCCGGGGAGCCTGCGGGCGGCGATCCGGCGGGCAGCTCCCGCGACCCGCCCGGCAGGGCATCGGGCGCGCGCCCCCCATGCGGCCTGGCGGCGGAATCGGCGGGCGGCAGGTCGGCCACCGGTCGATAGAACTCGTCGGTCAGCGCCTTCAGCTGCTCGATCTGCTCGGTCCTGAGGCGGATCTCCGCGCGGATGGCGGCGATCTCGGCAGCCAGCTTCTCCGGGCTCAGCCCCTCGTGCTTCTCGATCTTGCCGTCGCGGTAGGCCTCGTAGATCTCGACGAACTTCGCGTCGTCGGCGGTCGAGACGTCCACCCCGACCAGTCGCGCCCAGTCGCGGTTCGGTCGCGGCCGTGGATCTTTCGGATCGGCGGGCAGATCCGAGCCGTAGGAGCGGGCGACATTGTCGGCGACCTGGGCGGCGAAATCGAGAGGGTCGGCGCCGGGCTCGGCGGCGCCGACCACATCGCGCAGGCCGTGGATCGCACCGGGGTCGTAGATGTGCGGCTCGCCCGTGGTGCGCGGGTCCGCCGCTCTGGTGCCCGCGGGGTGATCGGTGTACGGGTCGACGCGCATCAGCACGTCGGCGTAGGCGGCCAGCGCGTTCCGCACGTGGTCGCCCGCGCCGTTCCGGTTCAGCCGCGTGACGAGCTTGCGCAGCTTGGCCGGGTCGATGCCGCTGTCGGCCGGGCCGACCTTCGACCGGCCCGTCACCGGATCGGTCCTGCTGACCTTCGGTCGCAGCGCCTCCGGATTCTCCGGGCTCAGCGCCCTGATCAGGGCTTCCTGCGCCGCCTTGACCGCGGCGTCGTCGACATTGCGCAGCTGCTGCGAGTACCCGGCGGTCTTGCTCGGCTCGCGCTGCTGCCCGTCGAGCAGGTCCTCGAACTGCTGCTGACGGGTGCCGCGCCGCTGCTTCGGATCCACCAGCGCCTCGGCGATCCGCCGCGGCGTGAGCTCGCCCTCCGGGATACCGAGCCGCGTCGCCAGCTGATCGCGCGCGTCACCGATCAGATAGAAGGTCTCGATGTCGGCCATGGTGCGGGCGTAGTCGGCCAGCGCCTCGGTCTGGCCCGCGCGCACTGCGTTGTCCAGGTGCAGTGCGCGAATGGTGGCGTCGATGTTGTCCGGATGCAGCGCGGCCGGGCCGAGGTTCAGTTCCCGTGCCAGGTCGACGATGTCGCGCACCATCTGGGCACGGTCGCGCGGAGCCGGGGGCGGTTCGGGCGTCGGCTGCACCGGGCGCCACTCGCCGTCCTCGCCGCGCATCATCGTCACCTGCAGTTCGGCGCCGTCCACGGTGCGCCGGATGTGCTGCACCTCCGGGGTGGCCACCGGGTCCAGGAACTGCCTGCCCGCGCCGTCGGCGTGCACCGCGCGGAAGTCGGGGCGCAGCACCCCGTTGTCGATGTCGATCGCGAGCTCGGGGTTGTCGCGCAGCGCGCGGGCCAGCGCCTCTTCGCGGTCGAGCGGGCCGTCGACCACCAGCAGCCGGTCCGGGCCGCCGTCGGCGTCGGGCACGCGGGCGACCTGATCGCCGTAGGACCTGCCGACCGGTTCGGCGCCCTCGCCCTGCAGGATCGGCTGCGCGGCGGCGATGAAATCGGCCAGGTTCTGGGCCCGCTGTCGCGCCGAGTCGCGCAGTTCGTTGAGCGTCGGCTCCATCCGGTCGCCCGACAGGTCGCTCAGATCGCGGCCGAACATCGCTGCCCAACTGGACAATTCGTCACGCAACTGGTCGCGGCGCAGGGCGTGTTCGAAGAATTCGCGCGCTCGCGCCTCGTCGCGACCCGGCTCCCGGTCGTCGGAGAAGCTGGCCCATTCGGGCAGCCGGTCCGCGCCGTTGCCGACCCGGTCGTAATCGCGCAGCGCGGTGACGCCCTCGAAGGCGACGATCAGATCGCGCAGGAACCGGCCGAGCGGATCCTTGTCGAGGAAGCTGACCTCGCGCGAGAACGGCACCGGACGTGGGGCACTCGTGTCACCCCAGTGACTCCGCGGTTCGGCGGCGCCCACCTCGTCGTCGTCGAAGTAGTCGTCGTCGTCACGCGGTTCGTCGGACCCGAGCTCGCGCAACCGGTCCGGGCGGTTCAGCGTCCGATCGTCGGGTGCGGGCGCCGGGTCGGCGGGATGGTCGGCGCGCCGGTACGGGCGGGTCTGTTCCTCGTCGGCGCGGCGGGCCGCGTCGGCCAGGCCCTCGATGGCGCCGATCTCGCGCAGCAGCCGATGGCTCTGCCGGTCGATCGCCCGGCGCACATCCAGCGGTCCCTCGCCGTCGAGGTCGATACCGAGCCGCTCGGCCATCTCGCTCAGCGTCTCGCCCTCGGGCGGCGGACCCAGCTGCTCCGGCTTCGTCTCGGGCGGCGGGATCGGCGCGTCCTCCAGCGCCCGCGCCTCGTCGGTGTCGACGAGGCCGTTGAATTCCAGATCGTCGATCAGGTCCTGCCGCAGCTGCGGATCCCGCGCGTTGTCGAACAGTTCCCGCAGGATGCCGCGGGCCTCGTCGGCGTCCATCCGGTTCGCCCGCAGCTCGCTGACCACGGTCTCGCGCACATCGTTCGGGTTCGCGTCGGTGATCCACGGCCGGTATTCGGTACCGTCCGGGAAATACACCGGCTGATAGTTCCCGGCCGAGTCCGCCTGCCTGCCGAGCATCGGGCCGATGAAGGGAATGTTCTCGCGGTTGTGATACCAGGTGAGCCCCTCGCGCCCGATCCGCGCCACATTCAGCGCGGGATCGCCCGGCCCCGGCGGGGGCGCGCCCATCACCGGACCGTCGACCGGCGGCGGCGCCGGCTGCGCCGGTGTCGGCGCCGGATCCGAGATCAGCTGCGCCCCACCGGTCACCCCGTCACGCAACGCGGTCTGCCCACGATGATCGAGGCCGGACCCCGACGGATACTTCAGATTCAGCCCGGAGTACCCGGCGTTGAGATCATCGACCAACTTACGCAAGACATTCCGGTTGTCGACCTCGCGAATATCCGCGTCATCGCGCGCCGGCACATTCTGCGCGGCCTCGTCCCCATCGTTACGCGCGACCACCCACTGCCCGTCGGCCAACTGGATGTGCAGCGCGACGACATCCCCGTTGGGGCCGAGCTCGACCCGCACCTCCCGCTGGGGAGCCTCGGGTTCGGGGTCGGCGAAATCGGGTTGGCGACGCGTGGATTCGTCGTCGTCGGCGCCGAGCCAGTCGGTGTTGTCGGTGTCGGGGTCCGGCCGATCCGGCGTGTCCGTGCTGTGGTGGGGCACGTTCATGTCGTCGGTCGTTACGTCGTGGTCCACGGACCGGTCGATCGTGGCGGGGTCGACGTCGAAGGGCAGCGGAACGTCGGCGAGCAGATCGACGCCGTCGCGGGAAAGCAGCAGCTCGGTGACGGTGATCGTCCCGTCGGCGTCGGCGTGCACGAGCCGGTACTCGACCTGGAGGGTGCCGTCTTCCATGGCCGCGCGCAGTTGGTCCACCGCGTCGCGGATCGCCCGGCCTTCGGGGCTGTCGGGGTCGATGCCACGTTCGCGCATCTGCTCGGGCGTCTCGTTGAGCAACCGGACGAAGTTACGGTCCTTGTTCAGGATATGGCGCAGGTACTCCGGTGACCCCTGCTCGGCGCTGATGACTTTGGACCCGCCGAGCGTGGACCCGACACCCTTCGCCTCGACGATCAACAGCGTCGGCCCCGAACCCCCGTCGGGACGGGGGACGAACGACGCGATGTCAACCACACCGGCTCCGTCGAACGCGCCGGCAAAGGGCGAGAGCTGGATCGCGCCGGGCCGGGCATCCGGATCGAGGGCGTAGTCGAGCCCAGCCAGCTCGCCGAGCTTCTTGGAGACCTCGACCATTTCGCGTCCGAGGTCGTTGTAGTTGGTGGCGACGTCCTCCAGATCATCGATCAGATCTTGTTTTCTGTCGCGTTCCTCCTGGCTCAGCGTGGTTTCGGCAAGTTCTGCATGCAGGCTCTGGATCTTCGCCGACAGCGCCTTGGGCGCAAGTTCGTGCCTGCTCTCGATACCGAACTCGTCCATGAGCTCGTCGAGCTCATCGCCAACGCCGTCCCGCTCGGTCTGCAGTTCGAGGCGCCGAACCGAGAGCTCGCTCAGCTCCGCCGCGCGAGCTGGATCCCGCATCTCGTGCGGCGCCGAATCCCCCTCTTGAGCACGATGCTGATAATCGGCACCCGAGAGGTGGTCATCGACGAACCCGGTGGAGTCGTACAGCCGGAAGAGGACGTTGCGCTTGGTCCCCGCCGGATCGTCGACGTGATGCCAGGTCCCGTCCGGATCCCGGTAGCTGTCCAACCGATCGTCGGGCCGGCGCAACAACCCGTCGTCCCCACGGACCATCCCCGGTGGCACCGGCTCGTCGGACCCGCGATCCGGGCTCGCGACATCGTCGTCGTCGCCCATGAAGTCCGTATCCGGCGGATACTCCGGCGACACCAGTCGCGGCTCGATGACATTGCCCTCGGCGGCGGCCCGTTCGATGTCGACGTGGCGGATCGGGTCGACGCGGGGCGCGCCCTCGTCGATGATGTGGCCCGCGGTGCTCTCGGTGCCCTGCACGACCCGGGTGCAGTTGGCGCAGCAGGGCGCTTCGGCGTCGCGGCTGGGCACGTAGGGCGAGTTGAGGATCGAGGCGAGACCGTCGAAGTCTGTCGGCAGCTGGTCGTCGGGACCGCGCCGCTGGTTGAGCAGTTCCCGGTCGTGCAGGGCGGCGTTGGTGCCGCGGATCTCGGCGTGGCCGAGGGGGTTGTCCGAGTGCGGGAAGAACCTCGGATCGCCGCCGTTGTGGTAGACGTCGGTGGGATCCTGGTACTGGGAGACGTTGTCGTGCAACGTCGAATGCAGGTCGGAGGGATGGATCCGATGCTCGGACGGGCCGTTGGCGGCCTCGTACACGCGACCGGTGAGACGGTCGATGGTGATGGACGAGACGTGGCCGCGCCGCTTGCCCGGAAGACGGTCGGCTTCGGCCTTCGCCAGGCGTTTGGCGGGTGAGTTGCCCGCCTCGGCTTCGGCCTTGTCAGCGGCGAGGAAGTTGTCGAGGTCGGTCTTGGCCGCCTGGGCCTTCTCCTTGGCCGTCTTCAGGCCGTCCTGCGCGTCACGCACCAGCTGGTCGCCGTTTTCGGCACCGCTGTCGCGCGCGTTCTGCGCCTCTTTGAGCTTGATGGCGGCATCGCGAACCCCACGGCCCGCCGCTGCCTTTTCGTCTTCGAGCGCCTTCTGCTGCGCCTTGTGCTGCTCGACCTCGGCGACCAGGGCGGCATCGATCGTCGCCGCGTCGACGAACGCGCGGCCGCGCTCCTCGCTGAGCCGATGCGAGAACTCGTCGATCGGTTCCCCGCCGACGTGGGTGATCCGGGGCGGATCGCCCTCGGTCCGCACCATCGGGTCGTTCGTATCGAGCACGCCGAGCAGGTGCGCGTCCACGCCGGGCGTCTGGCTGAACGGCACCGTCGACGGGTCGACGGGGGGCGTCAGGAACGACATTGCGGCCGGCCGGGTGGGCGAATCCTCGTCGCTCATGAAGTCGACCAGATCGCGGTCGAGCGGTGGCCCGTCGCCGTCGAGCGAGTCGAGGTCGCGTGGATTGCCGGGATCGGAATCCGGGCGCAGCGAGGAGAGATCGTCGGGCGCGGTGACCGAATCCGGGCTGAAGGTGCGCCACTTGCCGCCGCGGTCGATCACCGGCACCGAGTCGGGCTCGTTCTTCACGCCGACCCGGTCGGTCGGCGCGGTGACGTCGACGCCCAGCGCGTCGGCGATGTATTGCGCCCAGCCCTTGGCGTTTCCGGCGTGGCAGGACAGCAGGCGGATCGGGGTGCCGGGCACATAGTTCGGGTTGCTGCGGATGGCGTCGACAATGTCCTTCGGGTCGACCGCGTCGCCGTTGCTCGGCGTCACCGCACCGTCGCGGCGGCCGTGCACGACGACGTCGTGGGAGCCGTCGTTGCGCACGTTCTGGCTGACGCGATGGGTGCGCGCGTCCTCGCCGATCGCCGTGCCCGTGGGGTGGTGGACGACGCCCTGCCCGTTGGGCAGGCGGGTGTCGTAGACCGGCCCGCTGTCGTTGTCGTCGGGCTGCGGCTGTCGACGGTCGTCGCCGTCGGCGCGATCACGCGGCGAGGTGGTGTCGTCGGCGCCCGCACGCCCCGGCCTGGCGGTCTCCGGACCGGACCGCGCCGGGCTCGCCCCGGGCTCCGCGCCGATGATCGGCACGATCGGCGCGACCTCGGCCAGCGGGTCGGCGTCCGAGGTGTCCCTGGCACGCACCGGCTCGGCGGTGACCTCGGACTCCGAGCGCACCGGCGGCGCTTCGCCGGGCGCGGCCTGCAGACCCTGCAACGGGGTCTCGGCAAGACCCGCCCCGCGCTGTTCGCCCACACCGGCGCGGCTCTCGCCCTCGGGACGGCTTGTCGGTGTGCCGGATTCCTCGGCGGTGCCCTTCGGATCCGCGACCCCCGACTCGTCGACGGTCGGGCTGTCGGTCCTGACTTCCGGTGCGCCGGAACGGATATCGGAACCGGACTGCACCCCGTCCGGTGTGCCCGACCGGACCTCCGGGGAGCCGGGACGCGCCCCCGGCTGAGAACCCTGATTCGGAGTCGTCGACTGCTGGCCGGGTGTCGACTGCGGGGCGGGCGTGGATTGGGTTGGCGTGGTGGGTGATTGGGTCGGCGTCGCCGCCGGCTGACCCGTTGTCGGCGTCGCGCCCTGCCCGGTGACCGGCGCCTGCCCGGTCGCGGCGGGCGATGGACCCGCCGTCGCGGCCGGCCCGGCGCCCGTCATCCCCGCACCGACCGGCGCGCCGGCTGCCTGCGTCGTCGTGTCGCGGTTCGTCGTCTGGGTGCCGTCGGACTGCGTGACCGGCTGACCACTCGACTGCGCGTCGGTGCGCGTGCCCTCGCCGACACTCGCACCGTCGGTCTGCTCGGCCTCGCCTGCCCTCGACTTGTCCTGGCCCGAATCCGACTGCGCCGCAGGGCTTTCCCCTTCGGCGCGAGCACCGCCGTCCTGCCGTCCGCCGTCCCCGGCCTGCGATTCGCCCGTCTGAACCTCGGGCTTGGCGTCCTGCCGCCCGGCCCCGCTGCCACCGGCCTCGGTGGTGGACTGCCGGTCGTCCCCGGACTGCTGATTCGCCTGTCCCTCACCGGTATTCGTCGGCGCGGGGGCTTCGCCCTCGGGCGACTGGGTTGCGCCGGCGGGGCGCATCGACTGGCCGTCGTCGTCGGCGCCGGCCCGCGACTCACCCGAGCCCTCGCCGCCCATGGTGTCCTCGCCGGCGCCCGCGCGCACGCCGTCGTCACCGCCGACGCCCGTCGCGCCGTCGTCGTCGGCGCCTGCCCGGTTCTCCCCCTCGCCGCCGGGGCGGTTGGACGAGCCGTCCCCGCCGGCGCCGTCGCTTTGTCCGAAGGTGCCGAGGTCGTAACCGGGGCCCATGGCATCGCGGATTTGCGAGCTGAAGCTGGGCCGTTCGAACAGACCGGGTTTCATCGACGACCAGGCGGAGTTGGCTCCGGCCTTGTTCAACCCTGAGAGCCCGCCATTGCTGGCACCGGCACTCCACATGAGCGGATCCGATGCCGCGGTCTGCAGGTTCTCCCAGGCCTTGTCCCAGCCCTGGGTGAAACCCTCGTAGCCGAACTGGCCGAGCATGCCGCCGCCCGCGCCGACCAGTCCCGCGCCGGTGCCGGTGATCGCGCCCTTGAGCCAGGGCGCCATGCCGTCGCCGAGTTTCTTGCCGAGGAAGTTGCCGAACGGACCGGCCGCCAGACCACCGGCGGCCGAACTCACCGCGGCCGCCTTGACCTGGTTCCAGTCGATCTCCTTGCGGTGGCCCTGATCCACCTGCCACTGCTGGACGCCGAGTTCCTGCAGGGTGCCCAGCGCGGTGTCGATCGCCACGTGCTGGCCGATGAACTTCAGCACGCGGGTGATCACCGCCTTCGCGCCGTGGCGCAGGATCGCCGCGAGCACGCGGCCGAAGATCGTCCGCGCCACGATGCGGGTCGCGGCAACCGCCGCCGCCTGCACAGCGGGCGCGGTCGGCGGAAAAACCCACGCCGCAGCGATTTCCAGCGCCAGCAAGCCAAGCGACGACAGGAACATGATCTTCGTGTATTCGATCTCGGTGCCGGTCTGATACACCGAATCACCGAGCGTGTCGAACAATTCGGCCAGCTTCGTCACCGACTGGTCGCCGCGGGCCATCCCCTCGAAGGCCTTGAGCATGTCGTCGACGCCCTCGCCCTGCGGATACGCCTTGAACGCAGCGTCTTTGGCGGCATCGATGTCGTCGACGAGACCGCGCAGACTGTCGGCGGCCGTGCGCCAGTCCTCGGCCATGGCCCACATCTCGTCTTCATTGCCCTCTGGCCATTCCATGCCAGCGAGAATCGAGAGCCAGTGCAGCCCGGACGGCAGATCGATCATGGAGGGCTACGTCACCAGCTCGAGTCCGTGAACGTCGCCATCGCCCCTCATCCCTCCACAGTCGTGCCCGATCGAGCACACCACAACTCGTTCGCCTGCGCAACAGAGTGGCAGGCAGCGGCGAATAAGCGGTGACGAAAGAATGAACGCCGAGCGGCTGGAACAAGCCCCTCGGCGCCGTCGGCCACCTGTCTGCACGGGTGAACTTGACGACCCGGCGGTCCACGCGAAGGATCGGGGTCGGCGGCTCGCCGCAGCGCGGGCGCGACCGACGGACCCGTGCCGAGCAGCACGGCAGCCGGGCACAGACTCCACGAGATCGAGAACGGGACGCACGCAATGGAACTGAAGCCGGTGGTGATGTACCGCGAAATGTACGAGGGCACGCACGACGAGCTGCCCTCGGTACACGACGCGCCCACCGGCGCCGTCGAGGACGACCGCGACCAGATCCTGAACTACATGCGCAAGGCCCGCGCGATCTTCGACGTCATGGGCGAAGCCCCCGACCTGTTCAACAAAGGCGTCGACATCGAAGGCGGCCCCTCCCTCTACTCCGACGGCGTCTGGATCTGGCGCGAGGACTCCCTCGCGTACCTCGCCGAACAGCCCCTGACGCTCCCCCCTGAGTTCCTCGACCACGTCCGCGCCCTCGACTACACCCCCCAGAATTTCGACACCCGCGACCCCGATTTCGACGCGGCGTTCATGTCGTACTTCTGACCGAGAGGAAAGGCACCGATGACGAACTGGCGCGCCATGCCCGCCGACGAGGCAGCCAGCCTGGCGGGCGCACTGCACACACTCGACTGGTCGTGGGTTCTCGACGACGTGCCGGCAATCGTCGAGAGGTTCGATTGGCGTATCAGCTCGAGCCGACCACGCCGAATCCGGGTCGACACCACGTTCAGCCCGGACAGCGGTGCGTTCCGCGCGAAGGATGGCCAGGTCACCGGGATCGAACTGCGACTCACCGACTACGCCCCAGCGGGCGAGAACACCGAGGTCGCTGCAGCTTTCGACAACGTGGCTACGGCGATCATCACCAAACTCGGTGAACCAACCGCGCGCGTCGCCGGTCCGCCCCTCCAGTTGCGGTGGGCCGGGCCCCAAGCCACGCTTTTGCTCGTGCGTTTCGACGCCTCGGTATGGCTCAACCTGACCACCAACGCCCGGCTGGCCGCCGACGACCGCAATATCGAACTCGAGGAGCAGGGGCTCCTGTGACCGACTGGACCCAATTCGCCCGCGGGCTCGCGGCTGAACTCCAGGGCGTACCCGACAGCTCCGTCCTGGTGATCGGCGAATCGACGAAACCGGGCGAACGACGCTTCGCCCAGTTCCTCAAAACCGGCACCGTCATCTCAGCCGAGCTCACCGGCGACGAATGGCTCGAGCCCGCCTTCCACACCAGCCCCCACGGGGTCAAGGCCATCACCGACGCGGGATGGCACCAGCCCAACGAAATACACATGGGCAACTGGTGGATCGAATTCCCCTGGTCGGCAACCACCAAAGACTACGAGCGTCTCGCCGCACTCACCGTCACCGGTCTCCGCGACGGCTTCGGCATCGAATCCCCCGCCCAACTGGTCTACCGAGGCTGGGTGGAAAACGCCGGAAACGCCCGCCTCCACCTGCCAGGTCTCGGCGTCCCCTACGAAAAACGTTGACCAGCTTCCGAACCCGAACCCCCGCGGAGGTCGCTGAACTCGGCCGCCTGCACGCACTCGACTGGGCCGTGCTCGACACCGGAATGGGCCTGGCCAGCGGGAAGGTCTTCGCCGAAGACGGCGCCGAGCCATCCCGGCAGGGGCAGCTGTGACCGGCTGGACCGCGTTCGCCGAACACCTGTCAGGCGAGCTGGCGAAGCTTCCGCTCGGCGCGCGGGTGATCATCTTCGAACCCGAGCCCGCTCGAATCCGCCGATTCGTACAGTTCGCCCGCGACGAGGACGTGCTGTCGGCGCAGTTGATCGGAGACCGGTACCTCGACGAGAACCGCCGACCTGCCCCCGCCGGATACCAGGCGATCACCGTCGGCGGCTGGAACCAGCCCGACGTGGACAACGGCCATCTGTGGTGGGTCGACTTCGACGCACCGGTCACCGCCGAAGACTGCCACCGCGCCGCCGAACTCGCCGTCACCGGCCTCCGGGACGGCTACGCCATCACCAGCCCCACCGACCTCGCCTACAACGCCTGGACAGACCGCGCCGGTCACCCCGACCTCGACCTGCCGACCCTCAGCCTGAACCGACAGTCGATGCAGTAGGAGGTGGCGCATGGAATTGAAGCCAGTGGCCGTGCACCACGAAAAGTACGGGGACACGCACGACCCCGATTTCGACGCGGCATTCCTGTCGAACTCTGACCGCGGCTCCATCGGAAGGACTCGCGTGCTCGTCATCGACAGCAGTGATCCGGACCTGGTCATGGATGACGGGCGCGCCTACTACAAAGCGATCCCGTTCAGCGGCCAGGTGGCAACTCTGGCACCCGATCAGACCGAGATCGAATCGCTCACCTACGTCGACGGCTACCTCCACGGTCAAGCAGACGGCTGGTATCCGGACGACACAAGAAAATACTCTGGGAGTTATGACCACGGACGTCGTGTTCTCGACTGGGAATACTGGGATGAGCACGGCAGGCTCGTTCGATACGACACGTTCGACTTCTCAGGAAACCTCCGTCACCGGAAACGGTGGGATGAAGCGGGCACCCTGATCGAAGACTTCGACGCGGCCGCGAATGCGAAACCACTGTTGGACAGCGCGGTGGAGCGAACAAATCCCGCCCTGTCGGAAGATGGGGTCGACGGCCGTCTACTGTTCCACGGGCAACCGTTCACCGGTCAAACTGTCAGGTATTTCTACGAGGGCGGACCTGTCGTCGCGCTGGAATGGTTCGCCGACGGTTACTCCGACGGCCCAGAACTGGGCTGGCACGGTGACGGTGCACGCCAATATGCCGGCACGACTGCCCGCAACCGGCCGTTCGGGCTGTGGCTGCACTGGCATCACAACGGAACTCTCGCACAACAGAACGTGTTCTCCGGCAGCGGTCGTCAGATCTCGAAGAGCTCCTGGGCAGATTCCGGTGAATCGATCGCCGATGTCGTGACGTCCGCAACGCACGCCGCGCACGTCCGGCACGAAGGCGAGCTGGACCCCGCCACACCCGTACTTCACGAGGGCGAGCCTTTCACGGGCGTGCTCGAACGCTGTGCGGGCGCGATGCTTCTCAGCGTCCAGGAATACAGCGACGGCCACCCCGACGGTCTCTACATCGAGTACCGCGACAAGCGCGAAGTCCGCAAAGGCGTCAATAGCGCGACCGGTCCGGTCGGGTGCTGGTACGAGTTCGACCCGGACGGCCGAATCCGCGGGGAAGATTGCTATGACGCCGGGAGCAATCTCCTCCTGCGCCGCCGCTGTGACTCCGATGGGGCGCTGGAGTCGCCGATGGAAGGGCTCGCGATTCGTAACCGCCGCACCGGTACACCGAAGCACGACGCAGGGAAGGCAAGCGAATGAGCAATTGGCGGACAATGCCGGCCGACCAAGCGGCCGACCTCGCAACGAGGTTGCACGGACTCGACTGGTCGTGGACCTTGGACGACGCACCCACCATCGTCGAACAATTCGGCTGGCGCACCGTCTCCAGCCGACCACGCCGGATAATGCTCGATATCGGGTTCGGCCCTGGCAGCGGCACCATCCAGGCCAAGAACGGCGAAGTCACCCGCATCGAACTGCAGCTCACCGACTATGCCGAAGCCGATGAAAAGTCAGAAGTGGAAGCGACTTTCACCGGGCTCGCACAAGCGATCGGCGAGAATCTCGGCGAGCCGACCGCCCGTGTCAACGCTCCGACCCCGCAATACCGTTGGGCGGGAAGGGACTCCACTGTCGTCCTCATCCTCTCCGCCGCCTCGATCTGGTTGCACCTGGACACCAATGCCCGCCTCGCCGCCGACGACCGCAACCTCGAACTCGACAACCAGGGCCTGCTGTGACCGACTGGGCAGACTTCGCTCGCGCCTTGGCCGAAGAACTCGATGCGGCGCCCGACACGGCCGTCTTGGTGATCGGCGAGGCAGCGCCGACCGGATCTCGTCGCTTCGCGCAGTTCCGCAAGAGCGGTGAATCAGTCCTGGCCGAGCTCCACCTGCCAGGCCTCGGCGCACGAGAAACGTTGACCAGCTTCCGGACCGGGCAGAGGTCGCCCGGATCAGGCCGACGTGGACAACGGCGACCTTCAGCGGTCGATCGCGCCTACGTCAGACCCTCGCGGTTGCCCTTTTCCATCTTGTCGATGTAGGCGGCGCTCTCGAGCTGGCCGTCGGCGAAGTCGCCCATGGATGTGGCCATGGTCTTCACGTTTTCGCTGGTGTTGGTCCAGGAGGCGTCGTAGCCGTCGTTGCCGCCGGGACCGTTGTTGAACGACTTGCCGAGTTCGTCGTTGCCCCAGACGTTTCCGCGACTGGTCAGCGAGCTGTTCAAGGTGTTGATGATGCCGCTGAGCTGGTTGCTGACGTTGCGCGACTTGCCGGCCGCGGTCCGGAAGTTGTCGGCGTCGTATTCGAACGTGCCCATCGCCCTCATCCCTCCACGAGTGGTGCTTTCGAGCACACCACAACTCTTTCGCGTGCGCAACAGCCTCGCACGGGGGAACGAACCCCGGATGACACCGCTGTGAACGATGTGTGCCCGGATCTTCTACACGTTCGCTTCCCAGTGCGATTCCACGCGCGACATCATGCGCTCGATCGACTTGTCGACCTTGTCGGCCAGATCCGCCCGCGACATCGGTGTGGCGGTGGGATTCTCGTTGGGCAGCTCGATGACGTAGCGGCCGTCGTCCGGCAGGTCACGCCAGACCAGGATGTCGCGATGCATGCCGCGCGAGCCGAACATGGACTGGTTCTGCAGGATGTTGATGGTGCCGGTGCGGTCGGCGGGGACCTCGAAGAACTCCGCGCTGCGGCGCGCGATGCCGGTGTCGGCCTCCTCGAAGACCATCGAGGCGCGTGGCGCGTAGGCGTCCGGTTCGGGTTGCTGGTCCGTGACGAGTGGAATCACCCCGTCCCTGCCCGGCCCGACCTTGGGCATCAGGTCGAGGATCGCGTCGGTGAGTCCGTATGGGCCACAATCGGTCAGGACGAATCCGCCGCTGTGCGCCGGGGTGGCGCCGGGCAGCTGGTGGATCACGTAACCGTTGGCGCCTGCCCGCGCGGCACGCGCCTTCAGCCACCGCTGCGCGTCGTCGCGCTCACGGTCGTTCCACCCCCGCAGCCGCAGATAGACATCGGGGCGAGCCAGCACGTCCACCGCCGTCCGCAACGCGGGATCGATCACCGACTGCAGCCGCTGCCAGGTGTCGTACTTCTCCTGATCGAAGTCGTGCATCAGCATGGTGGTGGACAGGAAGCTCAGCGGCCGCGGCATGTGGCCGCCGACCAACCTGTCCCACAGCACCTTGAACTCGACGTCGGTGAACTCCCAGGTACGGCTCATGCTTCGGCCGCCGGACGCGCGTAGGCGGCACTGGCACCCTCGGTGGCGGTCTCGCCGTCCTGGATGACCTCGGTCGCCACCGTCATCGGCTCTACGGGCACCCCGACGCTGGCCGCGATCACCGGCTCCACGAGATCACCGAGCGAGCTGAAATCGGGCAGGCTCGGCAGCGACGCCCGCGGGAAGACCCCGCCCGCCGCGGACGCGACCGCCTCCTCCGGCGCCGGCCCTGCCAGCACGGCCTCCTCCACGGGTTCCTCGACCGTGAGGCCGAGCTGTTCCGCGACGGACTTCAACTCGGGATTGGTTTCCAGCAATTGCGCGAACTCGGGTGATTCCGAGATCGCGGTCGCCAGATCGGGATACTGCCCGAGCAGCGAGGTGAGCTGGGACAGGTCCGGGGTGGCGGACGACAGGTCGGTCGAGGCGATCTGCTGCAGCGCCTGGGTGACGCTCGGCAACGCCTGGGTGAGCGAGGAGACCACCCCGGAGATGGTCGACATCAGCGAGGACATGGCGTCCGAACCCGAACTGCCGGACGAACTTCCCGTTCCCCCGGTGCTCCCCGAACCGGACCCCGAAGCCGAGCCCGACCCGGACCCCGACCCGGAGCCGCCCCCGGTGGAACCCGTGCCCTTCCCCTGGTTGGCCAATGCCTGCTGCGCCGCCATGAACTCCGCCGACGGCTGGGTGCTCCCCTGCTGCTGGCTGCTCGCCTGCTGCCCGCCACCGGACTGTTGCCCACCACCGGACTGCTGCCCACCACCGGACTGCTGCCCGCCGCCGGACTGCTGCCCACCACCGGACTGCTGCCCACCATTGTTCTGTTGACCGTTGTTCTGCTGGCCGTTGTTCTGCTGGCCGCCGGTCTCCTCTTTCTTCGGCGGCGGCCCGATGGCTCCCTTCGGCGCCTCCGGCAGCACCTCGGCCGGGAACATCTTCTGGGTCTGCTTGAGCCCTTCGATGTAGTGCTTGCGGTAGAGCTCCTGCACCTCACCCACATCGTCACCGCAGCCCTCGTCGGGCGAGACCGGCATGCAGGAGTTGGTCGCGTACAACCAGTCGGCGGTGTACTGCAGGTTGGCCTGCATCAGCTTGAACGACCCGGCGAGATCGGACACCGATTTGGAGAATCCCTGCACCGCGGCCAAGGCGGTCTCGCCGCCCTGACTCTCCCAGGTGGTGGAGGTGATCGTCTGC
Source organism: Nocardia sp. NPDC050717 (assembly GCF_040654275.1). Lineage (NCBI taxonomy): Bacteria > Bacillati > Actinomycetota > Actinomycetes > Mycobacteriales > Nocardiaceae > Nocardia > Nocardia sp. NPDC050717. The sequence goes on from NZ_JBFAHR010000003.1 coordinate 361,645, forward strand.
ATCGCCTGACTCAGGTCGTAGGCGGCGCCGTTGAGCTGGCTGGCCATCACGCCCCAGATCGGCGCGTCCTCGGTGATCTCGGTCCAGCCGATGCGATAGCCCAGGTCGTACAGGTCTCGCCAGCTCATGCTCGACGGTTCCCGGTACGGCATCTCACCTTCGGCCGGTTCCGGCTTGGCCGTGACGTCCTTGGGAACCTTAGCTGTGTCGATGTCGTCGTTGTGCTGGACGTAGATCTTGCCGTCGCGGGTTTCGATGTCCTGGTTGGTGGGGTTGTAGGTGCCCGCGTTCTTCACCGCGCCCGACATGTCCTTGGCGCCCGGTTTCGACGACACGTTGCCGAGGTCGGTCTTCTTCCCCTTCAGCGCGGCCAATTCCGAAGCCGAGAGTTCATCGGTGCCGGTGTATTTCTCACCCGCGGCCTTGAACATGTCGACCATGTCCTCCAGCGAGTCGACGAACTTGCCGAGGGTGTCCTTGCACTCGGTGGCCTCGGTGACGAACCGGGGCTGCAATTTCTCCGGGGCGTAGACCTCGGCACCGCCGAGCTTGGACATCGTGAAGACGTTGAGTTGCCGACTCTCGATCAACCCCTGACAGCCCTTGACCACCTCGATCGCGGTACTGCACGCCTTGGCGGCCTGGAGCGCGGCACCCGTCTCGACCTTGATCTTCGCCTTGTCCGCAGCACCCTCGAAGGGAGAATCGCCCACGCCAACCGCTCCTCGCAGCACCCCACCGACGACCCTCGCGCAGTCGGCTCCATCGCCTCGCATTCTAGTGAGCCATGCGAAATATGCACAGCCACACGGAAACACCGATCTGCGCTGGGATGAACATCCGGGTTCGGCGGACGATCCGGCGGGCGTCGCCGATCTGTGACAAACTCGAACGACCACCAGCGGCCGGGTAGCGGCCGTGCTCGAACGATGGATGAGGCCAGGATTGACGTCGCGATGGAACTGCTCATGACCGACCTGAGCGGCCTCGAACGGCGCGTCGCTGCCGACCGTGCGAACACCAGGAGCCAGCGACCCGAGGACTTCCTGAAGCTGGCCGGTTCCCTCACCGAACTGGCCCAGGGACTGCTCACCACGCGCGACGATCCGTCGCAGCGCGACCGCACCGCCGAGGCGCTGGAACCGGCGCAGGAGGCGGTGGCCATCCGGCTGCACTGGCTGGTCGGCGGCTATGTCTCCTACGAGTACGCGGGCGCCCTGCAGGACGCGCTGCGCCTGTTCGAGCAGGCGACCAGGCTGGTCGGGCACCGGCAGCTGGCCACCAACACCATCCGCAGTGCCTGTTCGGCGTATCGGCAAGTGGCGCAGGACTATCCGGATGTGTCGGCGATGTGCGCCGACGGCCTGTCCAAGTGCGGCGTGTGGCTGATGCGGCTCGACCACGAGGCCGCGGTGGCCGCGACCGAGTCGGCGGTGCGGATCAGGGCGGCGATGTACGCGCGCTCGTCCGAACAGCCGGGCAAGTACCTGGCGAGTCTGAGCACGCTGCTGCGCACGATGATGGTCGGCCGTTCGCGCAAGCAGGCGATCGCGACCTACCGCGCGCTGTACTCCGAACTCACCGCGCCGGCGAGCACGGCGAAACTGCGCGAGACCAGGATCGAGGACCTCGATCTCACGCTCAAGACCACGCAGGCGCTGATCAAACTCAACGCGCCGACCCTCGAGCGCGCGGGCAGACTGACCCAGCAGCAGATCCTGTACCAGTCGGGCGGCGACCTGGCGACCATCGACGAGATCAACTGGCGGCTCGCCCTGGTCGGCCTCAAGCCGCTGGCCGCAGGCGCCATGCCGGAGCCGCCGTCGCGCCCGGTGGAGATCTCGGCGACCTACGGCGCCATCGCCGTGCGCTGCACCGCGCCCGACGCGTTGATGCAGGTGCGCACCGCGATCATCGCGGCGTTCGCCCGCGACGGCGCCGAGCAGGTCGACGCCGGACGGTTCGCCGGGGTGCACGAAAAGCATTGGGGCGTCAAGGAACCCGTGGTGAACCCGGCGACCGAGCTGGGCGCCGATGTGGTGCTCGTCGAGAAGTCTTCGGGCAGCTGGATTTCGGTGAAGAGCCTGAACTGGGAGATCGGCGCGCTGGGCAAGCATCCGCTCGCCGTGGCGCTCTCGGAGAAGTGGCCGGTGCTCACCGTCGCCACCATCGAGAACATCTCCTATGAGCTGTGCCTCTACGACAACGGTGTCGCCACCCAGTACGCCGCGCTCGGCCGCCCGGCCGGGCAGGCCCCGCTGGACGCGCCGCTGGCTCCGCTCGATTTCGCCACCCTGGCCGACTACGGCGCCGACTACGCCTCCGAGACCCAGGTCAGGGCAGCCTTCGGCAACGCGGGAATGTTCGCCAAGGTGACCGAACTGCCGGGCAGCGGCATCCGGCAGGCCGCCGAGCAGCGACCGCTCACCGAATTCGGGCCCGACATCCTGTTCTTCGGCAAGTCCTGACAACCCGCCGGGCGCGACCGCGCGGTCACCCGGCATGATCGGTAGCCGTGCGAGTGCTACTGCAACGGGTGACCAGCGCCGAGGTGACTGTCGACGACGAGATCGTCAGCCGGATCGACCCGGCCGCCGCCGGCAGCCCGCACGGGCTGGTCGCGCTGGTCGGCGCCACCCACTCCGATACCGAGGCCACCGCGAAGGCGCTGGCGGACAAGACCTGGCGGCTGCGCATTCTCGACGGCGAGCGCTCGGCGGCAGACCTGGGCGCGCCGATCCTGGTCGTCAGCCAGTTCACCCTCTACGCCAACACGGCCAAGGGCAGGCGCCCCTCCTGGAACGCCGCCGCGCCGGGACCGCAGGCCGAACCGCTGGTCGACGCCTTCGCCGCGGCCCTGCGCGAACTCGGCGCCGAGGTCGCGACCGGCCGCTTCGGCGCGCACATGCGGATCGCGCTCACCAACGACGGCCCGGTCACGGTCCTGCTGGAGGGCTGACTACTTGTCGCCGGGCCGGTACGGGATGCCGTCGGCCGCGGGGGCCACCGCCTTGCCGATGAACCCGGCCACCACCACCAGGGTGACCACGTACGGCAGCATGCCGAGGAACTCGGTGGGAATCGGGTTGCCCGGCATGGTGTTCAGGAATCGCTGCAACGCGCTGCAGAAGCCGAACAGCAGGGCCGCGAACAGCACACCCACCGGGTGCCAGCGGCCGACGATCATCACCGCCAGCGCTACGAAACCGAGCGCGGCGGTCATGTTCTTGCTGAACGAGACATTGTTGGCGATGGTGAAGAACGCGCCACCGAAGCCGGACAGCGCGCCCGCCACGGTGACGTTCCAGAAGCGCAGCCGGTTCACGTCGATGCCCGCCGCGTCGGCGGCCGCCGGATGTTCGCCGACAGCGCGGGTCCGCAGGCCCCAGCGGGTGTTGAACAGCAGGTAGGTCAGGCCGAACACGCAGACCAGCGCGACATAGACGAACAGGTTCTGATCGAACACCGCGGGCCCGATGACGGGGATGTCGGGCAGGAAGCCGAGTCCGATTTCCTCGAAGAACCCGCCGAAGCGCGGCACCGTGTGCGGTTCGTTGAGCGAATGGTCCATCCGCATCAGGCGTTCGAACAGGAAGCCGGTGAGCCCCAGCGCGAGCAGGTTCAAGATCACGCCCGTGACCAGCTGGTTCACCGCGAATCGGGTGGCCAGCCAGGCCAGCAGCAGCGTCGAGACCATGCCGCTGAGCAGGGCGGCGAGGATGCCGACATACGGGTTGTCGCTGATCGACGCGAACAACGCCGCAGTGAAGGCCCCGGCCAGGAACTGCCCCTCGATACCGAGGTTGATCACGCCGGAGCGCTCACACACCACCCCCGACAGGGCACCGAAGATGAACGGCAGCGCGAGGAACAGGGTGGTCATCAAGACGAATTCGACCGGGAAGCCGACGCCGGGCGTCACCACCCACGACAGCGCCGCGATCACCAGCGCCGCCACCCCGAGTCCGACGGTCCACCCGTGCGGGCGCGGGGCCAGCGGGCGGACCAACAGGAGCACGCCGAGCGCCGCCGTCAGCACGCACAGGGTGAGGACGACGGCCAGCGTGCCGACGGTCCAGCTGCCCTCGGTGGTCTGATCCAGCGTGAACGTGGTGGTCCGGTCGCCGTCGACGAACAGCAGTCCGAGCCCGCCGAGTGCTCCGGCGAGCGCGAGGAAGACGATGCCCGCCGTGCGGTGCCGGGTCGCCTCGTCGACGACCGGCTTCGGTGCCGCGATGGTCGTACTCACCAGCCCCTCGCTTCCAGAGTGTTGAGGCCACCGCGCGGGGTGCGCAGTCGCAGCAGAGTTTTCACGAGGGCGGGCGCGGCGATGAACAGCACGATCACCGCCTGCAGCAAGGTCGACATCTCGACCGGGATGGCGGGCTGCATGTGCAGCGTGCCGGACTTCAGCGCCCCGAACAGCAACGCCGCGGCCACGATCCCGCCCGGATGCGCCCGGCCGAGCAGCGCGACGGTGATGCCGTCGAACCCGTACTCGGCGACCGTGCCCGGATTCACCGTGTACGGGTTGAGCCCGAGCACCAGCGCCGCGCCGCCCACGCCTGCCAGCCCACCGGCCACGCCCATCGTGGTGACGAAGGTGCGCCCGATGTCGATGCCCGAACTGGCCGCCGCGTCGGTGTTGGCGCCGACCGCGCGGATCCGATACCCGAAGGTGGACTTGCGCAGCAGCCACCAGACCGCGACGGCCAGCGCCAGCGCGATCAGCAGACCCACACTCACCCGCAGACCGGTGCCCGCCCAGCCGAGCAGTCGCGGCAGCCGCGCCGACATGTCGGCCGGTTTCGACACCAGCTCCTGCGATGTCGTCGAGTGCAGGAAGGTCGTGCCCAGCGCCCAGAGCAGGAAATAGGTGGCGATATTGTTCAGCATGATCGACGAGATCACCTCGTGCGCACCGGTTTTCGCCTTGAGCGCGCCGGGGATGCCGCCCCAGATCGCGCCGGCGAGCGCGCCGGCGAGCAGCGCCAGCGGCACGTGCAGCAGCGGCGGCAGGTCGACCGCGAAGCCGACGGTCACCGCGCCGAGCATGCCGAAGATGAACTGCCCGTGCCCGCCGATATTGAACAGCCCGGCCCGGAACGCGAGGCCAACGGCGAGACCGGTGAAGATCAGCGGGGTGGTGTAGGTGAGCGTCTCCGAAATCGGCCGCAGCACCTGGGCCAGCGTCGCGTCGCCCGCGAAGAACTCCTGCAGGCGGCCGATATCGAGGATGGCGCCCTCGAACAGGTCGCGGTAGGCGGTGCTGACGGCGATCCACGAGAAGCTCAACGCGTCGGCGGGCCGGTTGAAGAAGTAGGCCCAGGCGCGGCGCACCGACGGATCGGAGACGATGATCAGCAGCGCGCCGAGGGCGAAGGCCAGCAGCAGCGAATAGACCGTCACCATCACGCTGTTGGCCTCGGTCAGGTATCGGGCGAAGGTGCGGCCGAATCCGGGCTCGTCCTGTTCCGGTCGGGGCGAGTCGATGTCCGGCTCGGTGGTCGTACTCGGCATGGGAGTCCTCGGGAGTCAGCGCGCGGCGGCGGGATCGGCGGAGGTGTCGTCGTCGGGGCGATGGCCGACCATGAGCTGCCCGATGACCTCGCGCGGAGTGTCCGGGGCGACCTCGCCGACGATCTTCCCGTTGTGGATCACCGCGATCCGGTCCGACAGCACCAGGATCTCGTCCAGTTCGGCGGAGATCAGCAGCACCGCGGTTCCCGAATCGCGTTCGGCCACCAGCCGGGAGTGGATGAACTCGATCGCGCCCACGTCCACCCCGCGGGTGGGCTGGGCGGCGACGAGCACCGTGCGTGGCCGGGAGAACTCCCTGGCGATCACCACCTTCTGCTGGTTGCCGCCCGACAGCGACGTCACCAGTTCGCCCGGCCCGCGCGTGCGGATGTCGAATTCCGCGATGGACTTGTCGGCCAGCGCGTCCACCGCCGCGGTGTCCAGCACCCCGCGCCGCGAATACGGTTCGTCGCGATACTGATTCAGCACCAGGTTCTCGGCGACGCTGAAATCGCCGACCAGCCCGTCGCGCCCGCGATCCTCCGGGATGTAGCCGAGTCCCGCGGTGATCCGGCGGTACGGCTGCCACTGCGTCACCTCGGCGCCGGACAGTTCCACCGAACCGGCCGCGGCCCTGACGGTGCCGAGGATCGCCCGCGCCAGTTCGGTCTGCCCGTTGCCCTCCACGCCGGCCAGCCCGACGATCTCGCCCGCGCGCACCGTCAGATTCAACCCGTCGAGCGCGGCGATGCCACGGTCACCGAGCACCGTCAGATCCTTCACGGCCAGCGCCACCTCGCCCGGCTCGGCCGGCGGACGCTCCACCGACAGCGTCACCGCGCGGCCGACCATGGCGGCGGCGAGCTCGGCCTCGCTGTCGCGCGGCGAGGCCTCGTCGACCACCTTGCCGCGCCGCAGCACGGTGATGGTGTCGGCGATGGCCTTCACCTCGCGCAACTTGTGGCTGATGAAGATCACCGACATGCCCGCCGCCGTGAGATTGCGGATGATGCCGAGCAATTCGGCCACCTCGGGCGGGGTGAGCACGGCGGTCGGCTCGTCGAGGATCAGCAGATCGGTGTCGCCGGAGAGTGCCTTCACGATCTCCACCCGCTGCTGCACGCCCACCGGCAGGTTCGCGCAGACCGCGTCGGGATCGAGGGCGAGGCCGTATTTCTCGGACACCTCCCGCACGGCCGTCCTGGCGGCCGCGCGGTCGAGCACGCCCCGCTTGGCGTGCTCGTTGCCCAGCTGCACATTGTCGGCCACACTGAACGGGCCGACCAGCTTGAAGTGCTGATGCACCATGCCGATTCCAGCGGCGATGGCGTCGGCGGGGGAACGGAACCGCACCGGTGCGCCGTCGATCAGGATCTCCCCGCTGGTGGGCTCCAGGATCCCGTAGAGCATGTTCATCAGGGTCGATTTGCCCGCGCCGTTCTCGCCGAGTACGGCGTGCACCTGGCCCGGTTCGACCACCAGGTCGACGTGGTCGTCGGCCACGAAATCGCCGAAAGTCTTGGTGAGTCCCCGTACTTCGAGTCGCATCCGGATCTCCTAATCCGTGGGGGCCGCGGGCGAAGTGACCACGATCCTGCCGTCGACGATGTCGCGGCGCAGCGCGTCGAGTTCCTGTTTCACCGACGCGGGCACCTGCTGCTCGAAATCGTGGAACGGCGCGAGCCCGACACCGTCGTTGCCGAGCGTGCCGATGTAGCGGCCGTCGGTGGGGCCCTCGGTGAACGCGTTGTCGATGGCGCTGCGCACCGCCGAGGAGATGTCCTTCATCGACGACGACAACATGATGTGCCGGTACTCCGGCACCGCCTCGAAACCGTCGGAGTCGACCCAGATCATGCTCACCCCCGGCGTGTCCTGCACGGCCGAGGCGCCGCCCATGCCCACCGGGCCCGCCACCGGATGGATCACGTCGGCGCCCTGGGCGATGAAATTCTCGGTGAGTGAGCGGCCCGCGCTCGTATCGTCGAAGTTGCCGGTGAACGAGCCGCGCTGGGCCGCCACGTCCCAGCCGAGCACCACCACCGAGGTCCCGTGCACCTGGTTGTATTTCGCGACGCCCGCGGCGAATCCGTCCATGAAGATGGTGACCGCCGGGATCTGCATCCCGCCCCAGGTCGCGACCTTGCCGGTCTTGCTCGTGCCCGCGGCGAGATAGCCACCCAGATACGACGACTGGGCGGCGTTGAATTCCATCGAATACACATTGTCGAGATCGATGTGCGCGTCGACGACGGCGAAGCGGGTGTCGGGATATTCGGCCGCCACCTGGGCCACAGCCTCGGCCATCAGCCCGCCGACACCGATCACCAGATCGCAGTCGTCGTCGGCGGAGGCACGCAGATTCGGTTCGTAGTCGGCGGAACTGTTGGACTGCCGATACGATCCGTAGATGCCGGGGTTGGCGTCGACCGCGGCCTTGACGCCGTTCCAGCCGGATTCGTTGAACGACTTGTCGTCGACGCCGCCCGCGTCGGTGACCATGCAGGTCTCGAACCCCGCGGTGGCCGAGCCGTAGGTGTTACCGGAACCGGTATAGCGCGACTCCGCGGGCGGCTCGGCACAGCCAGCCAGCAGAGCCGTCGCCGCGGCGGCGAGCAGCGCGATGCCAGATCTCATAGCTCAGAGATACAGGATTACGCCGCTCGCGTCCTGATTCGAAGGTTTTGTAACCTGACCTTTTTTCGTGCGCTCGAGAACTTACTCCGGGCGCAACGTGAGAATGCGCGGCCCGTCCTCGGTGACGGCGACGCTGTGCTCCCAGTGCGCGGCCCGGGAACCATCGGTGGTGACCACCGTCCAGTCGTCCTCGAGCGTCTCGGTCTGGGTGGTGCCGAGCGTGAGCATCGGCTCGATCGCCAGCACCGAACCCACCACCAGGCGCGGGCCCTTGCCGGGCGCGCCCTCGTTCGGCAGGAACGGGTCCATGTGCATCTCGCGGCCGATGGCGTGGCCACCGTAGCCGTCGACGATGCCGTACTTGCGACCGTGCGCCTGCTCGGCCGCCCTGGTCCCGAGTTCGATGGCGTGCGAGACGTCGGTGAGCCGGTTGTCGGGCAGCATCGCGGCGATGCCCGCCTCCATCGACAGCCTGGTCGCCTCGCTCAGCAGCCGGTCGGCCTCGATGATGTCACCGACGCCGAAGGTCCAGGCCGAGTCGCCGTGCCAGCCGTCGAGGATGGCGCCGCAGTCGATCGAGACCAGGTCGCCCTCGGCGAGGATCTCCTGCGCCGAGGGGATGCCGTGCACCACCCGGTCGTTGACCGAGGAGCAGATCGAGCCGGGGAACCCGTGGTAGCCCTTGAACGACGGGACAGCGCCCGCGTCGCGGATCGTCTGCTCGGCGACCTCGTCCAGCTCCAGCGTCGACACGCCCGGCTTGGCCGCCGCGCGGACGGCGACGAGCGCCCGGCCGACGACCGCGCCCGCCGCCTGCATGGCGTCGAGCTCGCCCGCCGTCCGGAACGGCACGACCTTCTTCTTCCGGCTGAAGACCATCAGTGGCCGAGCGCCTTCAGCGCCCGATTGTTGACTTCCTCGACCTCGCCGACACCCTCGACCGTCACGACGAGACCGTCGTAGTACTCGAGCAGCGGCTCGGTCTCCTCGCGGTACACGCGCAGGCGGTTGTCGATCACCTCGTCGGTGTCGTCGGCGCGGCCGCGGGCGAGCATGCGCTCCTTGAGCAGCGACTCCGGCACCACGAAGCACAGCACGGCGTCGAGCGCGGTGCCGTTGTGCTCGAGGATCTTCTTCAGCGCGTCGCCCTGGTCGACCGTGCGCGGGTAGCCGTCGAGCACGAAGCCGTTGGCGGCGTCCGGCTCGGCCACGCGGGCCTCGACCATGCGATTGGTGACATCGCTGGGGACGAGGTCGCCCGCGTCCATGTACTTCTGCGCTTCACGCCCGAGAGCGGTCTGCTGGCTGATGTTCGCGCGGAAGAGGTCTCCGGTGGAGATGTGCGGAACGCCCAGCTTTTCCGACAGCAGGACGGCCTGAGTACCTTTGCCGGCACCCGGCGGCCCGAGCAGAACAACTCTCACTTGAGGAACCCTTCGTAATTTCGATTCATCAGCTGGCTCTCGATCTGTTTGACCGTGTCGAGACCCACGCTGACCATGATGAGCACCGCGGTACCGCCGAACGGCAGGTTCGCCACCGCGCCCGAGTTACCCATGTCGAGGAACAGGTTCGGGAGCACGGCGACCAGGCCGAGGTAGATCGAGCCAGGCAGGGTGATGCGGCTCAGAACAAAGTTGAGATAGTCGGCGGTCGGCTTGCCGGGACGGTAGCCCGGGATGAAGCCGCCGAACTTCTTCATCTCGTCCGCGCGTTCCTCCGGGTTGAAGGTGATCGCGACGTAGAAGTAGGTGAAGAAAACGATCAGGCCGAAGTAGATGGCGATGTAGACCGGGTTGGACGGATTCACCAGGTACTTCTGGATGATCTCCTGCCACCAGCTCGGGTCCGTCGCCGTCGCCGAACCGGTGAGCTGCGAGATCAGGTTCGGCAGGTAGAGCAGCGAGGACGCGAAGATCACCGGGATGACGCCGGCCTGGTTGACCTTCAACGGCAGGTAGGTCGAGGAACCGCCGTACATCTTGCGGCCGACGACGCGCTTGGCGTACTGCACCGGGATCCGGCGCTGACCCTGCTCGACGAAGATCACGGCCACGATGATCGCCAGCACGGCGACGCAGACGAGGCCGAAGACGAGGCCACCGCGGGTGTCCAGGATCGACTTGCCGTCGATCGGGATGCGCGCGGCGATACCGGCGAAGATGAGCAGCGACATGCCGTTGCCGACGCCGCGCTCGGTGATCTGCTCGCCGAACCACATGACCAGGGCCGCGCCCGCGGTCATCACCAGCACGATGACGATCATGCCGAAGATGCCGGTGTCCTCGAGGATGTCCTCCTGGCAGCCCTGCAGCAGCTGACCACGCGCGGCCAGCGCCACGAGACCCGTCGCCTGCAGGATCGCCAGGGCGATCGACAGGTAGCGGGTGTACTGCGTCATCTTGGTCTGGCCTGCTTGGCCTTCCTTGCGCAGCTCCTCGAAGCGCGGGATGACGACGGTCAGCAGCTGGATGATGATGCTCGCGGTGATGTACGGCATGATGCCGATCGCGAACACCGACAGCTGCAGCAGCGCACCACCGGAGAAGAGGTTGATGAGCTGGTAGATACCGGCGGACTCACCGCCGGAGACCAGCTTCACGCAGTCCTGGACGTTCTGGTAGTTGACACCGGGGGACGGCAGCGCGGCACCCAACCGGTACAGCGCGATCAACCCCAGCGTGAAGAGAATCTTCCGCCGTAAGTCCGGAGTCCGGAAGGCCGATACGAAGGCGGAAAGCACAGATCCTCCTGGCGAACGACATGGTCATGCCATGCGACTTCGGTTCTTACGGAAACGTCAGCCGATGACGAGCTTTGGCAGACAACACTTGAACTCTAACAGTGACACCGGACGAGCTCGCGACTCGTCCGGTGTCCACTGCTGACTAACAGTACCGTCAGGCCAGTTCGGTGACAGTGCCACCGGCCGCGGTGATCTTCTCCTTGGCGGAGCCGGTCACCTTGTCGGCGGTCACCTGGACCGCCACGCCGATCTCACCGTCGCCGAGGACCTTGACCAACTCGTTCTTGCGAACGGCGCCGGCCGCGACGAGCTCGGCCTTGCCGACCGTGCCGCCCTCGGGGAACAGCTCCGCGATGCGGCCCACGTTCACAACCTGGTACTCCACGCGGAAGCGGTTGGTGAAGCCCTTCAGCTTCGGCAGGCGCATGTGCAGCGGCATCTGGCCACCCTCGAACGCCGGGGAGACGTTCTTGCGTGCCTTCGTGCCCTTGGTACCGCGACCCGCGGTCTTGCCCTTGGAACCCTCACCGCGACCCACACGGGTCTTCTCGGTCTTGGAACCCGGCGCAGGACGCAGGTGATGCAACTTGATGGTCATTGTCAGACCTCCTCAACTGTTACGAGGTGGCGCACGACGTTGATCAGGCCGCGGTTCTGGGCGTTGTCCTCACGGACAACGCTCTGACGGATCTTGCGAAGGCCCAGCGTACGCAGGGAGTCCTTCTGATTCGCCTTGGCGCCGATGGTGCTCTTGATCTGGGTCACCTTGAGATCAGCCATGTCAGGCTCCCTGTCCCGCACGCGCACGCAGCATGCCCGCCGGAGCGACGTCCTCGATCGGCAGACCGCGACGCGCGGCAACCTCTTCGGGACGCTGGAGCATCTTGAGCGCGGCAACCGTCGCGTGAACGACGTTGATCGCATTGTCGCTACCGAGCGACTTGGCCAGAATGTCATGAATGCCTGCGCATTCGAGCACGGCACGCGCCGCGCCGCCGGCGATCACACCGGTACCGGGCGAAGCCGGACGCAGCATGACGACACCGGCCGCCGCCTCACCCTGAACCGGGTGGGTGATGGTCGAGCCGATCATCGGGACGCGGAAGAAGCCCTTGCGAGCCTCCTCGACACCCTTCTGGATGGCCGCGGGAACTTCCTTGGCCTTGCCGTAGCCGACGCCGACCAGACCGTTGCCGTCACCGACGATCACGAGGGCGGTGAAGCTGAAGCGACGACCACCCTTCACGACCTTGGAGACGCGGTTGATCGCGACTACGCGCTCGAGCTGGTTCTTCTCGGCAGCGTTGTCCCGACGGTCGCCGCCACCGCGACGATCGCCACCACCGCGGCGGTCGCCACGGTTGCCCTCGGGGCCATTGCTGTTCTGTCCGGCGGGTCCGTTGCCGCCGTCACGCCGCTGACGTCCCGGCATCAGACGTTCCTTCCGTTCGAAATAACAGTCATCAGAACTTCAACCCGCCTTCACGAGCGGCATCGGCCAGCGCCGCGATACGGCCGTGGTAGTCGTGACCACCACGGTCGAACACGACCGCCTCGATACCGGCAGCCTTGGCACGCTCGGCGATCAGCTGACCGACCTTCGCGCCCTTGGCGGACTTGTCGCCCTCCAGCGCACGCACATCGGCCTCGATCGAGGATGCGGCGGCGATGGTCTTGCCGACCGAGTCGTCGACGAGCTGGGCGTGCAGGTGCCGCGAGGAGCGGTTGACCACCAGGCGCGGACGCTCGGTGGTGCCGACGACCTTCTTGCGCAGACGGAAGTGACGGCGGGTCTTCGACAGACGACGCTTCGTGGAAGCGTCCTTGCCCAGCGGAATACGCTTGGCCTTCTGGTTTTCGGTTTGCGCCATGATCACTTACCCGTCTTTCCGACCTTGCGGCGAACGACCTCGCCGGCGTAGCGGATGCCCTTGCCCTTGTACGGGTCGGGCTTACGCAGTCCGTGGATGACAGCGGAGATCTGGCCGACCTTCTGCTTGTCGATGCCGGACACAGAGAACTTGGTGGGCGATTCCACCGCGAAGGTGATGCCCTCCGGGGCCTCGATCGGGACCGGGTGGCTGTAGCCGAGGGCGAACTCGAGGTTCGAGCCCTTGGCGGCCACACGGTAACCGACACCGAAGATTTCCATCTTCTTCTCGTAGCCCTTGGTGACACCCTCGATCATGTTGGCGATCAGGGTGCGGGAAAGGCCGTGCAGCGAGCGGTTGGCGCGCTCGTCGTTGGGACGGGCCACCTCCAGCTCGTTACCCTCACCCTTGGTGACGGTGATCGGCTCGGCGACGGTGTGCGACAGGGTGCCCTTGGGCCCCTTCACCGTGACGACCTGGCCGTCGATGGTGACGTCGACGCCGGCCGGAATCTCGATGGGCTTCTTACCAATACGCGACATTTGTCCTGACCTCCCTTACCAGACGTAGGCGAGGACTTCGCCGCCCACGCCCTGCTTGGCCGCCTGACGGTCGGTGAGCAGACCGGTCGACGTGGAAATGATCGCCACGCCGAGGCCGCCGAGGACCTTGGGCAGGTTGGTGGACTTCGCGTACACACGCAGACCCGGCTTCGAGACGCGACGCAGGCCCTGCAGGCTGCGCTCACGGCTGGGGCCGTACTTCAGATCGACGACGAGGGCCTTGCCCACCGGCGCGTCTTCGGTGCGGTAATCGGCGATGTAGCCCTCACGCTTCAAGATCTCGGCGATGTTCGCCTTGAGCTTGGAGTGGGGCGCCTTCACCTGATCGTGGTACGCCGAGTTGGCGTTGCGCAGACGCGTCAAGAAGTCTGCGATCGGATCAGTCATGGTCATGGTTAGACCTCGACACCTTTCTCGCTGCGGTTCCCATGCAGCGTCACCGCTCGCGCGGCGACCGTGGGCCTACAACAATTCGGCTGGTCCGGGCGGCACTTACCGACCGGATGAGTTCTCGTTACGAGCTCTCGGTGCCTGGCAACTCGTCCACCCGCGCGAGGCGGCAGCGGACACAGATGTGCCCAGGCAACCGGTCTAGTGTAGGCAATGCCGTGGTCAGGACAAAATCCGGGTCCGATACCGACCGGCGCGCCCCGTGGAGGTGAGCGGGATCACCGCGGCCGAGACGCCCGCGGCCATGATCAGCATCAGCTCGCCGCCGACGACCAGGCTCGTCACGCCGCCGAGCAGTGCGCCGCCGGCGAACGCCGCGTACTGCAGGCCGTAGCCGAGCCAATCGCGCACCGATCCCCCGCTCACGTGACTCTCGATGCCCTGGCTCAGTTTCACGACAGTGCCGGTGGCGTAGCTCAGGGGGACGGCGGTCTCGCCGTTCTTGACGAAGGCGGTGTTGAGCGCGCCGACCGCGAAGGCGACGAAGGAGATGGGAATGAAGCCCACCTCCTGGCCGCCGGTCCGGTCGAGCGCGTAGTCGACGATCGCGGCCACCGCCAGCGCCACGGTCGTCACCACCGAGGCGCCGTAGTGGTCGTTGCGCCACATCCGGCGCCGCAGCAGCGAGGCGACGAAGACACCGAGCCCGAACGAGAACAGCAGCGTCAAGGCGCCGACGGCCAGCAGCCGGTCATTGTCGAACCAGCCGAGAACTGCGCGCTCGGTATTTCCGGTCATAAAGGTGACGAAATATCCGGCGGAATGCGTATAGGCGGCCGCGCCGATAAATCCGGCGAGCGCCGAAAGAAAGGCGACCAGCGGCATCGCGCCGGTCGGTATGCCCCGCAACGGCCGCCGGTGGTCCAGGTCACGGCCCGTTTTCTCTGTGGTGACGGTCACAATTCCACATCCTCTGTTTGTTGCCGAACAGGGGATCTACGTTGACACCCAACTACCTGTTTCGCTGTTGTGCGACCATTCCGAACGTAGCGGCGACAAATTGTGCCGACCAGTGCCGGGATCACATTCTCGGGAATTGCACAGGAATATTCACCGCGCGTAATCTCGCGGTAACCCGTGCCGCCTTCCCCGTCGCAGGGCGGCCGACTCCACCGCGAATCCCGTTCGAGCCCAATCACTTCCGATCGTGAGCCGAGCTACCGATGTGGTAGCTTCGCGAAGTTCGTCGGATCTGTGCAGGAGGCTCGGCAGGTGTTTTCGCGCTCCGCGCGCCGTGGAACTCGCCGGGCCCTGGTCAGCGTGCTGGCCGCCGCGCTCGGCGTCGGCGTGCTCTCGGTGCCGTCCGCGCACGCGGCCGACCCCTACCTCGACCGGCTCGCCGAAGACGCCGCCACCCCCGCGCTGAACTGGGCCGAGTGCGAAGACGGCTTCCAGTGCTCGACCGCCCAGGTGCCGCTCGACTACAACAGCCCGCACGGTGAGCAGATCGACCTGGCGGTGATCAAGCTGCCCGCCACCGACCCCGGTCAGCGGATCGGGACGCTGTTCGTGAACTTCGGCGGGCCAGGACCGTCCGGGGTGGATCGCCTGCGGGAGCGGGCGCGGTGGCCGTGGCTGTTCTCGCCGGAGTTGCGTGCCCGGTTCGACCTGGTCTCCTGGGATCCGCGCGGAGTCTCCCGCAGCGCGGGTGCGCACTGTTTCGGCAGCGCCGAAGAGCAGGCGCAGTACCTGGGGTCCTTCCCCGGCACGCCCACCGATCCGCGCGACGAGCCGGAGTTCTTCGCCAGATCCGCCGATATCGCCGCGCGCTGCGGTGCCGCGGCCGGGCCGATCCTGCGGCACGCCTCCACCGCCAACACCGCCCGCGACCTCGACCTGCTGCGGCGCGCGGTCGGCGACGCGACGCTCACCTATCACGGCATCTCCTACGGGACCCAGGTCGGCGCGGTCTACGCCAACATGTTCCCCGGCCGGGTGCGGGCGATGGCCTTCGACGGTTCGCTCGACTTCGAGGGCAATGCCGACGGGCACGGCGCCGACGGCGCGAACGTGCCGCTCGACACCAGGCAGGGCGTGGCGGTCGGCATCGCCGAGACCTTCGACGCCTTCCTGCGCGAGTGCTCGGCGGCGGGGCCGCGCTGCGCGTTCTCGGCGGGCGATCCGAAACTCAAGTGGCTCGCGCTCGCCGAGCGGGCGCGCCTGGCACCGATCACGCTCGACGGGACACCGTGGACGTTCTCCCAGGTCGTGAGCACCGCGGGGAGCCTGTCCCGCCCCGAGACCTACGCCGACCTCGCGGTCCTGTTGCAGAACCTTTTCGACGCGGCGACCACGCTGCCCGCCCGCGTCCCGGACGCCCTGTTCGACAAGAACTATCCCGCCAACCGCGTCGAGGCGTTCTACACCATCCAGTGCGCCGACAGCACCGTCCCGACCGACCCCGCCGCCTACAGCCGGATCGCCGCCGCCGAGGACCTGCACAACCCCTACTTCGGCCGCACCGCCGTCTTCAACGCCATGCCCTGCGCCTTCTGGCCGACCCGCGACCTCGACCGCTACACCGGCCCGTGGAACCGCGAGACCGCCGCCCCCATCCTCGTCCTGAACAGCCGCTACGACCCGGCCACACCGCTGCACGGCGCCTACGCCGGCGCCGCCCAGCTGTCCCGCGCCCAGGTCGTCGTCATCGAGGGCGCGGGCCACAGCAGCATGTACGTCCCCAGCACCTGCGCCGAACACGTCAAACGCGACTACCTGTTCACCGGCGCACTCCCACCCGACGGCACCCGCTGCGGCATCGACCACTCCCCCTTCGCCTGATTCCGAAGCGGGCCGTCACCGATCTCAGCTGATCAGGCAGAGCAGGTCGTAGAGCGGCGGCTTCTCGACGCTGCCGGTGGCGAACGCCAGTTGAGCGAGCGGCGAGCAGATCAACGCCGTTTCCGACGAGCCCGAGCCGCCTCCTGACCCGCTACCACCTCCGGCCGAGCCGGGTTCGGCGATCGGGGCCGGCGCGGCGGGGGCCGCGGTGGCGACTGCGGGAGTGGCGAGGAGCGCGCAGGAAAGGACGGCGACGGCCGCGATCTTCTTCATGCGCCAAGGGAACACCACCGTCGCGCGCCACAAGAGTGAAATGAAGATATTTCGCCCGGTTCGGCCGACTCCGCGAGAGCCGGCAGCGTAACGCGCGAAGGCACGGACTTCCAGGGGAAGTCCGTGCCTTCGTTCGATATTCGCCTAGGTGGCTGCGCTCACGAGGAGCGCGAGGTCACCAGGAGCTCTTGTGCACGCCAGGGAGCTCGCCACGGTGGGCCATCTCGCGCAGGCACACGCGGCACAGGCCGAACTTGCGGTACACCGCGTGGGGGCGGCCGCAACGCTGGCAGCGGGTGTAGGCGCGGACCGCGAACTTCGGCTTGGCGTTGGCCTTGTTGACCAGTGCTTTCTTGGCCATGTGCTCAGTTCTCCTTGAACGGGAAGCCGAGGTGCTTGAGCAGCGCACGGCCTTCTTCGTTGTTGGTCGCAGTGGTCACCACGGTGATGTCCATACCGCGCGGGCGGTCGATGGAGTCCACGTCGATCTCGTGGAACATCGACTGCTCGCTCAGGCCGAACGTGTAGTTGCCGTTGCCGTCGAACTGCTTCGGCGACAGGCCGCGGAAGTCGCGGATACGGGGCAGCGCGATGGAGACCAGGCGGTCGAGGAACTCCCACATGCGGTCGCCACGGAGGGTGACCTTCGCGCCGATCGGCATGCCCTCACGGAGCTTGAACTGCGCGATCGACTTGGTGGCCTTGCGGATCTCCGGCTTCTGACCGGTGATCAGCTCCAGGTCCTTGACGGCACCGTTGATCAGCTTGGCGTCACGGGCGGCGTCGCCGACACCCATGTTGACGACGACCTTCACCACGCCCGGGATCTGCATCACGTTGGCGTACTCGAACTCGCTGTTCAGCGCGTCCTTGATCTCGGCGCGGTAGCGCGCCTTCAGCCGGGGCTGAGTCTGCTCAGAGGTGGTCATGTCAGATGTCCTTCCCGTTCTTACGGGAGATCCGAACCCGCTTGCCGGTCTCTTCGTCGGTGCGGTAGCCGACGCGAGTCGGGTTACCGTCGGAGTCGACGACCATCACGTTGGACACGTGGATGGGGGCTTCCTGGGTCACGATGCCGCCCGAAGAGGCGCCACGCTGGTTCGCGGAATCCGCGACGTGCTTCTTGATCCGGTTCACGCCTTCGACGAGGACCTTGTTGTTCGCCGGGTAGGCCTGGATGACCTTGCCCTTGGCGCCCTTGTCCTTGCCCGCGATGACGAGAACGGTGTCACCCTTGTGCACCTTCATGGTCAGAGCACCTCCGGGGCCAGCGAAACGATCTTCATGAAGCGCTTGTCGCGCAGCTCGCGGCCGACGGGGCCGAAGATGCGGGTGCCACGCGGATCGTTGTCCGCCTTGATGAGCACGGCAGCGTTCTCATCGAACTTGATGTAGGAACCGTCCGGACGGCGGCGCTCCTTGACGGTGCGCACGACGACAGCCTTGACGACGTCGCCCTTCTTGACGTTCGCGCCGGGGATGGCGTCCTTGACGGTGGCGACGATGATGTCACCGATACCGGCATAGCGACGCGACGAGCCACCGAGCACGCGGATGCAAAGGATTTCCTTCGCCCCGGTGTTGTCGGCGACGCGCAGTCGCGACTCCTGCTGAATCACTTCAGCACCTCCTGGACCTGGATGTATACGTACGCCGGATTGCCGACCCGACGCACATGGTCAGTCACCCTCCGGACGCGCGCCTGCCAGCGGAAATACCTACCACTGGGGGTTCACTGCCGGATTGCGGGCGCAGAGCTCCCGCAGGCAACCGGTCTAGTGTAGGTGAACCCCCAGGTCGACCCAAATCGGGGGGTCGGTGTCAGCTCGCCACGGGCGCGAGCTCCCACGAGCCGTCCCCCGCGAGGGTGAGCACCTGGGTGTGGTGCTGGTCGACCGTGCTGCGGTGCGCCACGGACACCACGATGGTGTCCGGAACCTCGGTACGGATCAGGTTGTAGAGCGAGTACTCCAGGCCCTCGTCGACGGCGGAGGTCGCCTCGTCGAGGAACACCACCTTGGGGCGGGTGAGCAGAATGCGGGCGAACGCCAGGCGCTGCTGCTCACCCGGGGACAGGATCTTCGCCCAGTCGGCCTCTTCGTCGAGCCGGTCGACGAGGTGCCCGAGGTGCACCTTGTTGAGCACCTCGCGCAGCTGCTCGTCGGTGATCCCGTTCGATCCGACCGGGTACTCGACCGCGGTGCGCAGGTCACCGAGCGGCAGGTAGGGCAGCTGGGACAGGAACAGCGTCTCGATGCCCGCCGGTCGGCCGAACTCGCCGTCGCTGTAGGGCCACATCTCCGCGAGCGCGCGCAGCAGCGTCGTCTTGCCGCTCCCCGAGACACCCTTGACGACCAACGCGTCGGTGGGGACGAGTCGCAGGCTGAGGTCGTCGATGAGCACTTCGCCGTCGGGCTTGCACACGCCGACCTTGTCGAGGCGCACCGCGTCGTCCAGGTCGACGGCGGCGAGCTTGGGCAGCTGACGCGATTCGCCACTGGCGACCATCAGCCCGTCGAGACGGATCAGGGAGGCCCGGTACTCGGCGAAGTCGTCGTAGGACTCGCGGAAGAACGACAAGGAGTCCTGGATCTCGCGGAACGCCGTGGCCGTCTGGTTCATACCGCCCAGCGTGATCGCGCCGCTGAAGAAGCGCGGCGCCTGGATGAGGTAGGGGAAGAGATAGGCGGATTGGGTGACGACGAAGTTCCAGCCGACGAACTTCAGCATCCGGTAGACGTAGGCCCACTGGACCCGGATCACCTCGGCGAATCGGCGGAGGAGACCGACGCGCTCCACGTCCTCACCGCGATAGAACGCGACGCTCTCGGCCGCGTCACGCACCCGAACCAGCGCGTAGCGGAAGTTGGCGTTCGTGCGCTCGCGCAGGAAGTTGATCCGGATCAGCGGCCGGCCGATCCAGAAGGCGATCACGGTCGAGATCAGGACGTAGCTCATCACGATGACCAGGGCCGCTCGCGGGATGGTGACACCGAGAATGGTCAGCGGCCCCGAAAGGTCCCACAGCACCTTGGTGAACGACACGACGGAGACGACGGCCGTCACCGCGCCGAGCGCCAGCGCGCGGGATTGCTCGGTGAACGTGATGGTGTCGGCCTGGATTCGCTGATCGGGGTTGTCGATCGTGTTGTCGATGAACCGGGAACGGTAGAAGGCGACCCCGTCCATCCAGTCGGTGGTGATGTGTTCGGTCAACCAGACCCGCCACCGGATGTCGTAGGCCAGCTTGGCGTAGAGGTACACCAGCTCTTTGATCGTCCAGATGACGATGAGCAGAGTGAACAGCTTCGCCGAATCCCAGAATCCGGTCTTGGCCTGCGACAGTTTCTCGGCGTCGTCGGACTGCAACGCGGACGCGGCGAGCTGGAACGAGGCGAACATGTCGTTGCCCCAGTAGCTGAGCAAGACGCTCAACCGGACACTCAGCAGCGCCATCAGCAGCAGGCCCGCGACGAACAGCCAGGTCTTCCACGCGCCGGGCCCGCGGTAGTAGTTACCGCTGACAGCCCAGAACTGGCGACCCCACCGGGTGAACCGCAGCAACAGCGCGGCGATGACCACGAAGGCCACCGCGGTGATGAGGAAGGCGATTCCGAGCCACTTCGCGCTCTCGAACCACTCGACGCTCCAGTCCCTAGACGTCTCCACGCGTTCTTCCCATCCCGCTACGACCGAAATTCGGCGCAGTCTAACCCGATCCGAGCCCGTTCGCCCGGACGCGCACGATCGATTGCCATGGGCAAACGGACGTAGGTTAGCCTTGGCTGACTTATGCTGGATGAGCCTTCGGGCCGAATCGGGGGACACTCCCCCGAGGCAGGAAAGGGACGCAACGATGATTGCTCGGACTTCGCGCGGCTGGCGGCGCGTGGCGGTGGCCGCGCTCGCCGGTGCGCTCGCCTTCGGCGTCGCCGCCTGCGGTTCCACCGACGACACCGCCGGCTCGGGTGAGCCGGTGACCATCACCCACGCCCGCGGCGAGACCACGGTCAACGGCACGCCGAAGAAGGTGGTGGCGCTGGGCAACCAGTGGCTGGATTCGTCGCTGGCGCTCGGCGTCGTGCCGGTCGGCTATATCGACAATGTGTCGGCGGTGTCCAAGAGCACCCCGCCGTGGCAGCCGGAGAGCCTGAAGTCGGCCACCGCGCTCAACACCACAGGCAGCGTCGCCGAACAGGTCGCCGCGCTGGAGCCGGACCTGATCCTTGCCGATCCGTTCATCGCCGATCAGAAGACCTACGACGATCTGTCCAAGATCGCGCCGACCCTGCCCGCGCTGACCAAGGACGCCGTCACGCCGTGGCAGGACCAGGTGACCGCGCTCGGCAAGGTGCTCCGCAAGGAGTCCGACGCGAGCGCGGTGATCACGAAGGTCGACGACAAGATCGCCGAGATCACCGCCGCCAACCCCGGCCTGAAGGGCAAGACCTTCGCCAGCACCTGGCTGGCCAGCCCGTCGCAGCTGATGGTGCTGACCGACCCCAACGACGGTTCGGCCAAGGTCTTCGGCCAGCTGGGCATGACCATTCCGGCGAACCTGACCGCGCTGCCCGCCAACCAGGGCCGCCTGGCGCTGTCGCCGGAGCGCGTCGACGAACTGACCGCCGACCTGCTGCTGGCCGGGTACTCGCCCGGGCTGGACGAGAAGTACCGGCAGCTGCCCGGCTACAGCGACCTGCCGTCGGTGCGCAAGGGCTCGGCGGTGTTCCTGACCACCCAGGAGATCAGCGCGATCAACCAGCCCTCGGCGCTGTCGGTGCCCTACATCCTCGACAAGCTGGCGCCCGCGTTCGCCGCGGCGGCGAAATAGACTCGTCCCCAACCACGTTCGACCCGCAAGGAACTCGCTGTGCTCGCCTCCGCGTACCCCGCCCAGACCCGATTCGCATTGCGCACCGGGGTCACCTGCCTGACCACGCCCGCGGGCGCGGTGCTGCTGAACCCGCCGCACAACGTGAAGCTGACGGGGCTGGGCGCGGGCGCGCTGCAGGCGCTCAAGACCCTCAACCAGGGCCCGGCGACCGCCGCGGAGATGACGACCGCGGCGGCCGGTGACGACATCACCGGCCTCATGCGCAAACTCACCGACGGCGGTTGGCTGGCGGTGACCGTGCGCGACGGCGGTCGCGACCTCTACAGCATCCGGCCCTTCGCCGAGCCGGCGCCGCGTCCCGAGGTGCCGCTGCCGTCCTGGTCGGCGACGCTGTCGAAGTTCGCGGTGCTGCACCGCGATTCCCAGGGTTTCGTGCTCGAGCATCCGCGGGCGTGGTGCGATCTGCGCGTCCACGATCCGCGGCTGCTCGCGCTGCTCGACGGCCCGATGGCCGCCGATTCGCCGGTGCCCGCGGCGGTGAAGTCGCAGTTCATGTCCGATCTGCAGTGGTGCGGATTCCTGGTCGACGGTGACGAGGAGGAGCACGAGTTCACCACCCGCTCATGGAACCCCGCCGACCTGTGGTTCCATCGCCGCAGCACCCTCGGCGCCCGCACGGTGACCTGGGACGACTTCGGCCCGACCCGCTGGGCCGACGGCCGCTTCCCCGAATTGCCCGCCCGCCGCGCGCCGTTCGCCGCCGACCCGATCGCGCTGGCCCGCCCCGAGCTGGCCGAGCTGCGCGCCGCCGATCCGACGCTCACCGCCGCGCTCGAGGATCGCGTCTCGACCCGCGCCTTCGACGACGCGGCCCCGATCACCGCGGACCAGCTGGGCGAGT
Organism: Nocardia sp. NPDC050717; assembly: GCF_040654275.1. NCBI lineage: Bacteria > Bacillati > Actinomycetota > Actinomycetes > Mycobacteriales > Nocardiaceae > Nocardia > Nocardia sp. NPDC050717. The sequence continues at coordinate 384,221 of NZ_JBFAHR010000003.1, forward strand.
TGCTGTTCCGCAGCGCCCGCACCCGCGAGGACGGCTCGCGCCCGTACCCGTCCGGCGGCGGGGCCTACGAGCTCGAGGTCTACCCGGTGCTCCGCGGTGTGCCCGGGCTGGAAAACGGCATGTACCACTACGATTCGACCGAGCACGCCCTACGCCCGGTCGCCCCTGCCGACTCCCCCGCGGTCCTGAAGCTGCTGAAGTCCACCTCGGCGACGCTGGCCGGTGGCGCGGAACCGCAAGTGGTGCTGCTGGTCTCGGCCCGCGCGGGCCGGGTCATGTGGAGCTACGAGCAGGTCGCCTACGCCAACATCCTCAAGCACGTCGGCGTGTTCATGCAGACCGTCTACCTGGCCGCGACCGCCATGCGCCTCGGCGTCGTCGCCCAGGGCTTCAGCGACACCTCCGCCTTCGCCGCCGCGACCGGCGTCGACGAGCTGGAGGAATGCAACGTCGGCAGCATCATCGTGGGGTCCCGCCCCGCCTGAGCGGTGACACCTGTCACATCGATGCAACCGTCGATGGGTTTCGCGCGTCCAATACCTTTGACGTGCTTCCTATCGGATCGAGGACTCATGACCGACGACTGGTCGGCGCCGACGCGAGCGGCCAACGACGCGTTGCGGGCGCAGATCGACGGCATGCTCGAGTCGTTCAACGCCGAGAAGTCGGCCCTGCTCGAGGCGCGAGCGCGGGCCACCGAGCTCGTGACGGTGTGGTCGGCCGATGGTCTGGTTCGCGTGTCGGGCACTGTCGCCGGTGTTTCCGAGGTGCATATCGAGCCGGACGCGTTCAAACGGTCCACGCCCGATTCCCTCGGGCGATCTGTCACCGCGGCGCTCACCGAACTGGCCACGCGGGCCGCCCTCGCCCAGCAGGAGGCCCTCGCCCCGCTCACCGCTGATCTGCCCGATCTCCCTGACCTGATCCCCGGTGTGCCGAGCATGAAGGACCTGATCGCCCGAGTGGCGCCGCCGCCTCCGCCGACCCCGGAACCGGTGGCCGAGGCGCCGCGCGGTCTCGTCGAGGATTCCGACGACGAAGAAGGCGATTACTTCCGCAACCGGAGCTACCTGCGGTGACCACGGTCGAGGTCGATCCCGACGGATTGCGCAACACCCAGCCCGCGTTCGCCGCGGTCGCGTCAACCATCACCACCGCGGCCCAGCAGCTGGCCGCGGTGATCGCGGCCGAGGGCGAATGCTGGGGCGGGGACGAGATCGGCGCCGCCTTCGCCAAGAACTACACCCCCGGTGTGGAACCCGGACAGAAGGCCGTCACCGGACTGGCCACGACCATGACCCAGTTCGGCGAGAACATGGTGACGGTCGCCAACGCGCTACAAGCCCAGGACACCGGCCACGCCGGACAGATCGCGCAGGTCGAGGGCGCCCTGTAAATGGGCATCGAGATCCCCGGCGAGCTGCAATGGGTCGCGCAGTATCTGCTCGGCGCCGGCGACTGGCCCGACGGCGACGAAACCGCCATGCGCCGCGTCGCCGACGGCTGGACGGCGATGGCGAACACGCTGAACACCGTCGACGATGACGCGGCCGTGGCGTTGAACGCCGCCCTGACCGCGATCTCCGAAGGCGAGACCCATACCGCCATCGCGACTTTCCGCGACAAGTTCCTCGCCGGGGACCAGGCCACCGTCACCGCCGTTCGCACCTGGTGCGAGAAACAAGCCGAACTGCTCGATGACGGCGCCAACGACATCGAGCACACCAAGCTGGTGATCATCGGCACGATGATCGTGACCGCGGCCGAGCTGGCCGTCGCGCTCGCGACGTCGTGGACCGGCGTCGGAGCCGTGGCCGGAGTCGCCGCCCGGGTCGCCGGGCAGATAGCGATCCGGATCGCGATCAAACAGCTCATCGCCCGCATGCTCTCCCGCGGCGCGGCCAAAGCCGCCGCCCGGCTCGCGTTGCGCGGCGCCGCTTTCGAGGCACTCGAAGAGGGCGGCGTCGACCTGTCCGCCCGCATGATCCAGGTGTCCAACGGCGACCGGACCACCGACAAGTTCGGCTGGACCGACCTCGGCCTCGCCACCTTCGGCGGTGCCGTCGGCGGGGCCGTGGGCGGCGTCTTGGGCGGCGGCACAGGAGCATTGGCCGACACCGCGGGCTCTACCGTCGGCAAAGTCGCGGGCAAGGTCGTCGGCGGCGCCGTCACCGAACTCGGCGCCGACGTGTCCGCGCAGGTCGCCGCCGCCGGAGTCGGTGCCGCGTTCCTCGGCCGGGAGTTCCAGCTCGATATCGGGCTGGAGACGTTCACCAGCGCCGGCGCGGGTGGGGTGCAGTCCGCGATCGAGTCCGGCGGATCGTCGCCCGAGCAGGCGCCCACCGTGCCTGAACTCGGCACCGAGGTTCCCGGAGCCGCCGCGCCTGCCGCCGCAGCACCCGCGGGCGGCGACTCCACCGCTCCGGCATCGGCTGGGGACACAACCCCCGCGTCGACCAGCGACCCGGCGTCAACGGCTCCGGCATCGACCGGTGAACCAGTGGCCACCGCACCCGCGTCAGCCACCGACCCGGCAGCCTCGACCGCTCCGGCAGCAGCCGGGGAGCCGGCAGCCACCGCACCCACACCGACCACCGACCCCGCGACGTCGACCGCACCTGAGTCCACCGGTGAACCTGCGGCCACCGCACCCGCGCAGTCCAGCGACCCTGGTACGCCGACCGCACCCGCGTCGAACCCGGATCCCGCCGCCACAGTGCCCGCATCGGCCGACTCGCCGGCGGCGGCTGACGTGGGAGACTCGGGCCACCCCGCGCCGAACACGACAGCCGAGCCGGGATCGGGCACCGCCACGGATGCCGGAGACCAAGGAGCGCACAACAATTCGACTCCGCTCGACGCAGGCGATACCGCGCCCGCGCCGGACTCCACCCCCGATACAGCACCCGAGAACCCCTCGCCGACCGACCTATCGTCTGTCGACGACAGCGGGCCGAACCAGACGGCACCGCAGACCGATACGTCACCTGTCACCCCGAACAACGACCAGCCGGACACGTCCAAACCCTCGACCGAAAACCCGGCCACCCCGGACAACGGTCTCGATCAACCCACCACGGATGCACCACCGGCGGCAGCGGCGCCGAGCAGTCCCTGGCCCACCGACACCCTGACCGCCACTCCCCCACTGGATCTCCCCGCCCAGACATCTCTCCCCACCGAGACGTCCGCACCGACCCAGCCGGACACACCCGCGACGACGACTCCGCAATCCCCGCAACCCAATTCGGGCCCGGCGACTCTCACCCCCGCCGTCACCACACCGGCACAGGCCGCCACCGACACCGGCACGCGACCGGCTGCCGCCGACACCGCCACGGCTCCAACCACTCTCGCGCCGTCCACCACACAGCCCACGGGCAATCCCGCCGCCGCAACCGCGACACCCGCGACCAATGTCGCCCCAGCGGCCGCCACTCCCACCGCGACACCGCAGACGAGCACCCCACCGGTAGCTGCCGCTCGAGGCCGAAACGGCAACGCGCCCACGCCAGCCGCGACTTCTTCCACCACGGCTCCACCCGCCACGAACGCGCCGCCGGTCGAAACTCCACCGCAGGCACCGTCCACTCGCGCGCCATCACACGAAATGGGGACTACTCCCACACCACCCCCGACCCCGAACACAAACCCGTTCGGGCCGAACCCTGCGCCGACCACGACCAACCCGGCGCCGCCCTCGAATCCAGCTGTCCACAACCAAGCCCGCAGCCTCCGCGAGTCGCTCCGAAATCTGCCATCCCAAGACGGCCGCACCACCGTGGTCGACGCCAATCGAAGCCCATTCCTGCAACGTCCACCCGCCTACCGAATTCGGCGCTTTCACCTGGGCGGCAATCAGTGGGTCGCCGTCGCGACCATCCGCGCCCATATTCCCAACGCCCACCTGATGTCACCGGCCGAGCTGAACCAGGCGATGGAGCGCATCCAGGCGACGGTCGACGCGACCTTCAACAACGGTTCCCGCCTGCTCGGCAGCGGGGACCGCCTCTTGGTCGACGTCGAATTCACCACTGATCCGACAACCGCGGACACGATCCTCGACCCCAGCCAGCCGACGAACACGACCGCCAACGCGTTGCGTGAGCACATGGGCTTGTTTCCCGCGCAGCCGGGCAGTCAGCTGAGCCCGGATGATCTACGCGAGATCAGCAACGACGTAGCCCGCGCAAACACTCCCGCGCGCTTCGGCGATCCGGCGGACACCAGGGTCGTCGATCATCGGCGGCTCGACGACGTCGAAGATCCCGGCTTCCAGACCGCTGTCGAGGATTCGCTCCGGTCCGGCAACAGTTTCGTCCGCAGTGCGGACCCACGCACGCACCCGTACGGTGAATCGGTCAACGACGGCGGTCGAAGTGTTCCCGGCAGAAGTAACAATTGCGTGGACTGCTCCATTTCCGCGTTGTCGTCGTTCTTCGGCATCCCACGGGTTTCCGCGCCGCGATGGCCGGACCAGTTGCCGAATGGTCAGCGGGACAACACTTCCGGCGAGTGGGGCGGACGCGAGCGCGCCAGCGCGTGGCTGGGCGCCAACTGGGGGTCGTACTCCGGAATGTCGCTGCCCGATCAGTACCAAGCCCTGCACAATTACATCGCGAGTCTGGGACCCGGTTCCGCCGCGATGGTCGGGACCATGTGGCATGCCAGGGATGTGAACGGCAACAAGCTCTACAACGCGGACGGCACGCCGGTGTTTCGTGGTGGCCATGCCACCGTGGTGGTCTTCCCGCTGGGCGCCACCGGGCCGGTCTGGTGGGACCCGCAGTCCGGGGAAACGTTCGATGCCCCACCCCCGTCGCTGACGAACAACGCGGCGTCCATGGAATGTATCCCGATCGACGCGAACGGAGGACCCGTCAGTGGCGGAACCAGTACCCACCCGGGAACAGGCCAGACAATTGCTGGCCCGAGTGTTCGGACAGAACCTGGAGTTCAGCATCCTGGAGAGCCGTCACGGCTGGGTGTGCCAGCAGATGCTGTCCCCGGAGGAGCAAGCCCAGTGGGGAATGGGCCTGGGCAATTACGTGATCAACAAACATACGGGAGTGATCACGGCGCACTCGAGCATGGCGATGCCGGTGATCGGGGAGGAGTTCGACACGACGACGGAAGCCGGCCTGCCGCCCCAGGGCTACCAGGTCCATCCGGCACAACGCCGGATCGAACTCACCAGGATCTTCGAGGACCCGAGCACGATCATCTACCGGATTCGCCTGACCTTTCTGGACAAACCGACCGAACCGGCGATCATCCGGGAAGTCGAGATCACCAAGAATCCGATCCGGCATCGCCCGACGGACCGCATCTCGGCGGTCGCGACATCGTGGGCATCGACGCAGAGCAAGAACACGGGGATCTGGCCGGCGGAGGGGACGTTCGAGGAGTAACCGGCAGCTCGGTCACGTCCTCCCCTGAGGGCGAAGCTCCCGGCCACACCACCCATGCTGCGGCGAAGCAAGTGGGCCATGCTGCCGTTCCGATCTCCGGTGATCCGAGCAACGGCGGCACCCCGGCACATCCGACCGATGTCACGTCCCCGTCACCCACACCGTCAGCGGTTACACCAACACCGCAGCAGATACACAACGCACACCAATCGCGTGCAGCCCGTGAAAGTCTGCGCAACCAGCAGCCGGACGGCGGAGTGCAGCCAGTCACCGATGACAGTGGCAGCCGACGTTTCACCTGGGGTCGGTACACCGCGGCACTGGGATCCCCGGTCTCCGTACTACGGATCGGTGTGTCCGTCGCCGGCGCAGCCGGTCTCGATCCGGCAGCCGTTGCCGCTCTGCTCGAGCGAGCGCAGCTCGCCGTCGACCTGCATTGCAACAGCGGAACTCAATTGCTGTCCGGCGACTGGATGATGGTCGATCTGGTCCCGGTCACCGACCCCAGCGGCGCCGACATCATTTTCGATCTCGATCCGTCCACGCCAGGCCACGTGGACCTCGGCGCCGAGATCGACGTCCTCACCGCACAGATCAGGCAGCAGCTCGGGCTGGCCGATACCGGAGACGCACTCGACGACAACGATGTCCGCGAACTGAGCAACAACATCGCCCGCGCCAACACCCCCACTCACCTCGATGGGTTACCCGATACCAGAGTCGAGGGCGCGAATCTGCTCGACGCCATCGAGCAGGTCCAGTACCAGCACGACGTCGAAGACGCGTTGCGCGATGGCAACAGTTTCGTGGTCGGCGCGGATCCGCGTACCAATGACTACGGTGAGTTGATCAACGACGGTGGGCCGTCCCAGCGCGGGCGCAGCAACAACTGCCTCGACGGATCTCTGGCCGCACTGTCCTCATTCTTCGGCAGGCCAGAGGTCGGCGCGCCGCGGTGGCCCGACCTGATGCCAGACGGTTCACTCGACACTCGGAGCGGCGAGGTCGACGGGCCCGCCCGGGCGGCGGCATGGCTCGGCGGCGCTTGGCAGTACGACGCGAGTCTGCCGATCGCCGAACAATTTCAGGCTCTACACGACCAGATCGCGAACATGGGTCCCGGCTCCGCGGCACTGGTGATCAACAGCTGGCATGCGTTCGACCAGAACACGGGGCAGTTCCAGTACAACGCCGACGGAACACCCCAGGTGGAGGGTGCCCACGCCACCGTCGTCGTCTTCCCGCACGGTGCGGCCGGGCCCGTATGGTGGGATCCTCAGCAGTCCACCTTCTCTGACTCGCCACCAGCCGATCTGACCGGGGCATCGGTCGAATTGTGGTCGATGCCCATCGGCCCCCAAGGAGCAGCCAATGCCGGTCCCACCGCTACTCACCACGGAACAAGTGCGGGACTACCTGGCGGAAGCCTTTCCGACACAAACCTTCACACTGACGGAGTTCCGGCACGGGTGGGTGTGCCGACCACATCTGAGTCCGAACGAGATCGCAGCGGGCCAGGCCTTGGGCCAGACCAGCTACGTGGTGAACAAACAGACCGGGGTGGTGACGGTACACGGGAGCCTGCACCCCATGACGATCGGCGAGAAGTACGATCGGGCGATCGACGAGAGCAAGTCGATCCAAGGACGCCAGATCTACCCGCGACGGCACCGAGCGACATTTCGCCGTACGAGCGAGAGCCCGACCACGGTCACATACCAGGTCACCGTGACGTCGCTGGAGAACACGGCGGAACTCCCGCAGTCTTACCCCCTGACCTTCGACAAACAGACCCTGAAACGCGACCGGCGCGGCCCGATGGACTCACTGGTGATCTCGAAGGCGAAGTGGCTCAGCAGTCGCGACCAGAGCTGGCCGGCAGCCGGGACGATCGAGGATTAGCGGATCCCGATGCCCGAAACCGGGACGCTGCTGGTGGTACTGCTCGTCCACAGAGAGGCAGAACGCATCCTTCCCTGCCTCCGGGCGACATGCCCTCGCCGGACGACACCACCGCAGTGGGGACTCCACCCGAAATTCCGCCTGCGGACGACACACCGACCCAACCGCTTCCCATTGCAGCCGCAACCGCTCTTCCGCCGCACCTGCAGAGTTTCTTCGATCTAGGGGAAAGCACGCCGGCCGGAAGGTCTTACTACGAGGCGGCGGACACCGAAATGCGCGAATACGCACAATGGGTCGAGGCCCTTCCGAACTTCTACACCATCGACATGCACGGGGATCCCGAGGCCGTGTTCGTCGGCGACGATGAACTCTCGCCGCGAGACCTGGCGGCGCTCATCAGAGCGGATCCGCAGTGGCAAAACCGCTCTGTCCGACTACTGTCCTGCGAGACCGGCCAAGGATCCGACCCCTTTGCCCAACAGTTGGCCAACGAGTTGGGGGTGCCGGTGTGGGCCCCGAACGAGATCGCCTGGACCGACGAGGACGGGGTCGTGGTCGTGGCGACCGAAGTCACCGATCCGGATACCGGCGAGGTCGACGCAAAAGATCCACCGGATGGCGATTGGGTTCTTTTCGAACCCGAGAACGAGCAAGGAGGGAGCGGATCGTGAGAATATCTCGACTATTCGATGGCATCGATACCGACGGGAGGCCACGGTACGAGTCGCGGAAGAGAGTTTCCGATCCAGCAGAGAAAGAGAGAATCCTGTCGTTTCTAAGCGGAGGAGGGCTGATACGTGCCGCGAACGGACGATCAAGGGATCAGGTCGATCCCAGTCGCGGCAATAAGGTACCTCGCACGTTCAGGACAGATGGGCAATGGATCTGGACGGGCGCAACCCGCTACTATCTGGAGCATTACGGAATAGCGCCTGAGGCCGAGTTTCTGACATATATCGAGTCGCGCGAATATTATGCTTCGCTGCCCGATGCCGACACGATTGCACTCGCAGTGCGCATGCTGGCGGATCGCCGAGGGTAGACGGCCCGCGCGCGAGCGCCGTGACCATCCAAGTCTCGGACAGGGTTCGGGAGAAGACCAAAGACGCTGGCGACCCTGACGCCGGGGGAGGCGTTCGACTCGCTCGCAGAAGGTCCCGTCGGGGCGCGGAGCTGCCGACCCTGGTCCCGATGCGCCAGTCAGAGGACGAGTTGCGTGAGTTCATGGGGCGCGTGATCGATCGCCTGGATTCGATTCGACCGTGGCCGATACTGCCTACCCGAAGACCATCTGGTGAAGTTTCAGGGGATGCGACCTGTCGCGTGCGCGACCGCCCCGATCGCACCGGTCAACGCCGCGGCGTCGTACCGGAGGGCGGGCCAAGCGGGATCCTCCCAGATGTGCGGACGCGATCGGTGTGCCACGCAGCGATTCTACGCTTATTCTCCGCATATTTTGCGTCGAATAGGTGGTGATGCACCGCAACGCAAATGAGTTACATCGAGCTCATCTGGAGCGTGCGCAGGAGTATCGCGGATCAACGAAACCGGATGCTCGAGCTCGAGGCAGTCGAAGAGGGGTAGCCGGCCAACCTCGGCTACCCCTCGTTCGGATCGGGCGGGGGTTTCGACCGTCCCGCCCGGTGGATTACAGCGAACCACCTCCGCCGATCACCCACGGGTTGAAGGTGCAGGTGAGGTTGGGGTTTTGGATGGGGTCGAGGGCGCGCAGGGCGATGGAGAGGGCGCGCGGGGAGTACATCATCGTCAGGTGGTCGGAGACGTCTTGTTCGCAGCCGTCCTGGAGGGTGATGTTGTTGACGGTGGCGCCGGGGCCCTGGTCGAGGAAGGTCAGCTCGTAGGGGTTGGTGACCTCGTCGTAGCGGGTGCCGACCACGGTGTAGTCGACGCCGGGGACGGTGTCACCGTTGGCGTTGAGCTGCTTGACGAAGTCGGAGCCGACGGTCTGCTGGATGCCCGCGTGGCCGACGAAGATCTCGATCGGGCCCAGGATGTCGATACCCAGGTTGTTGATCGCGCGGCCGAGGGCGCCGATGCCGTCGAGGCTGGTGCCGTGGTGGGTGGCGCCGTAGGTGATGAGGTTCTTCACCTTGGCCGCGCCGCCCTCGTACTTGGTGTACCAGTTGGCCATCGAACCACCCTGCGAGTGGGCGATGATGTCGACTTCCTCGGCGCCGGTGGCCGCGAGCACGCGGTCGACGAACGCCGCGGTCTGCTTGGCGGAGTCCTGGATGTAGCCGGTGCCCATCACGCCGGGGATGAACGAGCCGAGGCCGCCACCCTCGAGCATGTTGGAGCGGCCGTAGTTGAAGGTGAACGTGCAGAAGCCGGCGTCCTTGATCGGCTGGCCCATGTAGGCGTAGCCGTTGTAGGCGTTCATCCAGGTGCCGTGCAGCAGCACCACCGGGCGGGGGTGCTCGGCGGTCGGCTTGCAGTTCCAGTCGTTGGTGCCCGGGGCCGCCGCGTCGTTGTTGAGCAGGCCGTAGCCGAATGCCGCGAGGAACGAGGTGGAGGCGGGGCCGGGCGCGCCCGGGTCGGACGAGTAGCCGCCGGAGGAGCCGGAGCTGGAGCCGGAGCCGCCGTAGCAGTCGCCCGAGCCGTTGCCCGAGCCCGCGCCACTGCCCGAGGTGCACGCCGAGCCGGTGCCGCCGAGTCCGCCGTCCGTGCCCCAGGCGACCTGGCGGCCCCCGCGGATGATGTCGGCGAGTGCCTGTTCGGTGGGCGCGGCCTGCGGGTCCGCCGCCGCCCCCGCCCCGGTGAGGGCGACAGCGAGTGCGCTGACGCCCGTGAGTATCGCCGCACACACCGATCGTGTGCGACCACGGGATATGGTCATACAATTCTGCCTTTCGCCTGCGGTCACGAATCGACCCGTGAGCCGCACCGACGATAAGTCGGCAAATTCGTCGGCGAATTCTCTTGCCGCGCAGTCTTGTAGACCTCACCAAGGTCCTGACCAGGGCCCATGGCCGGGCACAGAAATACCGGTGATCGAATCATCGACCGGAATTCAGTGAACAGTTACCGGCAATATCCGATTGCCGAATTCACTGTGAAGGTGCACTGATCCGGGCGCGTGGTCAGCCCGGTTCGAGGTAGCCGTTGACGATGACGAGCGTCGTATCGGGCGCGATGTAGCCCTGTGCCCCGTACCTGAACAGCGGCTGGGGATCGAACCATTCCGCCCAGTCGACCGCGCGACCGCGCGACAGGAACCGAGATCATGCGATCCCACTCGGCCGACCAACCCGTGCGCCTGCCGATCTCCCGCATCGTGATGGGGGATTCGCCCCTCTCCAGCACCGCGCGCACCTCTTTTTGCAGCGCCACGAAATTGCCGAGCGCGCGCCCGCGTGGACGCACATCCAAGGTCCCCGCCGAACAGTCCAGCTCGGCCCGACCGTTCGGCACGAACCCGCACGAGGCGAGCACCGAGCACAACACGGCCACCCCGACGACCCTGCGCACAGGACTCTCTCCCCGACCTCGATCCAGGCAGACCAAGTGGCATATATGCTAGCATGCACATATGCCACTCAAGCGGACGATGGTCTACGCCGAAGCCGATGACTTGGCGGTGATCAAGGATGCCGCCGCGCGCTCGGACGCGAGCGAAGCGGAGATCATCCGTGAGGCGATCCATCTGGCCGCGATGCGTTTGCGGCGACGATCCGAGCCGCTGCGACTGCGGCGCTTCGCCAGCGGTGATCCCACGCTCGCCGCCCGAACCGAGGAGATTCTCGCCGAAGACGGCGTTGCGTGACCGGAACCGGGATCGTCATCGCTGATACGTCCGGTCTGCTCGCCGCCTTCGACACCTCCGCGCCCGAGAGTGACGCGGCCTTCGCCGCTCTCGAGCGCGCGGGGCTTGTCGTGCTGTCACCGTTGGCCTTCGCGGAGCTCGATCATGTGGGTAAGCGGGAACTCGGCCGCGGCCGGGCTCAGTCGATGATCGAGGACCTCACCGCGCAAGTCCGCCTCGGCGCCTTCGAGATCGCCGTGATCACCGCCGACATTCTCGACCAGGCGAATGCGGTGCGCACGCTGTATCCAGCGCTGAATCTCGACCTCGCCGACGCGGTATGTGTCGCCTTGGCTGCGGAGTACGAGACCGATGCGGTGCTGACCCTCGACCATCGCGACTTCCGCACGCTGACACCGTTGACGGCGCACCGCGCGTTCCGGGTTCTCCCAGCAGATCTGTGATCAGCCCGCTATTTCCCCCGTAGCCCGAAGGGGTTGCCGTCCTTGTCGGCGAGGACGCAGATGCGCAGGTCGGGGGCCACGGTGCGCGGGGGTGATTGTTCGGTGGCGCCCGCCGCGAGCAGGGCGGAGCGGGTGGCGTCGAGGTCGTCGACGTCGGTCATGGCGACGGGGCCGCCCTCGCCCTGGGGGTTGAGGCTGATCTCGAAGCCGTTGACGTTGAAACCGACGTAGTACGGCTGGTCGGTGTGGGGTTCGCCGTAGAGGGCGGTGTAGATCTTCTTGGCGGCGTCCAGGTCGGTGACCGGGATGACGACCGCGCCGACGGTGGGGCTCATCTGTACGTCCTTCCGAAAGACAGCGGACTGGCTCGGGCGGAGATCTGACGATGTTCCACGGACCAGCGTAATCATCGGCGGTGCCGAACGCGGGCAGTCCGGCCACCCGCGTCCGACACTGTTCAGTGCTCGATGGCGGCGGCCAGGGCTGTGAGCGCCGCGGCCCACAGCTCGGCGAGGCGGTTCGCCTGCCCCTCGGTGAACAGGGCGGTACTCCAGCGGAAGTTGGTGGTCAGGGCCGGGCCGTCGGGCGTGGTGCCGATGCCTGCGATGACGTCGAGCGCGTACCGGAGCGGGAGGTCGGGCTCCGGGTCGAGCGGCAGGGCCTCGTTGCGGGGGCCGACCAGCAGCGACCACGCGTCCCCCTCGGCGCCGGAGAGATCGATGCGGCCCAGGTAGTTGAACTCGACCTGCGGTTCGGCGCCGCGCAGTTCGCCGACCCGGTCGACGTAGCGGAGCAGACCGTAGTCGAGTCCCTGGTTGGGGATCTCGCGCAGATGGGTGGACACACTGTCGAGGAGCGCACGCGCGGCAGCCGGATTCGCTTGGGCGCCCGCCACATCCACCGAACCGGTGCCGACGCCGAGGCGCACCGGGAACACGCTGGTGAACCAGCCGAGGGTGTTGGCGGTGTCGGTGCCGAGTTCGGCATCGGCGCGCCCGTGACCTTCCAGCGCGATCAAAGCGCCTGCGGCGGGGTCGTTTCCGTTGTCGGCGTGGACCGAGGCCATGGTCATGGCGAGGGCGGTGAGCAGCAGCTCGCGCACGCCCTCGTCCTTGCCGAGACGGCCGAGCAGACGTTCGGTCAGCGCCACCGGGGTGACGACCGGGCGCACCCGCAGGGTGGACCAGGTGTCGGTCGCCGGCGCGGGGTGACGAGACCCGAGCGCGGCGTCGGGCGCGGCCACCTGGGCGGCCCAGTAGGCGCGCTGGGCGAGCACTTCGGGCTCGCTCGCACGCCGCCACATGGCCTCCGACCACTGCCGGTAGGAGGTGAACTCGGGCAGCATCTTCGGGGCGACGCCGGACTGGATCTGCTGCCAGGCGGCGGCGAGCCCGTCGATCATGATGTGCCAGGAGACGACATCGACCGCGAGGTGATGGATCGCGAGCAGCAGGACCTCGCCGTCGCCTTCCGATTCGGCGAACCATACCGCGCGCACCATCGCGCCAGCGCGCGGGTCGATGTCGTCGTTGGCGATACGCGCGAATCGCGTGATGGCCGTGTCGAGTTCGGCGCAGGCGAGCCCGCGCGGTGCTTCGATGACGATGTCGGCGGCCCGCACCGCGCCGGGTGCGCGGGTGACCAGGCGCGGTCCCTCGGCGGTGTCGGTGAGCACGGCGCGCAGCGTGTCGTGCGCGTCGAGCAGGGCCTGGAGGGTGGCTTCCAGTCCGGCGCGATCGATTCCGGCGGGCAGCCGCAGCAGCGCGCTCTGCGTGAAACGACGGTAGTTGCCGTACTCGTACATCCAGGAGACGACCGGCAGCGGCGGGACGACACCGTAGTCGTCGTCGGATTTCGCGGCGGCGACCGGTGATTCGTCGATCGCGGCGGCCAGTTCGCGAATCGTGGGGCAGGCGAGCACCATGCGCGGGTTCAGCGCGAGGCCACGGCGGCGGGCCTTGTTGACCAGCGAGATCGCGACGATGCTGTCGACACCGAGTTCGTAGAAGTCGGCGTCGACACCGGGGGCGCGGCCGTCGAACAGTTCGGCGAAGACCTCGCTCAGCGCGATCTCGGTGGGGGTCTCGGCGGCGGCGTTGCCCTCGGCCGCGGCGAGGGTCTGCTCGGCGAGCCGAAGCAGGGCGTGCCCGTCCAGCTTGCCGTTGACGTTCACCGGCAGCTGGTCGAGCACGACGATGCGCGCGGGAATCATGTACGCGGGCAGGCGCTGCGCCAGATCGGCGCGCACCCGGCTCACGACCACCGCGCGCCCGGCCTTGCCGACGACGAAGCCGACCAGCGAGGCGCCACCGGCGCGCCGCACCACGGTCACCGCGGCCGTGTCGATCTCGGCGGAGCGGCGCAGCGCGGTCTCGATCTCGCCGACCTCGATGCGGTAGCCACGCACCTTGACCTGCGCGTCGGCGCGGCCGAGGTAGCCGAAGCGGCCACCGGGGAGCCTGCGAACGAGATCGCCGGTGCGGTACATGCGTCGGCCCGGGCGGTGCGGGTCGGCGCAGAACCGGTCGGCGGTGATGCCGGGTTTGCCGAGGTAGCCGCGGGCCAGCTGCACACCCGACAGGTAGAGCTCGCCGACGATGCCGGGCGGTACGGGCCGCAGGCGGGAGTCGAGGACGTAGCCGACCATGCCTTCGTTGGCGGTGCCGATGGTCGGGATGTCGGAGCTGGCGACCGGCGCGACGACCGCCTCGACGGTGGTCTCGGTCGGACCGTAGCAGTTGTAGACCGCAGTGCCCGGCAGGGCGCGCAGGCGGGCCCACAGCGCGGTGTCGATGGCCTCGCCGCCGAGCGCGAGCACCGGCAGTTCCCGGTCGAGCAGGCCCGCCGCGGCCAGCTGTGCCAGCATGGACGGGGTGGTGTCGATCATGTCGACGCCGAATTCGGCCATCCCCGAGACGATTCGGTTCGCGTCGCGCATCTCCTCGCTGTCGAACAGATGCAGGGTCTGGCCGGCGAAGAGGCCGACCATCGGCTGCCAGGACGCGTCGAACCCGAGCGACCACGCGTGCGCGATCCGCAGCGGGCGACCGAGTTTCGCCATGGCGGGCCGGTAGAAGCGAGCCAGGTGGTCGGCGAAGTATCCGGCCAGCGCGGCGTTCGTACCGACCACGCCCTTGGGTTCGCCGGTGGAGCCGGAGGTGAAGATGATGTAGGCGCTGTGCTCGAGGTCGCGGTGCACCCCTGGGGCCTGCGCGGGGCGGGCGGCGACGCGGGCGGCCACGGCCGGGTCGTCGAGGACCAGCACCTGAGTGGCCTGCGGCCCGAATCGCGCACCGACTCCGGTCCCCGCGGTGGACGCCGCGAGGCAGGCGGCAGGCACCACATCGCGCACGACCGCGGCGGATCGCCCTGCCTCGTGAGCGCCCGCCGAATATCCGGTGGCAGCAGAATCCTCGGCCTCCGCCGGTGCGCGTTCCGGCCGCACGAAGGCCGGCTCGGACTCCACCGGTCCCGTGGCGGTGTCGATACCGGCAAGGGCCGCGGCCTCCGCGAGCAGGGCGCGGTCTCGGTCATCGATGACTACCAGCGCCGGATTCGATTGGCACAGAATCGAAGCGATGCGCTCGGCGGGCAGCGTGATGTCGACCGGGACGTAAGCGGCGCCGGCGGCGAAGGTGGCCAGAATGGTGACGACCGATGCCGACCCCCGCGGGAGCATCAGCGCGACAACGGTTTCCGGGCCGACGCCGTGCGCGGCGAACTCCCCCGCGAGCCGGCAGGCCCGGGCGTGCAGCTCGCCGTAGGTGAGAACCTCGCCAACCGTGGTGGCGAGGGCGGTCGCGTCCGGCGTCGCGGCGGCCTGGCCCGCGAACAGGTCCCACGGCGTCTCCGTCGGCGCCGGGGCGAGGTCGGCGGCCGCCGCCGCGAGGTCGGCGTGCTCCTCCGCGCTGAGCAGGTCGATCGCGTCGAGGGTGGCGGCGGCGTCGAGATCGGGCAGCGTGCGCAGGATGCGCACCAGACGCTGCCCCAGGTCGGCGGGGTCGAGGTGGCCCAGCAGCGCGGGGAGCGCCTCGACGAGGACGAGCAGCTCCCCCTCGCTCAGGTGCGAGACGACGGTGAGCGGGTAGTGCGCGAGGCTTTCCATCTCGATCGGCCGGAACTGTGCGCCGTCCGGGGTGGTGACCGTCTGGATGGCGTCGTCGATCGGGGCGTTCTCGAACACGAACAGGGTGTCGAAGAGGGCGCCGTGCCCGGCGGCGCGTTGCAGCGTCGACAGGCTCAGGTAGCCGATGTCGCGCATGGTGGACGAATCCCGTTGCAGGCGCGCGCATTGCGCGACGACGGGTTCGGCCGGGTCGAGCCGGTGCACGACCGGAACGGTGTTGATGAACAGGCCGACCATGCCCTCCACGCCCGTGAGCTTCTCGGGACGGCCGGAGATGGTGGTGCCGTAGACGACGTCGCGGCGGTCGGTGATCCGGCCGAGCAGCAGCGTCCAGGCGAACTGCACGGCGGTGTTGAGTGTCATGCCGTTGGCGCGGGCCCACCGCTGCAGCCGCTCGGTCTCGGTGGCGGACAGGCGAAGTCGTGTGGTCTCCGGCACGGTGGAACCGCTCGTCGCGGTGCCGTCGGCCAGCACCAGCGGCGCGCCGACCTGCCCCAGGTACTCGGCCCAGCGGGCGGCCGCGGCGGCGTGGTCCTGGGCGCCGAGCCAGCCGATGTAGTCGCGGTAGGGGCGCGGCGCGGGCAGCCCGTCGAGGCGTCCGCCCGCCCGGTAGACGGCGAGCAGTTCGGTGAAGAACACCGCGACCGCCCAGCCGTCCATGAGGATGTGGTGCGCGGTGAGGATCATCCGCTTGCGCGGCGTGGGCGCGTCGGTGACGTCGAGCAGCAGCACCCGCAGTGCGGGACCGCGGCTGAGCACGAACGGGATGCGCCGCTCGGACTCGGCGATCGCGTCGAACTCCGACGAACTCGCCGCGCGTTCGGTCCACGGCAGTTCCGCCCTGGACGGGATGATCTGCACCGGTTTGGGCACATCGGTGTCCCAGAACGCGGCCCGCAGGTTCGGGTGCCGGTCCAGCATCGCCTGGGCGCTGCGGCGCAGCAGGTCGGTGTCGAGCGGGCCGTCGATGTCCACCACGAACTGCATGGTGTACAGGTCGATCTCGGTGCCCGCGATCCGCGACAGCGAGAACAGACCCTCCTGCAGCGGACTCAGCGCGAGTACGTCTTCGATCTGCGGCGCACTCATGCTGCGTCCTCTCCTAGCTGGGTGATCGTGCTGCGGCGGCGCCGCCGTGGTGCTGAGCCGGTCATTCCTGTGCGGACCAGGCTGCGGTCAACGCCGACAGCGCGTCCGAGTCGAGACCGGATGCGCTCATCGGCGCGTGCGTCACCTGTTCGGGCTCCTCGGTCTTCGCCGGCTCCGAGGCCGCGGCGGCGTCCACCGCGGCGGCCAGTTCGGTGATCGTCGCGCACTCGAACACGAGCTGCGGGGTCAGCGGCAGGCCGAGCTCCGCGGCGCGGGCCGACCACTGGATGGAGATCACGCTGTCGCCGCCGAGGGCGAAGAAGTTGTCCTCGCCGGTGACGTCGTCGATCTCGAGCAGTTCCTCGATCAGCCTGATCAGAGCGCTTTCGGTGTCCGAGCCCGCCGCGACCGCGCCGGCGACCGCCACGGCGGCAGCCGGTTCGGGCGCGGTGCGCAGCCGGTCGAGGTCGGCCTCGGGCAGCACCCGGAGGTCGGTGACCGGCAGGTCGGGGGTCTCGGCGAAGGCCCGCAGGGTGGCGGCCAGGGCGTCGGCGATGAGGGCCGCGGTGGCCGGGTCGTAGAGGTCGGCGTTGACGACGACGCGCACGTCCATGCCGCCGTCGGCGGTGACGTTCAGGCTCAGGTTCAGATCCAGGAACGAGACGTCGAAGTCGGCGGGTAGCACGGTCACCGTCGACGCGCCCGAGGACGCGAACGGCAGGGTGGCCGGGGCCCAGTCGGCGCCACGGAAGTGGATCATGCTCTGGAACAGGGGGTTCCGGGAGCGTGAGCGGCGGGGGTTGAGCGCTTCGACGAGCCGTTCGATCGGCAGATCCTGGTGCGCGTTGGCGTCGAGGACGACATCGCGCGCCGCGAGCACGGTGTCGCGCAGGGTCGGCGCGCCCGTGAAGTCGTTGCGCAGCACCACCATGTTGGCGAACAGGCCGATCAGGTTCGTGGTGGCCGGGTCGGTCCTGGCCGCCACCGGCGTGCCGAGGGTGATGTCGGTGCCGCCGCCGAGGGTGTGCAGCAGGGTGGCCACCGCGGCCTGGCAGACCATGAATTCGGTGGCGCCGCTGCGCATCGCGAGCGCTTCCAGGCCCGAGCGCACGCCGGCGGGCAGCGTGAAGGTGACCACCTCGCCGCGCTTGCCGAGCACCGGCGGACGCGGACGGTCGTGGGCGACCGCGATCTCCTCGGGCACCCCGGCCAGGGCCGAGCGCCAGTATTCGATCTGGGCCAGCGCGAACTCGCTCGGCGCGGCCTGGTCGAACAGCTCGCGCTGCCAGAGCGCGTAGTCGGCGAACTGGATCGGCAGCGGCTGCCAGCTCGGCGCCGCACCCGACTCGACGCGCGCACGGTAGGCGGTGGTCAGGTCGTCGAGCAGCACGCCGAAGGACGCGTGGTCGGCGACGATGTGGTGCACCAGCAGCGACAGCACGTGGGTCTCGGCGTCGAGCACGAGCAGTTCGGCGCGGAGCAGTGGTTCGCCGTCGAGGGTGAACGCGTATGTCGCGATCTCGGCCAGCTCGGCGGACAGCTCGGCGGGCGCGATCTCCCGGATCGGCAGCGGCACCGCGGTGGCGGGGTGCACGACCTGGTACGGCAGGCCGTCCTGCTCGGGGAAGGTGGTGCGCAGGGATTCGTGCCTGGCGACGACGTCGTCGAGCGCCGAGCGCAGCGCCGCGATGTCGAGTGCGCCCTCGAAACGCAGGGCCAGCGGCAGGTTGCCGACCGAGCCCGCGCCTTCCATGCGGTACTGGAACCACATGGCCAGCTGCGAGTAGGACAGGGGGATGCGCTCGCCGCGCACCCGTCCGCCGAGGGCGGGACGTGCGGTGCGAGCCTGCGATTCCGGCCCGGCGCCGACCTGCGACTCCGCTGCCGGCGAACCGTCGATTCCGCGTGCGGCGCCGTCGTCGAACGAAACCTCCTCGGCCTCCTCGGAATCCACCGCGTCGAGGTCGATGTCGAATTCGGCGAGGAAGCGCGCGACCAGGTTCGCGGCCAGCGCGGCCGGGGTCGGGCTGTCGAAGACCACGCGCACGTCGAGTTCGACGCCGAATTCGGCGCGCACCTGGGCGACCAGCCTGGCCGCGAGCAGCGAGTGCCCGCCGAGCTCGAAGAAGGAGTCCTCGGCGCCGACCTCGTCGAGGTTGAACAGGGCACCGAACAGCGCGCACATCTTGCGCTCGGTGGCGGTGGCCGGCGCGCGGTGGGTGCGCGCGACGGCGGGGGTCGCGGCGGGCAGGGCCCGCTTGTCGAGCTTGCCGTTGACGGTCAGCGGGATCTCCGGGATCACCGCGAACGCGCTGGGCACCATGTACTCCGGCAGCCCGGCCGCGGCGAAGGCCTGCACCTGTTCCAGGTCGACGGACTCCTCGGCGGGCACCACGTAGGCGGCCAGCATCGCGCCGATGGCGGGATCCTCGGTGACGATCACGACGCAGTGGGCCACGGCCGGGTGTGCCGCGATCGCGGCCTCCACCTCACCGAGTTCGATGCGGAAACCGCGTACCTTCACCTGCTCGTCGGCGCGGCCGACGAACTCGAGTTCACCGAAGCTGTTGCGGCGCACCAGGTCACCGGAGCGGTAGAGCCGCGCGCCCGGGGTGAACGGGTCGGCGACGAAGCGCTGCGCGCTCAGCGCGGGTCGATCGAGATAGCCGCGGGCGAGCTGCTCGCCGCCCAGGTACAGCTCGCCGACGACCCCGTCGGGCACCAGGTGCAGTGCCTCGTCGAGGACATAGGTGTAGACGTTGCGGTTGGGGACACCGATCGGCACCACGCCGGTGCCCTGCGGCCCGTCGACGGGCATGTGCGTGGAGCACACCACCGCCTCGGTGGGGCCGTAGTGGTTGCGCAGCTCGGCGTCGAGGGTGTTGGCGAAGCGGTCGGCGACCTCACCGGGCAGCGCCTCGCCGCCGACGGGGACCTGGCGCAGGGTGCGCCATTCGCTCACCTCGGGCAGCAGCAGGAAGGTGCTCAGCATGGACGGCACCATGTGCAGCACCGTCACCCGGCGGCGGGTGATGAGGTCGGCGACGTAGCGGATGTCGCGGAAGGCGTTGGGCTTGGGCACGATCAGCTGCGCGCCGACGGTGAGCGTGATGGCGATGTCGACCAGCGAGGCGTCGAAGCTCACCGACGAGGACTGCATCAGCCGGTCCTCGGCGGTCATGTTCCAGTCGGCGGTGAAGCAGACGATGTGTTCGGCGATCGCCGCGTGCGGCACCGGCACGCCCTTGGGCTTGCCGGTCGAGCCGGAGGTGTAGATGACGTAGGCGAGGTTCGCGGGCAGCAGCGGGCGCACACGGTCGGCGTCGGTGGGCGCGGTCTCGGGCAGCGCCGCGGCGGCGGCCTCGGCGTCGGCCAGTTCCGGTGCGCCGAGCAGCAATCGGGGCTTCGCGTCGGCGACGAGGTACTCGATCCGGTCTTCGGGGTAGGCCGGGTCGATCGGCAGGTAGGCGCCGCCCGCCTTCAGCACGGCGAGCACGGCGACGATGAACTCCACCGAGGTGCCCAGGCGCAGGCCGACGATGTCCTCGGCGCCGATGCCCTGCCCGATCAGCCAGTGCGCCAACCGGTTCGCGCGCGCGTGCAGAACGCCGTAGCTGAGTTCGACGTCGTCGGAGGCCAGCGCGGTGGCCGCGGGGTCGGCGGCCGCGGCGGCTTCGAGCAGCGTGACCAGTGTGGTCGCGGGCTGCTCGACGAGCGGGCCGTGCGAGCGCTCCAGCAGGGCGGCGCGGTCGGTGGCGCCGAGCATGTCGAGGTCGGCGAGGCGGCGGCTCGGGTCGCGCAGGGCGGCGTCGAGCAGGTTGCCGAAGTGCGCGAGCAACTGGTCGACGAGCGGCTCGGCGAGCACGTCGGTCTGGTATTCGGCCTCGACGACGGCGGTGCCGTCGGCCTCGAGCACGATGGCCAGCGACAGCGGCACCTGCGCGCTCGCGGCGCCCAGCTCGAGCTGGGTGGAGCGCACACCGTCGATGGCGAACCCGTCGGCGCTCTTGCGCACGGAGAAGCCGAGGCGCACCAGCTGATCCATGCCGTCGCGGCCGGCCACCCGATCCGGATTGGCCTCGCGGACAACGCGATCGATGCCGACACCGCGCCGGGCGAACGCGCCGGCACAGGTCTCGCGCACGGCGGCGACCAGACCGGCGAAGTCGGTGCGCGCGCCGAGGGTGGCGCGCAGCAGCAGGGTGTTGCCGAAGTAGCCGATGAGCTGTTCGGTGCCCGCCGGGCGGTCGGTGACCGGCACGGAGACCAGGAAGTCGTCGGCGGCGGTGTAGCGGTGCACGAGCGCGTCGAAGCCGGCCAGCAGCACCATGAACGGCGTGGCGGCCTGCTCGCGCGCGAACTGCTCGGTGCGGGCGACCAGCTCGGCAGGCAGCCGATGGGTGCGGCGCTGGGCGTGCCGGCCGGGGTTCGCCGCGGCCGATCCGGGCAGTTCCAGCGGCTCGGGGAGCGGGCGCAGCGCGTCGCGCCAGTAGGCGACGTCCGCTTCGGCGGGTTCGGCGGTGGGAGCGATCGCGGCGAACTGCACGCTGTCGTCCGGGCCGGCGGGACGCGCGGTGGTCACGTCCCCGGGAACGGCGCCGGTCTCCTCGGCCGATGCCGCGCGCCGGGTCGCCGCCGCCCGGTAGGCGGCGTTCAGCTCGGCGAAGAACACCGCCCAGGAATCGTCGTCCCAGCAGATGTGGTGGATGGTGAACAGCACCACGTGCTCGTCGGCGCCGGTGCGGATCAGCGTGGCCCGCAGCGGAAGCTCGGTACCCAGCGCGAAGGGACGGTCGAAATCGCGGCGGGCCAGCACCTCCACACGCAGGTCGCGGCCGGATTCGGCGAGGTCGGTGAGGTCGTGAGTGGTCCATTCGGCACGCGCCTCGGCGGTGAACACCTGGAACGGTTCGCCCTCGGCATCGGCGCCGTAGGTGGTGCGCAGGATGTCGTGGCGGGCGACGACGGCGTCGAAGGCGGCGTGCAGGAGGTCGGCGTCGAGCGGACCGGTGAGCCGGTAGGCGACACAGATGTTGAGGGCCGTGTCGTCGGCGTCGCGGGTCTGCAGGAACCACATCCGGCGCTGGCCGGGGGTGAGCGGGCACCGCTCCCCCGCGGCGATGCGCGGGACGGCGGTCGCGGTCGGCGCCGCGGCGGCCATGCCGCTGGCACGCAGTTTCTGCTGCAGCAGCTGCTTGCGGCGCTCGGCGACGGACAGGGTGGCTTCGGTGTCTGACATGTTCTTTCGGCCCCTCAGCCCTGGTTGGTGTTCTGTGCCATCAGCAGCACGACGTCGTCGAGCGACGCCCCGCCGAGAATCGCCGCGACCGGCAGATCCCGGTCCAGCTCGGCCTTGACCCGCTTGCGGAAGTCCAAGGCCTGCAGGGAATCCAGGCCGAGCGCGACCAACGGCATGGTGGCGTCGATGGATTCGGTGCTGTCGCCGCCGATCACCTTCAGCAGCTCGGTGCGCATGCGCAGATCGAGCGGGACGGCGTCGGCGCTCGGCATTGGCGCCGCGGCCTTCGCCTGCTCCGCCTCGGTGGCCGGCGGTGGCGTGGTCGGCCGCGGTGCGGGCACAGTCGATTCGAGTCCGGTGAGCAGGCTCTCCTGGCCGAAGGCGCCGAGCACCTCGCGCAGGAAGTCCCAGTCGGCGGCGATGATCATGCCGTCGCGGACCGGCTCGGCGAGCCCGGCCGCGATCGCGTCGGCGGGAACCATCGGGTACACCCCCGCTTCCTCGACCCGGGCGAACCCGGCGTCGTCGAGCGGACCGGCCACACTCCACAGACCCCACTGGAGACTGGCCGCGGCGATGCCACGCACGCGCAGGCGACGGGCCGCGACATCGAGCATCCGGTTGGTCACCGCGTACAGGATCTGCCCGCGGCCACCGATGGTCGCGGCCATCGACGAGCACAGCAGGACCCGTGCGTCGGCGGTGAGCGGCGCGTTGTCGACGAGATTGTCCAGGCCGCGCAGCTTGGCGGCGGCCGCGGTGCGCACGTCGGCGGCGGTGATCGCGCCCAGTTCGGCGTCGACGTAGTTGACGGCGGCGTGGATCACCAGATCGGCCGGGCGATCGGCGATCCCGGCGCCGAAGGCCTTCGCGGCGACGGCATCGCTGACATCGCAGGCGCTGACCACGATCTCGGTGCTGCCGAGCCGGCGCAACCGCGCCAGTTCGCCCGCCAGCGCCTCGGTCTCACCGCTGCGGCTGAGCAGGGTGACCCGGCCCGCGCCCACCCGCGCCAGATGCTCGGTGAAGCGCAACCCCAGCTTGCCGGTGCCGCCGACGATGACGACATG
Source organism: Nocardia sp. NPDC050717 (assembly GCF_040654275.1). NCBI lineage: Bacteria > Bacillati > Actinomycetota > Actinomycetes > Mycobacteriales > Nocardiaceae > Nocardia > Nocardia sp. NPDC050717. The sequence continues at coordinate 407,288 of NZ_JBFAHR010000003.1, forward strand.
GTCGAGACCTGTTCCGAGCGAACCGCTTTCGGGCACGGTGTCGGGGACGAGGCGCTTGACGAAGAGCTTGCCCGACCGCAGCGCCAGCTCGGCCTCACCGGCGGAGTGCACGGCGCCGATGATCTTGGCGGCCTGCGTCGTCGCCGGTTCGTGCGCGGCGATGTCGAGATGACGGAACCGCAGGCCCGGGTGTTCGATACCGACGCTGCGGAATCCGGCCGCCACGCCCGCCTGGAACAGACCGGGGACGGGATCGCTGTCGTGCACGGCTTCGCCGCCGACGGTGAGCAGCCAGCACTCCCCGCCCGGACGCAGCGCGGACAGCGCGGCGGCCCAGGGGCGGTCGGCGTAGAAGCGGGTCAGGGCCTCGGTCGCGTCGGCCACGCTCTCGTCACCACCGGCAGGCAGCAGGACGAGCACCGTGTCGGCGGTGATCTCGCCCGCTCCGGTTCCGGCGCGGTCGTTCCCGGACGGCGGGGCCTGAGCAGCGGCTGCCGACACGCTGTCGGCCGCGGCGAGCTCCAGCGGGCCGAGCACCCTGGCGTCGGCACCGTGGCGGTCGGCGGCCGTCAGCAGGGCGGCCGCGGTGTCGGCGCAGGCACCGGTGTGGTCGACGATGAGCAGATTGCGGGGCGCGGTCAGCGTCCGCCGCTGCAGTGGCGTCCACTCCTCCACCAGCCGTTGCGGTTTCGGCGCGCTGACGACGAGTTCGGCGGGCGTCTCGCGCGCGCCGAGCGGCGCCCACAGGCGCTTGGGGGCGGTGATCGTGTGCGGGAAATCGCGCAGCGGCAGGGTGACCGAGTCGTCGACGCGCAGCGCGTCCCACCGGTAGCCGAGATCGAGGACGGCGACCTGGGCGAGATTGCGGGTGAACTCGGACAGGTCCTCCGCCGTGCGCAACGAGGTGCCGAGGACGCGGAAGTCCCGCGGCGGCAGGCCGGGACGGGCCGGGACCTGGCTCAGGTTCTCCTGCAGTGCCAGCTGCAGGATCGGGTGCTCGGCGACCTCGATCATCAGGTCGACACCGTCGCCGCCCGCGTTGACCACGGCGCGGTCGAACCGCACCCGGTTGCGCAGGTTCCAGAACCAGTACTCCTCCTGCTTGAGGTCGGGCGTGATCGGTTCACCGAGAGTCGCTCCGTAGCAGGGGATCTCGGTGGGCGCGAAGTTCGTCGAGCTCATCTCGTCGCCGAGGAAGCCCTCGAAATCGGCCCGCACCTCGGCGACGATCGAGGTGTGCGCCGGGAAGGCGACCCGGATCTCTCTGGCGAACTGGCCACGCTCGGTGGCCGCCGCGACCAGGTCGATGACGGCGCCGCGCTCGCCGGAGATGGCGATGATGTGCGGCGAGTTGACGACCGCCAGCTCCGCCCAGCCCGAATGCCGGGCCATCAGCGCTTCCACGCTCTCGCGGTCCATACCGAACACGGCCATCGAATAGCCGCGCGGCGACAGCCGATCCGCGAGCAGGGCGCGGTGGGTCACCGCGAGGACCGAGTCGCGCAGGGTCATCACTCCGGAGACGGCGCCCGCGGCGAGCTCGCCCTGGCTGTGCCCGACGGTCGCGCTCGGTTCGACACCGGCGGCGCGCCACACAGCGGCCAGGCCGGTCATGTGGAACATCAGCGCGGGCTGGACCTCCCACACCGTGTCCTCGTACTGCCCCTCGTGACCGAGTAGGTAGTGCAGCGGCTGGGAATGGCCGAAGCGCTCCTCGTGCAGGGCCGCGCATTCGTCGACGACGGCGCGATAGGCCGCGGACTGCGCGTAGAACAGCGCGCCCATCCCCGGCCGCTGGCTGCCCTGGCCGGGGAAGACGAACCCGACGCGGCGCGCGCTCGCGGCCACGTCGCCGCGCACCACGGACGGGTGGTCGGCGTCGGTGGCGATCGCGTCGAGGGCGGCCGACAGTTCGTCGGTGGTGGCCGAACCCGCGGTGGCGAGGATCAGGGCCCGCCGACGGCGCGGCACGCGGGTGCGAAACAGCATGTCCGCCAGGCGTTCCGCACCCACCTCGGGGTGTTCGGACAGGTAGTCGCGCACGGCGGCGGCCTCGGCGCGCAGCCCGTCGACGCTGTCGGAGGACAGCAGGACGGGAACGCGCCCGTCGGGCAGACGGTACTCAGCCATGGTTGGTCTCCTCCAGCATCGGCAGGCCGACGATGGCGTGCGCGTTGGTTCCCGCGACACCGAACGAGGACACCGCGGCGTAGCGCAGGCCGTCGGCGCGCGGCGCCCAGTCGGTGAGTTTCGCGGCGAGCCGCAGACTGGTCGCGTCCCAGTCGATGTCGGTGGTCGGGGCATCGGCCCACAGGCTCGGCGCGATCGCGCCGTGCGCGCCGCACAGCAGCACCTTGATCAGCCCGAGCATGCCCGACGCCGCCTGGGCGTGACCCGCGTTGGACTTCACCGAGCCGAGCAACGGGGTGTCGGGACGGTCGGCGGCACCGTAAGTGGCCGCCAGCGCGGTCAATTCGAGCGGATCGCCGACGGCGGTGCCGGTGCCGTGCCCCTCGATGAGACCGATCGCGCTCGCGTCGATCCCGGCCGCGGCGACGGTGGCCTCGATGAGCCGCTGCTGGGCGGCCGCGCTGGGCACCGCGATCGGCGCGCCCGCGCCGTTGTGGTTGACCCGCGAGCCGAGCAGCTGACCGTAGATCCGGTGACCGAGCGCCTTCGCCCGCGACTCCCGTTCCAGCACGACGACGCCGGCGCCCTCGCCCCACAGGGTCCCGGTCGGATCGGCGGCGTAGGAACGGCAGTGGCCGTCGGTGGCCAGCGCGTTGTTCTTGGAGAACTCGTAGAACGCGCCGGGCGAACCCATCACGCACACGCCACCGGCCAGCGCCCAGTCGCACTCGCCCGCGCGCACGGCGGCGGCGGCCTGGTGCACCGCGGTCAGCGAGGACGCGCACGCGGTGTCGACGCTGATCGACGGGCCGATCAGGCCGAGCCCGTGCGAGATCCGGCCCGCCACCGCGCCGAGCGCGGTGCCGGTGGCGCGGTAGCCGCTGTACTCGTTGACCTCGCCGACGCGCGGTCCGTACTCGACCGTCGACACGCCCATCCAGACGCCGGCCGGATCACCGTCGAGCGCACCGGGATTGACGCCCGCGTGCTCGAGCGCGCGCCACGCCACCCGCAGGGCGACCCGCTGCTGCGGGTCCATGGCCACGGCCTCGCGCGGGGTGATGCCGAAGAACTGGGCGTCGAATTCGGTGGCGCCGTCGAGGAAGCCGCCCGCGTCGCGCACGGGCGCCCAGCCGTCGAGCCTGCCGAGGGCGAACAGTTCGTCGAGCGGCCAGTCCCGATCACGGGGAAAGGGCCCGATGAGTTCGCGGCCGTCGGCCAGCGCCGACCAGAAGGCGGGCAGGGTGTCGACGCCGCCGGGGGCCTCGACTCCCATGCCGACGATGACGATGGGATCGGTGTCCTGAGTCATCGGGCGAGCGCCTGACCCGCGAGCACCTCGGCGACACCGTCGATGTTCTCGTCGATGTAGAAGTGGCCGCCCGCGAACAGGTTGACCTCGATCGAGGCGGTGGTGCTCTGCTCCCAGCCGTACAGATCACGGGGACCGACGAACGGGTCGTCGTCGCCGCCGAGCACCAGCAGGGGCGCGGCGACCTGGACGTCGGCGCCGCAGGAGTACGCGTCGAAGGCGCGGTAGTCGGCCTTGAGGACCGGCAGCGCCATCCGCATGACCTCGCGGCTGGCCATCACGTCGGCGCCGGTGCCGTTGAGCGCGGACATGTGGTCGAGCAGTTCCTCGTCCTCGGTGGGATGCCCTGGCAGCTCGGCGATCCGGTGCGGGGCGGCCGCGGCGGAGACCACCAGCAAACGCACGGCCAACCCGGCGGCCTCGGCCAGCCGGACGAACTCGAAGGCGGCGATCGAGCCCATGCTGTGGCCGAAGACGGTCAGCGGGGCGCCGGTGTCGCGGGCCGAGCCGCGGAAGGCCTCGAAGGCGCCTGCGGCGAGCTCGGGCAGGGTCTGCGCGGCGGGTTCGGCCAGGCGGTCCTGGCGGCCCGGGTACTGCACGATGACGGTGTCGAAGTCCTGGCTCATCCGCTTGGCGAACACCCGGTAGGCCGACGCGCCGGCCCCCGCGTGCGGGAAGACGATCAGCGGCGGTAGGGAATCGGTCCTGGGGGCCTGGAATTGCCTGATCCAGCCGAGTTCTCTTGCCATGTCTCTCCCTCACCGGCCACGCAGGGTCACGCCGCCGTTTCGCACTGTCCAACTCCGCGCGCAGGCACGGACCGGCTCGCGCAGTCGCACGGAACCGGGGCGAATCCTGTTGCACCCGAGACCGACCCGGGATGCCGGTCCGGCAACCATCGGGCGATCGGTCGGGCAACAATATCATCCGGCCATTAGTATAGGCTAGCCTTACCATTGACGTGACAACGGTGGCGATCGAACGACCGGATCGCCATGATTTCCGATTGAAACGCCGCGGTTTGTGATCGACCGCCACGGTGTGTGATTGAACGGAGCGCCGAGCCAGATGAGCCCCGCCGGGACCCCCTACGTGCTACCCCGCGAGCAGACCGACCTGCCCGCCGACGTAGCCGCCGCACCGGCGCCGAGCCTGCCGGTGTTCGCACCGCCGTTCGCCCTGCGCGCGGCCGACCCGGACGGTACCGACCCCGAACTGCTGGCCGAGTGGATGACCCGCGAGCACCTGCTCGAATCCTGGGAGCAGGACTGGGACGCCGAGCGCCGCCGCACCGACTTCCGCGCCCAGCTGGCCGGAACGTATTCGCGCCCCTGCATTCTCAGCCTCGACTTCGAGGTGCTCGGCAGGCCGGAACTCGGCGTCCGCGACGTGGCCTACCTCGAGTTCTACCGCGCCGCCAAGGACGAGATCGGCCGCCTGTACGACGCGACCCCCGGCGACATCGGCTTCCACATCGCCACCGCCGACACCGCGGTGATCGGCAAGGGCATCATGACCGGCTGGATCGCCACGATGGTCACCGCGCTCTTCGCCGCGAACCCCGACTGCCACCGCGTCCTCGGCGATCCCGACCATCGCAACCAGGCCATCTGCCGCAGTCTCACCAAGGCGGGCTTCCATCGGATCGACGAATTCGACGTCCGTCCCGACCGTCGCATCGCCCTCTACGCGGCGCCGCGCACTCCTGACGACCTGCCCGTCGCCCGGGCCTGAGTCCGACCCGAACAGCCCCGCGCCGTCTGCCGCGCGGGGCTGTTTCGTGTGCTCAGCGAGCCGCGGCGCGTGTCCGGCTCCTGGCAGGCTCACTCTGCAACACGCGGTCCGAGAGTTCCCCGAGGCAGCTCAGATTCGGGAAACCTGGGCCCTGCGCGAGCGCGGCCATGTTCGGCAGGTAGAGCTTTCCGGCCAGACCGGTGACCGCGAGGTCGTAGCCGATCGACGCCTCGATGCGCTGCTGGGTCAGCGGGCCGCCCACCGCGAGCTCGAGCTGGTCGGCGGTCTGCTGGTCGAACATCTCGAGGAACCACAGCGGCTGCCCGCCGGTCGCGTCGACGACCAGATCGAAGTTGTGCACCTGGTCGGCGCGCAGCTCGTTGGTCAGGGTCAGCGCGAGCGACTCGCCTCGCGGCACGATCTTGGTGACGCGGCCCTGCAGGTGGTGCACGCGGTTGTCGCCGAGCAGGCTCTCCTGCACGCGCACCGAGAACACCCCGCGGTCGGTGCGCCGGATGACGTCGCGACGCTCCTGGATGCTCAGCGCGTTCCACTTCACCGGGTCGCTGAACAGCGAGTTCTCGAAGAAGCTCTCGCCGCGGGTGTAGAGGGTGGCCATCGGCGAGATCACCGAGATGGTGAGCATCTCGTGGCGCACCAATTCGTCCAGCGCCGAGCCCGCGGTCTCGCCGCCGCCGATCACCGCGGCGCGTGAGGCCACCGGCAGGCTGCGCTTGCCCGCCAGGTCCCAGAACTCGGCGATGCTGAGCACGCGCGGATGTTCGGCGAGCGCGCGGCTGCTGCGGCCGGGGCCGGTGATCATCAGGCCGTCGGCGGCCAGTTCGGTGCGGTGGCCGTCGGCGTCGACGACGTCGACCTGCCAGCGGTCACCGGCATGGCTGACCTGCTCGACCTTGCCGAGCACCAGTTCCAGATCGATGGACTTGGCGACCCACTGCAGGTATTTGGCCCACACGTGGTGCTGCGGGCTCGGCCTGCCGCGGTCGATCCACTCGGCGTAGGTGCCGTGCTCGATCAGGAACGAGGTCCAGCTGAACGCGGCCATCCCCTGATCGATCTCGCGGTTGCGACCGCGCGCCCAGGTGGATCGGTACGGGAAGCCGATGTCCTTCTCGGGGCTGGTGCCGAGGCGATGCTGACCGTCGGTCCACCCGCCGGTGGGCAGCCAGTTGCCGCCGACCGCGTGCGACTCCACCACGATCACGCGGGGAGCGGACAGCCCGAGAGCGCGCAGGACGTGCGATTTAGCCGCTACCGCAAGGGCTTTCGGCCCCGCTCCGACTACCAGGAGGGTTTCCACCGGTTCGTTCTCCGCTCTCTCACGAACGCCATACAGACAAATATGTGACCTTAGGCTAACCTAACGGCATGGGTAAGGGATTGAATGGGCTCATCACCAAGGCCTGGGGCGGCGCCGACTACACGCTCACGGTGACCTCCAACGAGCAGATCACCGACAAGTTCGTGCGGATCGGCTTCACCGTCGGCGGACTCCTCGCGGACCACCCGGTGCACCCGACCCAGTGGATCCGGCTCTGGATCCCGGACGCCGAGAGCGACAAGCTGCACCACCGCGGCTACACCCTCGTCGACCCGAACCCCGAAGCCGACACCGCCAGCATCGACTTCGCGCTGCACAACGGCCCGGCCGCCGACTGGGCCGTCCGCGCCAAGCCGGGCGACCTGCTCGACGCCACCGTGCTCGGCTCCAACTTCCAGCTCCCCGAGCAGACCCCGAGCGAGTACGTCGTCTTCGGCGACACCGCCTCGCTGCCTGCCATCAACTCCCTGCTCGACGCCATCGGCGACACCCCGGCGCGGGTCTGGCTGGAGTGGCAGTACGAGTCGGACATGACCATCCCCGTGCACAACAAACCGCACCACGAGCTCACCTGGCTGCAGCGTGTCGACGACGGGCGCCTGCTGCGCGAGGCCGCGCAGGAGATGAGCTGCCCCGCCGACGCGTTCGCCTGGGTGGCCTGCTGCGGACAGACCACCCGCTCGATCGTGAAGACCCTCAAGACCCAGCACGCGCTGCCCAAGACCGCGATCAAATCGCAGGCCTACTGGAAGTGAGCCGGGGGGATCACCCCCGAGGCTGACCGCGACTGCGCCTCGCGGCTGATGCGCCGGTAGCCCGCGCTGCGGCAGGCTGGTCGGACAAGTCGGAACATCGGAGCCGACCCGACCGAATCGAGCGAGCGTGTCCGTCATCGATGCCCTGTTGCTGCTCGCCGCCGTGGCGCTGGCGAGCACCCTGGTCGCCGTGCCGCGGGTCGGCAGACGGGTGGCGCCGTTCGCCCTTCCGGTGCTGGTCATCGGCGCGCTGGGCGTGTGGGTGCTCGAGGGCTACTGGCACTGGTGGCCGGTGTACCTGCTGATCGTGCTGATGTTCGCCTTCGTGGTGACCGATGCCGCGGGTACCCGGCGCCGGGTGCTGTTCCGGTCCGGGATCGGCGTGCTCGCGGCGCTGTCGATCCTGCCGTGGGCCGTGCCGCCGCGCCCGGAACTGCCCGCGCCGACAGGGCCCTACCTCGTGGGCTCGGAGATCTTCCGCTGGGTCGACGAGCAGCGACCCGAACCGGTCACCGCCGCCGACGATCGGCGCAATGTCGTTGTGCAGGCGTGGTATCCGACCGACGTGGCGTCCGGTCGGCAGTGGGTGTACCTGGACGGATACGGCAGGCTGCCCGCGCGGATCTCCGGGATTCCGAGCTTCCTCGTTCCGAGTCCGGACACGAACGCGACCGCGGGCGTTCCGGTGTCACCGGCGGAGCAACGCTGGCCCGTCGTCCTCTTCTCCCCCGGCTACGGCGCGCCGCGCGCCTTCTACTCCGGCCTGCTCGCCGACCTGGCGAGTCGCGGATTCATCGTGCTCGCCGTCGACCACCCCTACGAGGTGGCGGTGACCGAACTCGCCGACGGCACCGTCGCCACGGCCGTCGAGAACATCCCCGCCGACGACCCCGACGGCGATCGCTACATGACCGAACGGCTCGAAACCCGCACGGCCGACCTGCGCTTCGTGCTCGACCAGCTGAACCGCCCCGAGGTGCTCGGCCCACTCGACGGCCACCTCGACCTCGACCGGATCACCGCCGCCGGACATTCCTTCGGTGGCGCCGCCGCGTGGTCGGCGACGATCGCCGACCAGCGGATCACGGCCGCGGCCAATCTCGACGGCACCCTCTACGGCACCCCGCTCACGCGGCCGGTCACCCGTCCCGTCCTGCTGCTCGAGAGCGACCGCGCCGAAACCGGCCATTCCCAGCGCTATCTCGACGGGAACCGCGGGCTGCTGGAACGCGCCGAGGCGCCCGCCTTCCGCTACGAGTTCAGCGACGCCAACCACTACAGCTTCACCGATGTCGCCCAATTCCTCGCCCCACCAGCACGATTCGCGGCTTCGCTGGTGATCGGCGGCTCGCGTGGACCGGCGGCCACCCAGCGGGCCACCAACGACATCCTGGCGCCGTTCCTGCTGGGCGAACTCGACGCGGTGGATCGCGCCGCGCGTGCCCATTCCGGCGTCACGGGCGGACCGGTCCCGCGTTAGTGGCGATCGCGACGGATCTGCGTCATGGTGGACGGCGGAACGTCACCGGAACCCACCCACACGAGGAGCACACCGTGTCCGTTCTCGACGAGAGCACCCCCTTCGGCGCCATGGTCGCCAAGCGACTGGCCGACGAACACGTGATCTGGCTGACCACCGTCGGCGCCGACGGCACCCCGCAGCCGAATCCCGTCTGGTTCCTGTGGCGTGCGGGCGAGTTCCTGCTGTTCACCCAGCCGGCGGCCAAGCGGCTGCGCCACATCGCCGAGCGACCGCGCGTCGCCCTGAATCTCAACAGCACCCACTCCGGCGGCGACGTCGTGGTGTTCGCGGGCGAGGCCAGGGTCGGCGAGCAGGCCGACACGGAGGAGATCGCCGACTACGTGCGCAAATACACGCAGGGCTTCGTCGACATCAAGATGACCGAGGCCGAGTTCTTCGCCTCCTACTCCACCCCGATCCGGATCACCCCCGACCGCCTGCGCGGCTTCTGAGAACGCACTCGGCGACCGCTGCGCACAGCGGCCGCCGGGTGTTCACCGTGCTCAGACGGCAGCGGGCTCCAGCCGCCAGCCGGTCGCGCGCTCGCGTTCGTTCCAGAACGCGGCGTAGCGTCCGTCCAGCGCCAGCAGCTCCGCGTGGGTGCCGCGCTCGACGATGCGGCCGCCGTCGAGGAACAGGATCTGGTCGGCGTGCGCGATGGTCGACAACCGGTGCGCGACGACGAGAACCGTCTTGTCCCTGGTCAATTCGTGGATGCCTCGCACCACGACCGCCTCCGAATGCGGATCGAGCGCGCTGGTGGCCTCGTCGAGCAACACGATCGGGGCGTCCTTGAGCAGGGCGCGCGCGATCGAAACACGTTGCCGCTCACCACCGGACAGTGAGGCGCCACCCTCGCCGACGGCCGTGTCGAAGCCGTCGGGCAGCCGCTCCACGATCTCGTCGACCCGGGCGGCCACAGCGGCGCGCTCCAGTTCGGCGTCGGTGGCGTCGGGCTTGCCGATGCGGATGTTGTCGGCGACCGAGCGGTTGAACAGGTAGACGTTCTGGAAGACCAGCGAGAGCTGGTCGAGCAGGGTGTCCGAAGGCTGTTCGCGCACATCGTGTCCGCCGACCGAGACCGCGCCCGCGTCCACATCGTAGAAGCGGGCGGCCAGGCGCAGCAGCGTGGTCTTGCCCGCGCCGCTCGGGCCGACGATGGCCGTGGTGGTACCGGCCGGGACGGTGAAGGACAGGTCGGCGAGCACCGGCTCGCCGGGGCGGTAGCCGAAGCTCACCTCGTCGAAGACCACCGCGGGCGCACCGGGGGTCACCGGGTCGGTCGGCGTGGGCAGGGTCGGTTCGGCCAGGAGGCCGGTGATCCGGTCGGCGGCGGCCGCCGCCGAGCGCAGGGCGGCGCCGAGCTGGGCGGCCTGGTTCACCGGCTCGATGAAGCGCGAACTCACCGCGATGAGCGCGATGGCGGCGGCGGCCGAGATCGCGCCGTCGGTCACCCGCACCACCGCGAGGTAGGCGAGCACCAGGAACACGGCCTGCACGAACAGCGCGAACACGATCAGGCCCGGCACGGTGGCGACCATCATCTTGCGCACCGCCGAGCGCTGCGCGACCAGCGCGCCGTCGAGTGCCTTGTTGCCCGCGCCGACCGCGCCGAACGCGCGCAGCACCGGCTGCGCCTGCGCGAACTCGACCACCCGTGAGTCGGCCTCGGCCGCGGCGGTGTGCAGCCGGGCATCGGCGCCGGTGTAGGCCCGATTGGCGAGGTTGTTCACCAGATACAGCACCGGGGCGGCCAGCAGCATGGCAAGTCCCACGCGCCAGTCGATGAACAGCATGCCCAACGCCACCACCAGCGGCACGATGATGCCGGTGAGCACCTTGGTGAGCAGGTAGGCGATCAGGCCCTGCATCTCGCGCACCTGCTCGACCATCACCCGCGACAGCGGACCGGCGTCGCGGCCCTCGAACCAGCCGAGCGGCAGCGCGTTGAGCTTGTCGCCGAGGCTGGTCTGCAGCGAGCGCTGCATCCCCAGCCCGATCCGCAGGCCGAGCACGGCCTGCAGGTAGCCGAAGATCACCACGCCGAGCACCGCGACGCCCATGCCCAGCGCCCACAGCCAGGCGCCGCGCAGGTCGTCACCGAACAGCGCCTCCAGCACCGGCACCAGCAGCAGATAGGCGATGGCCTGGCACAGCGCCTGCACCACAATGGCGGCGAGCAGCCGCGGGATGAGCGGGGTGAGCTCGTCGGGGACGAGGCGAAAAACCTTGCGAATCATCGTGTTTCCTCCACCAGGGCGAGGGTGCCGAGCGCGGCCTCGTTGATCTCCCACAGCCGCTGGTACAGGCCACCGGCGGCCCGCAGGTCGGCGTGCGTGCCCTCCTCCACCAGGGATCCGTTCTCCAGCACCAGGATCCGGTCGACCTCGGTGATGGTGTGCAGGCGATGCGCGATCACCAGCACCGTGCGCCCGGCGACGAGCGCGGCCAGCGCGTCCTGCACCGCCGCCTCGGACTCGGGATCGGCGAAGGCGGTGGCCTCGTCGAGCACGAGCACCGGGGTGTCGGCGAGCAGCGCGCGGGCGATCGAGAGTCGTTGCGCCTCACCGCCGGACAGCGCCGCGTCGGTGCCGATCTCGGAGTCGTAGCCCCGCGGCAGCGCCGCGATCCGGTCGTGGATCTGCGCGGCGCGGCAGGCGCGCTCGAGGGCGGCGTCGTCGGCGTCGCGGCGCGCGATCAGCAGGTTCTCGCGGATCGAGCCACGGATCAGGCGCACGTCCTGGAAGACGAAACCGACGGTGCGATAGAGCTCTTCGCTGGTGAACTCGCGGATGTCGCGGCCGTCGATGGTGATCCGGCCCGCGCCGACGTCGTAGAAGCGGGGCAGCAGCTTGGCCAGCGTGGACTTGCCGGAACCGCTCGGTCCGACCAGCGCGGTGATGGTGCCCGGTGTCAGTTCGAGATCGATGCCGCGCAGCACGTCGTGGCCGGTGCGGTAGGCGAATTCGACACCGTCGAAGCGGACGACGCCGCCCTGCCCGGTGGCCGGGGTCGCGGACTCGACGGCGGCGAGTTCCGGCGTCTGCTGCAGTTCGTGCAGGCGCAGCGCCGCGGCGCCACCGGCCCGCAGCGCCTGCGAGCCGTAGCCGAGGCCGAGCAGCGAACTACCGATACCGAGGCCCACCAGCAGGAACGGCAGCAGGTCGAGCGGATTCACCCAGTCGAGGCCGACGAAGGCCAGCCCACCGACGAGCACGATCAGCATCACGAACACCGGCATCACCACGATGTCGGAGGCCGACTGCACGCGAATGATCGGCATCTTCAGCCGCTGCGCCGCGGCCACCTGGCCGTCGACGGCGGTCTGGAACTCGGTGTGCGCCTTGCCCGCCTGACCGAACGCGCGCACCACCTGGATGCCGTCGACGAATTCGATGGTGGCCTCGGCGGTGCGCCGCTCCCAGCGGGTGTAGACGGCGAGGCGGTCGCGGCCGTCGCGGTCCATGATGCGGCCGAACAGCACGAAGTAGGCGATCAGCGGGATCAGCAGCACCAGGGTGAGCCGCCAGTCGACGGTGAACAGGTAGCCGAGGGTGACCAGCGGAACCACCAGCGCGCCGACGAACTCCAGCCGGGCGTGCGCGACGAGGTAGTGCAGGGCCTCCACGTCGTCGCGCAGATAGGTCTTGACCTCACCGGAGCTGCGCTCGCCGAACCAGCCGAGCGGCACCCTGGTGAGTTTGTCGGCCAGCAGCCGGCGCAGGGTGAGCTGATAGTTGGCATCGAGGGCGTGTGACCAGGTCAGTGCCACTGCCTGCAGCAGCGCGCGCACGACGAGCACCGCGACGGCCGCGCCGAACAGCCACCACACCCGGTCGGTGTCCACCGGGGTTTCGAGCAGTTCCCGGCAGGCCTGCACGATCAGCAGGAACGGCACGACGGTGCACACCGAGGCGACGGCGACGAGCAGGCTCGCGATCGTCAGCATGCCCGAGACCGGGGCCAGAATCTCCTTGCGCGCCCGCGCTTCCTGTTGTTTACGCGCTTTCGCCGCCGCCTTGGACGGCCGGTTGCCCGACTCCGCCCCCGGCGGCGGCGCTACCTGCACCGTCATAACGTTCTCGCCCTCTCGACTGTCCACGGCATTGCGCCAAAGGTAGGTTAGCCTAAGTTGAGCGGTTGTGGCTGCCCGGGGAAAGTTGTGTGAACTGCCGGTCAACCCCCTCGGCGCGGCGACAATCCGGGCGTAATTTTCTCCCTACCTCTCAGAGACTTTCAGCGGCGGGAGAACGAAAATGTTTGTCACATCAATAATTTCGACAATCGCGGACTGTCAGGCCGATCCCGGAAAGCTCACGCCCGAACAGGCGCATCGGGCCATGCAGATACACCTCGAATGCAGCGTGGATCTGTGCCGGGTGCGCCGCCGGGCGCGACATACCCTCGTCGAGGCGAAATTGATGGTGCTCGATCAGCGCGCCGGTTAACCGGCGCGATTCCGGGAATTCCCCGAGGGTGTTCACTCCCCTGCCCGCCTCGGCCGCCTGGGTGCATCGCGAGGCGCGCACCGGATTCGAAGTGACCTATTTCCGCGACGACGCGCGCGGAGTGATCATCGAAGGGTGCGCGACCGCGATCGAGGACGGTCACGTCTGGGCCGTCGACTACCGGCTCCGCGTCGACGGCGGTTGGCACACGCGCTCGGCGCAGATCACCGGCCGCTACGCCGATGCCCGGCGCTCGCTGGTACTGCACTCCGACGGGCTCGGCCGCTGGCAGGTCGACGGCGTGCACGCGCCGCAGCTCGACGGCTGTCTCGACGTGGACCTCGAGGCGTCGGCCTGCACCAACACGCTGCCCGTGCACCGGCTCCGCCTCGCCGTCGGTGACGCCGCGCACGCGCCCGCGGTCTACGTGAGCGCGGCCGACCTCGCGGTCTCCCGGTTGTCCCAGCACTACCGCAGGGTCGTCGACGGCGCTGGTCAGCGCTATGACTACAGCGCCGAGGCCTTCGATTTCCGGGCCACGCTGGAATACGACGCGGCCGGGCTGATCGTCGACTATCCGGGGCTGGCCGAACGCGCGGGCTGAGAACCGGCGAGACTGGTGCCATGCGACGCAGGCAGCAGCCGCCGCTGCCCAAGCGGCACGGCCTCGACCCGGCCCGGCTCCGGCTCCCGGAGGACGGGCACTGGGCGACGGTGCGTGAGCACCTGGTCGAGCGGCTGCCGCGCGTCGATCCGGCCCGGATCGACGAGATGCTGCGCGCGGGCGAGATCGTCGACCTGGACGGGCCGCTCGCCCCGGACGCGCCGTTCGTGCCCGGCGGCGCGGTGTGGTTCCACCGCGATCTGCCCGTCGAGCGGGAGGTGCCGTTCGAGATCGGGATCGTGCATCGCGACGACGACATCCTGGTGATCGACAAACCACACTTCCTGGCGACGATCCCGCGCGGTCAGCACATCCTGCAGACCGCGCTGGTGCGGTTGCGCCGCGAGCTCGACCTGCCCGACCTGATCCCGGCCCACCGGCTCGACCGGGTGACCGCCGGGCTGGTGCTGTTCGTGGTGAATCCGGCCGCGCGCGGGGCCTATCAGACGATGTTCCACCGCCGGACCGTGCGCAAGGAGTACGAGGCCGTCGCGCCCTACGATCCGGCGCTGGAGCTGCCGCGCGTGGTGCGCAGCCGGATCGTCAAGGAGAAGCAGGTGCTGGCCGCCTACGAGGTGGACGGCGAGCCCAACGCCGAGACCGAGGTGGAACTGATCGAGCACCGCGACGGACTCGGCCGGTACCGGCTGCGACCGCACACCGGCCGGACCCATCAGCTGCGACTGCACATGAACAGTCTCGGAGTGCCGATTCTCGGCGACGACTTCTATCCGGTGCTCACCGACAAATCCGTCGACGATTACCGCAGGCCGCTGCAGTTGCTCGCCGCCTCGCTCGAATTCACCGATCCGCTCAGCGGGGAACCGCGCCGATTCGAGACGCGGCGCGAATTGCAGGCGTGGACGGATCACGCCGGATGGTCGGATACCTCACAGCCCGCCGGTTCCGATCGATCTTGATCGCTGGCCCGCCGGGCCGGTGGCGGCCGGTTTCCCACCCGGACCAGCCATTCACCCGGCCGTTTCCATTTCGTGATAATTCCGTACACTCGGTCGGGTGTCCGTCCCCGTCACCGCGCCCCGGCCCAAGCTGCACGCGTATATCGACATCGCAGTGGTCGTCGTCGTGCTGGCCGGGACCAATCTGATCGCGCATTTCACCACCGCCTGGGCCAATATCGTCACCGTGCCGATCGCGGCCTTCGCGCTGCTGGCGCTGATGCGCAAACGCGGGCTCGGCTGGGCCGAACTCGGCCTGTCGCCCCGGCACTGGCGACGCGGGACGATGTACGCGGTGGGCGCGGTCGGCATCGTGCTCACCGCCGTCGCGATCGGCGCGCTGCTGCCGGTGACCAGGCCGTTCTTCCTCGCTGACCGCTATGCCACCATCTCCGGCGCGCTGATCGCGTCGATGATCGTCATCCCGTTGCAGACCGTCATCCCCGAGGAACTCGCCTTCCGCGGCGTCCTGCACGGCACCCTCGATCGGGTGCTCGGGGTGCGCGGGCTGTTCGCGGCGGGCTCGCTGCTGTTCGGGCTCTGGCACATCGCCTCGTCCCTCGGGCTGACCAGCGGCAATGCCGGGCTGTCCGGCATCGTCGGCGGCGGGCTGCTCGGCCAGATCGTCGGCATCGCGCTGGCCGTCGCGGCCACCGCCGCCGCGGGCGTCGTCTTCACCTGGTTGCGCAGGCGCAGCGGCAGCCTGCTCGCCCCCATCGCCCTGCACTGGTCGCTCAACGGCGCGGGCGCGCTCGCCGCGGCGATCGTCTGGCACACCGCGCTGCGCTGAGTCAGCGCTCCTCGGCCAGGGCCGGATCGGTGGCCCGGACGGCGGCGAAGACACCGGCGCAGACCTCGACGAGGTCGTCCGGCTCGGTCGCGCGACCGTCCATCAGCCAGTCGACCAGCAGGTGGTTGACGCCCCCGACCACGGTGACGCAGGTCAGACGGCCGTGTTCGGACAGCGGCTCGGCGCGGGCCGTCGCCCACAGGCCCGCCACCAGCTCGGCGTAGTCGCGCAGCACGCCGTGCCTGCGTTGCTCCATCCGCGCCGACACGCCGACCACCTCGATCAGCACCACCCTGGCCCGCCGCGGGTCCTCGGTCAGGTAGCCGATGAACGCGGCCAGGCCCGCGGCGATCAGGTCGTCCAGATCCCGAGCGGTCGTCCGCAGCGCGGCCAGTGTGCGCTCGCGCAGGGCCGCGGTGAGCTCGTCGTAGAGGGCCGACAGGCAGGCCTCGCGGTCGCGGAAGGATTCGTAGAAGTAGCGCTCGGTGAGCCCGGCGATGCCGCACAGCTGCTTCACCGAACCCGCCGCGTACCCCTGGGTGCCGAACAGGTCGAGCGCGGCGGCGAGCAGGGCCGCGCGGCGCTGCTCGACGCGCTCCGCGGTGGTGCGGCCCGAATACCGCCGACCCGCCGGACGATCGGCGGAATCCTCTGTCATCGACGCCTGTCCTTCTGTGCGACTGCGTGGAATACTAGGCGGAAATTTCTGACATGACGACATGTCAGAAAGCGTGTTCCCGCTGCATCGAAAGGCTTCGCCGATGAAACGCACCCATGCCGGGCTGGTCGTCGCTGTCACCGGTGGCGCCACGGGCATCGGCCGCGAGATCGCGCGGCAGTTCGCCGAGGCGGGCGCCCGGGTCTGCGTCGGCGACCTGTCCGGGACGGCGGCGCGCACGACCGCGCGGGAACTGCCGGGAACGGTGCACGGGTGCGAACTCGACGTCACCGACGAGCGGTCCTTCCACGACTTCCTCGCCACCACCGAGGCGCTGCTCGGGCCGATCGATGTGCTGGTCAACAATGCCGGGGTGATGTGGGTCGGCTCGTTCGACACCGAGCCCGACACCGCGACGACGCGAATGCTCGCGGTGAATCTGCACGGGGTGATCCGTGGCGTGCGGCTGGCCGCGCCGGCGATGCGCACGCGCGGACGTGGGCACATCGTCACCATCGCCTCGATCGCGGCCAAGGTCTCGCCCGCCGGGGAATCCACCTACGCCGCCACCAAACACGGCGTCCTCGGCTACCTGACCGGCGTGCGCGAGGAACTGCGCGGCAGCGGCGTCGAACTGACCGCGATCATGCCGGGCGTGGTCGACACCGAACTCGCGGCCGGAACCGCCACCGGCGCCGCGAAACTCCTGCAGCCCGCCGATGTTGCCCGCGCCGTGCTCGCCGTCGTCGAACGACCGCGCTTCGAGGTCGTCCTGCCCGCGCAGGTCGGTCCGCTGCTGCGGCTGGCCGGCCTGCTTCCCCAGCGTGCGCGCGATCTCGTCCTGCGCCGCACCGTGCCGAATCAGGTCGCCGCCGTTGCCTCTTCGTCGGCGCGCGCGGACTACGAGCGGCGGATCACCGGGCCCGATTCGCGCGAGTAGGCGGACGCGACGTTCGCCCTGGACACGCCGTCACGCCGGGCCGTCGGCACCGGTGTGATCCGCCGTTGTCGTTGACCGGCGACCGGTCGGCGTTTACGCTCTCTGGCAATCACACATATGTTCGATAGTCCATATGTTCGAGTGACCGGAAGGCGCCAGATGTCCGACGAGCGGTCGATCGATGATGCCGTCAGCACGCCGAACACCGAGATCACGGCACTCGCGCAGCAGGTCGCGACCGCGCGCGGCAAGCTCCCCCTCCAGCACGACACCGCCCTCTACGACGCGCTCTCCGACTCCGAGATCCGCGCCGAACGTGAACTCGCCGAATGGATTCGCGCGCAGCGCCGCAAGCAGCGCCGCCGCGCCGTCGCCGACGAACTCGCCGCCGAGCAGCGGGACCGGCGCACCGGGGCACTCATCCGCCGCACCGACGAGGCCGACGCGCGCTGGCACCGCAAGGCGCTGGCCGCGCGCCGCCGGGTCTCCAGCGCCGACGCCCGGCTCGCTCAGCTCTACCGGCGCGCGGAGTGGTCGTCGCGGGCGCTGATCGGCGTCGTCGTCCTCGGCATGGTGTGGGCCGGGGTGAACGTGCAGCACAACCTCGTGCCGAGCGGGGACATGAGCGACCCGCTGTACTGGCTCAGTTTCGGGATCGAGGCGATGATCTCGATCCCGATCATCACGATCATGGTCGCCGCCACCACCGCCGCCCGCTGGGGCCGCGAACTCGAACGCGGCAAGGTCCTCGTCTTCGAACTCGCCCTCCTCGGCACCACCGTCGCCCTCAACGCCGGCCCCCACCTGGCCGCCGGCGCCTGGGGCCGCGCGGCCGAATACTCGATCGCGCCCGTCATGGTCGGCGTCGTGATCTGGTTGCACGCCTGGGTCTCCGCGCGTTACGCCCTGCTCATCGAGAGCGCCTCGGTGGAGCTACCCGGGGAAGTGGGCACGAGTTTCGCTCGGTCGGAACAGGTCTCGGATGCCGGCACCGTGCGCGAACCGGGTTCCGTTCGCGACCACAGGCTTTCGGCAATGACCGCATCGCCGAGTTACGCGCCGACTGAGCAGGTGGCCGCTGAGCCCGCGACTGCCGCGGCCTCGGCCGCGCATCAGATTTCCGGCGTCAACGCCCATCACCGCGATGTGCCGACATCCGAGGCGGTCGGTACTCCGCTCGCCTCCACCGGAGTGCGCGCCCCGCAACCCGAGCGCGTCGCGGCCGGATCGCCGGCACACACCGACGAGAGCGCGCGCAACGGATTCAGCCACCTCGCGGCATCGACCGCAGCCGAGGTGAATTCGCCTGCCGCCGAGCCTCGCCCGCGCACGGAGCACGCAGGCGGCACGGCAGTCGTCCAGGTCGACACCGCGATCCCGAAGGGCGCTCCCGGTGCGTACGAGTCGCCGACCGACTTGGCGGACGTCGCGACTGGCTCCGCGCCTGCTGTCATCGGTGGTGTCGACCCGACCATGGCAGGCACCGTCGGCGCGCATGAGACGATCAGCGCCGCAGCAACCGGCCCCACCCCTGCAGCCACCTCCCACACGAACGGCACCGCAGCCGGTACCACCGACGCCGTCACGACCGGCACCAACGGCATTGCAGCCGATACCGCTGATGCTGCCACCACCGGCGCGAATGGCGTAGCAGCCTCGGCCGGCATGGACGCCACGGCGGCCCTGTCCGAGGTGGACGCCAGCGCCGGCGTGCCCGATGTACTCGGCATGGACTCGACAAATGACGGCTCCCGTACTGTCGCCGACAGCGCGGTCCGCGATACGGTTCGGGCGAATGCCGAAGCCGGTTCGGATCACGTGGCGGCGGAAACAGTTTCGTCGACCGATCTGCCTGCCGATGAGGTCGTGGTGGCCGCGAAGGTCGAGCGCAAGCTCGCGGTCGGGCGCCGGGCCTCGGTCGACAAAGCGGCCGTGCCCGGCACGCTGGAGCTGATCCACAAGGCCGCCGCCGAGCACCGGCGCAACGGCGACTACGCCCGCGCGAACGGCGCCGCCCCCACCGTGCGGCGAATACCGGTCACGGCCGGCGCGCAGGCCACTGCGGACGCGGCCAGCGGTACCGACCCGGTTCCCGAGGCGACGGCGCACGCCGGCTCCGTCGCCCGTGACCGCAACGGCGACACCGCGGCATCCCCAGTGGTGCACAACGATCCACAGCCCGAGGCCGACGAGCCCGAACAGCTCACCCTCACCGCGGAACTCGACGTCGAGCCCGCGCCTGCCCGCGAGCGCGAACTCAGTGATTCCACACCGGCATCGGTCGACGAACCTGCCCGACGCGACACCGATCCCGCATCGGTCGCGGGCAACGAACCCGCAGGATCCGGCCAGGATTCCCAGCCCGCGACGACGCTCGCACCGGAATCACCGCTGACGAACAACGAACCGGATTCCGGCTCGCACCAGCGCCCGGAGACCGAATCCGCGCCGAGCGAGCCGATCACGCAGGCTCAGCCGATGACAGCCGAGCAGCCCCTGGCCAAGCCCGCGCCGAAGAAGCCGCTGCGGAAGATCGAATCAAGCGACCTCGTCGAGGACGAGCCCGTCGAGCCCGAAGACCTCGACGACTACGACTTCGACGACGACAACGAGGTCCGCGCCCTGGCCCGCCAGATCGCCCACCGCAGCCCCCTGCGCCTGACCCTCGATCAGATCGAGGAAATCCTCGAACTCACCGACCAGTCCTGGTCTGCCCGCAGCATCGGCGCCGAGGTGGGCGTCTCCGGCACCACCGTCACCAACATCGTCGAATTCGCCCGAAAGATCCGCCACCCTTACGCCTTCACCGGCTGACGGCCGGCTCCTCGGCGTCGTCGGGAAACAGCCGAAACGCCGGAAAACCATTCAGCGGACGGAGCGCCCGGAAGTCCCTGCGGTCCAGCGTGAGGATCGCGTCGGTGTCGAACTCGGCCGCCAGGGCAACGCACACAGCGTCGACCAGGTCGAGGTCGAGACCGTCGTACATGGCGCGAATCTTGACCGCCGCCGCGAGTTGGAGCGCATCAACCTGCGCCAGCACGATACGAGTGGATCCGATGCGCTCGGCGAGCAGATCGAGAATGCGATCGGCGACCTTGCGACCCGCGCGAACGCTGGCGACATGGTGGACTTCCGTCAATGCCATCGGACTGACCACCAGCGCGCTCGCCGAATCGGCCGCTCGACGCACCGCGAAATGCTCCGGATCGGTGCGGTTGAACAGGGCGAGCAGTCCGGAAGTATCGGCGACGACGATCATGCGGAGCGATTCATCGCATCGTGGATGTCGTCCTTGCTGATCGGGCCGCCGAGGTCGAAGGTGTCATCGTCGGTCAGCAGCGGTGTGTCCCATGTGCGGTTCCGCAGCAGAT
This sequence comes from Nocardia sp. NPDC050717, assembly GCF_040654275.1. Taxonomy (NCBI): domain Bacteria; kingdom Bacillati; phylum Actinomycetota; class Actinomycetes; order Mycobacteriales; family Nocardiaceae; genus Nocardia; species Nocardia sp. NPDC050717. The sequence goes on from NZ_JBFAHR010000003.1 coordinate 427,913, forward strand.
AGGCGCGTAGCGCGTCGCGCATGATCTCGTTCTTGGAGCGGCCCTCATCGTCGGCTTGCGCCGCCAGCGCCGCCTCTTCTTCGGCTGTCAGCCGCATCGTCCAGGCCACCGCATCATGGTATCAAAGATGACACCACTTCCGTGGTAGCCGAGGGAACGACGAAGGCCCGCCTCCCAGGGGGAAACGGGCCTTCGTGCGTACGATCTCGATGGATCGAGGAGGGACCTTACTTGGCCTTCTCCAGGACCTCGACCAGACGCCAGCGCTTGGTGGCCGACAGCGGACGGGTCTCCATCAGCTGAACGCGGTCGCCGATGCCGGCGATCTCGTTCTCGTCATGCGCCTTCACCTTGGAGGTGGTGCGAATGATCTTGCCGTAGAGCGGGTGCCGGTGACGGTCTTCCAGCTCGACGACGATCGTCTTGTTCATCTTGTCCGAGACGACGTAGCCGCTGCGTACCTTGCGGCTGTTGCGCTCTTCCTTGTTCTCGCTCATGCCGCGTCTCCCTTGCCAGCGGGTGCCGTGGCCAGGCCGAGCTCGCGCTCACGCATGACCGTGTAGATGCGCGCGATCTCGTGGCGGACGACGCGCAGACGACGGTTGTTGTCGAGCTGACCCGTCGCCATCTGGAAGCGCAGGTTGAAGAGCTCTTCCTTGCTCTCGCGCAGTTTGGCCACGAGCTCTTCTTCGTTGAGCTCGCGGAGCTCTGCGGCCGGTGTTCCGGTAGCCATCAGAACTGCTCCTCCCTGGTCACGATCCTGCACTTCATCGGGAGCTTGTGCATCGCGCGACGCAGGGCCTCGCGAGCGATCTCCTCATTCGGGTAAGACATCTCGAACATGACCCGACCGGGCTTCACGTTCGCGACCCACCACTCCGGCGAACCCTTACCGGAACCCATGCGGGTCTCGGCAGGCTTCTTGGTGAGCGGGCGGTCGGGGTAGATGTTGATCCAGATCTTGCCGCCACGCTTGATGTGGCGGGTCATCGCGATACGCGCCGACTCGATCTGACGGTTGGTGACGTAGGCGGGCTCGAGAGCCTGGATGCCGTACTCACCGAACGCCACCGCGGTGCCGCCCTTGGACATGCCGGAGCGGGACGGGTGGTGCTGCTTGCGGTGCTTGACGCGACGGGGCATCAGCATGCGTCAGCCCTCCTGGTTCTCTGCCGGTGCGTCCGCCACAGCGGTGGCGGCGCGACCGACCTCGGTCGAGGTCGCGGTGGTGCCGGCGGAACCGGAACGACGCGGGCGGCTCGGACGCTCGCGACGCGGGCGCTCCGGAGCAGCGGCGGCGGCGGTCAGCTCACGACGACCACCGACGATGTCACCCTTGTAGATCCAGACCTTCACGCCGATGCGACCGAAGGTGGTCTTGGCCTCGTAGAGGCCGTAGTCGATGTCCGCGCGCAGCGTGTGCAGCGGGACGCGACCCTCGCGGTAGAACTCCGAGCGCGACATTTCGGCGCCACCGAGGCGGCCCGAGCACTGCACACGGATGCCCTTGACGTTCGGCGAACGCATGGCCGACTGGATGGCCTTGCGCATCGCGCGACGGAACGCCACACGGTTGCTGAGCTGCTCGGCGACACCCTGAGCGACCAGCTGCGCATCCGACTCGGGGTTCTTGACCTCGAGGATGTTCAGCTGAACCTGCTTCTTGGTGAGCTTCTCCAGCTCGGCGCGGATGCGGTCGGCCTCCGCGCCACGGCGACCGATCACGATGCCGGGACGCGCGGTGTGGATGTCCACACGCACGCGGTCACGGGTGCGCTCGATCTCGACCTTCGAGATGCCTGCCCGCTCCATGCCGGTGGCGAGGAGCTTGCGGATCTGAACGTCTTCCTTCACGTATTCCGCGTACTGCTTGTCCGCGTACCAACGCGACTTCCAGTCGGTGGTGATACCGAGGCGGAAGCCATGGGGGTTGATTTTCTGTCCCATTTACTTTGCCCCTCCCTTCCGGCGGCTACGAGTGGCAGCGCCGGCAGTGGGCACGCTCTCGACCTCGATGGTGATGTGGCTGGTGCGCTTGCGGATCCGGAACGCGCGGCCCTGGGCCCGCGGCTGGAAACGCTTCATGGTGGCACCCTCGTCGACGAACGCGGTCGAGATGACCAGGGTGGCCGGGTTCAGACCGAGGTTGTTCTCGGCGTTCGCCGCGGCGCTGGCCACGACCTTGGCGACCGGCTCGCTCGCGGCCTGCGGCGCGAACTTCAGGATCGCCAGGGCGTCCTCGACACGCTTGCCGCGGACCAGGTCCACGACGCGACGCGCCTTCATCGGGGTGACCCGCACGTGCTTAGCGGTGGCGCGGGCAGTCGGGTTCTGAACCGTTTCGGTGTTGGTTTCAGTCATCGCCGCTTGCTCTTCCGGTCGTCCTTGACGTGGCTCTTGAACGTCCTGGTCGGCGCGAACTCACCGAGCTTGTGGCCGACCATGTTGTCCGAGATGAACACCGGGACATGCTTGCGACCGTCGTGGACGGCGAAGGTGTGGCCGATGAAATCGGGGATGATGGTCGAGCGACGCGACCAGGTCTTGATGACCTGCTTCGTGCCCTTCTCGTTCTGCACGTCCACCTTCGCGAGGAGGTGGTCGTCGACGAACGGGCCCTTCTTGAGGCTGCGTGGCATTTCTTACCTCCTCCTTAGCGCTTCTTGCCGGTCTTGCGGCGGCGGACGATGAGCTTGTCGCTCGGGCGGTTGGGCTTGCGGGTGCGGCCCTCAGGCTGACCCCACGGGGAGACCGGGTGGCGACCACCGGAGGTCTTGCCCTCACCACCACCGTGCGGGTGGTCGACCGGGTTCATGACGACACCACGGACGGTGGGACGGCGGCCCTTCCAGCGCATACGGCCGGCCTTGCCCCAGTTGATGTTCGACTGCTCGGCGTTGCCGACCTCGCCGACGGTGGCGCGGCAGCGCACGTCGACACGGCGGATTTCACCGGAGGGCATACGCAGGGTCGCGTACGGACCCTCCTTGCCCAGCAGCTGGATGCTCATGCCTGCGGCACGGGCCATCTTGGCGCCGCCGCCCGGACGCAGCTCCACGTTGTGGATCGTGGTACCGGTCGGGATGTTGCGCAGCGGCAGGTTGTTGCCCGGCTTGATGTCGGCCGTGGGGCCGGACTCGATCGGGCTGCCCTGCTGGATGCCCTTCGGCGCGATGATGTAGCGCTTCTCGCCGTCGGCGTAGTGCAGCAGTGCGATGTTGGCGGTGCGGTTGGGGTCGTACTCGATGTGCGCGACCTTGGCCGGGATGCCGTCCTTGTCCAGGCGACGGAAGTCGATCAGACGGTAGGCACGCTTGTGACCGCCACCGCGGTGACGCGTGGTGATGCGACCGTGCGCGTTACGACCACCGGACTTGGTGAGCGGGCGCAGCAGCGACTTCTCCGGCGTCGACCGGGTGATCTCGGCGAAGTCCGAGACGCTGGAGCCACGACGGCCCGGCGTTGTCGGCTTGTACTTACGGATTGCCATGAGTTCTTCTCTACTTTCTGGATGACCAGCCGCTTACGCGACCGGGCCTCCGAAGATCTCGATGGGCTTGCTGTCGGCCGAGATGGTCACGAGCGCGCGCTTGGTGTCCTTGCGCTTGCCGTAACCGAAGCGGGTCCGCTTGCGCTTGCCCTGACGGTTGGCGGTGTTGACGCTGGTGACCTTGACGCCGAAGACCTTCTCGACGGCGATCTTGATCTGCGTCTTGTTCGAATCCGGGTGCACCAGGAAGGTGTAGGTGCCTTCCTCGATCAGTCCGTAGGACTTCTCCGAGATGACCGGTGCGAGCAGGATGTCGCGGGGGTCGGCGATGGTGCTCACTTGCTCTCCTCCTGGGCCGCCTCGGCGGGACCGTGAACGAACGCGTTCAGGGCCTCGACGCTGAACACCAGTTCGTCGCTGTTGAGGACGTCGTAGGTGTTGAGCTGATCCGGGGCGATCGGCAGCACGTTCTGCAGGTTCGCCACGCTCTTCCACGCGGCGACGTCCTCGCGACCGACGACGACCAGGAACTTCTTGCGGTCCGACAGCTCGGACAGGAAGCTCTTGGCGGCCTTGGTCGACGGGGTCTGACCCGCGACCAGCTCGGTGATCACGTGGATGCGCTCGTTGCGGGCCCGGTCGGACAGGGCGCCACGCAGGGCGGCGGCCTTCATCTTCTTGGGGGTCCGCTGGCTGTAGTCACGCGGCTGCGGGCCGTGGACGGTGCCACCGCCGGCGAACTGCGGCGCGCGGGTCGAACCCTGGCGGGCGCGACCGGTGCCCTTCTGGCGGTACGGCTTCTTGCCGCCACCGGAGACCTGACCACGAGTCTTCGTGGCGTGGGTGCCCTGGCGAGCGGCGGCCAGCTGCGCGATGACGACCTGGTGCATCAGCGCGACGTTGGCGGTCACGTCGAAGATCTCCGCGGGGAGTTCGACGGTGCCTTCGGTCTTGCCGCCTGCGGCCTTCACGGTCAGCGTCAGGTTGGCCTTCTTGTCGAGGCTGGTCATGCGTGCGCACCACCCTTCACGGCGCTCTTGACGATCACGACGTTGCCCTTGCGGCCCGGGATGGCACCCTTGACCAGGAGCAGGCCGTTCTCGGCGTCGACCTTGTGAACCGAGAGGTTCTGCGTGGTGACGCGTTCCTTACCCATGCGACCCGACATGCGCATGCCCTTGAACACGCGGCCGGGGGTGGCGCAGCCACCGATGGAGCCGGGGCGACGGTGCACAGCCTGCGCACCGTGCGAGGCGCCCTGACCGGCGAAGCCGTGACGCTTCATGGTGCCGGCGAAGCCCTTGCCCTTGCTGATACCGGTCACGTCGACGTAGGTGCCCTCTTCGAAGACGTCGGCGGAGAGCTCCTGGCCGACCTCGAAGGTGGAGGCATCCGCGACGCGGATCTCGGTGACGTGGCGGCGCGGGGTGACACCGGCCTTGGCGAACTGGCCGGCGTCCGGCTTGTTCACCTTGCGCGGGTCGATGGCGCCGAAAGCGATCTGGACGGCCGAGTAGCCGTCGCGCTCCACGGTGCGGATCTGGGTGACCACGTTCGGGCCCGCCTTGATGACGGTGACCGGGACGACGCGGTTCTTCTCGTCGAAGACCTGGGTCATGCCGAGCTTGGTGCCCAGGATGCCGGCCGCGGGCCGGTTCTTGTTGTCAGTCATATCTCGAGTCCCCGTCACTGGATGTTGACGTCGACGCTGGCCGGCAGATCGATGCGCATGAGCGCGTCGACCGTCTTCGGCGTCGGGTCGAGGATGTCGATGAGGCGCTTGTGCGTACGCATCTCGAAGTGTTCGCGCGAGTCCTTGTACTTGTGCGGCGAACGGATGACGCAGTACACGTTCTTCTCGGTGGGCAACGGCACAGGCCCGACCACACGGGCGCCAGTGCGGGTCACCGTCTCCACGATCTTGCGCGCAGACGCGTCGATCGCCTCGTGGTCATAGGCCTTGAGCCTGATGCGGATCTTTTGTCCCGCCACGCTAAGTGTCCTTTTCTCCGCTTTCCTTCGTGGTCACAGGAGCTGGCTCCTGCACCACCCTCATTTGCACAGCCCGAACACACGAAGATCTCAGTCTGGAGACCGCGACCGGGCACCGCCCGATCCTCGCCGCTGTTCATCTGTCATGGTTCTCCGGTCCACGCGGTCGGGCGTGTCGCCTTTTCGCTCATTCCTCAGCCCTGGTCGCTTGCTCACCTTGGCCTGGAACGGTGGTCCCGGACGTATCCACCCCGGCGAACCGGCGGGATACAAACTACTGCTCGCCTCACGCGACCCGCCTCCTCCGAGGAGAAGACATGATCCTGTGAAAGGCAACCCGAACAGTATGCACCATGCCGTCGGCGGTCTTCAAATCGGGGGTCATGAGGTATCGATCACGCCGCGAGGGGCCTTCTACCTGGACCGCACCGCCGATCGAGCTGTGCCGGTCCATGGTAGCTGGCGCGGCGCCGACACCCCGCCGGGGCGGGTTCCGCGCTACCTTACTTTTGAGTAAGATACGGGAATGGCACAGGAAACCGCGACGTACCGCGGCTGGAAGAAACTGCCCGACAATCGTCTCGGGCACACGCTGTTCTCGCTGGGCATGGTCGCCCGGGTCCCCTACTTCGGTACCGTGCTGCCGCAGGTGGTCCGGCTCGAGCCCGGGATCTGCGAGGTGACCTCCCCCAAGTGGTTCGGCATCCACAACCATCTGGGCACCTTCCACGCGATCGCGGCCTGCAACCTCGCCGAGGTCGCGATGGGCATGCTCAGCGAGGCCACGGTGCCGACCACGCATCGCTGGATCCCCAAGGCGATGAATGTGCAGTACCTGACCAAGGCCGAGACCGGCCTGCGCGCCGTGGCGAAGCTGGCCGAGATCCCCGACTTCGCCGCCATCACCGAGGGCACCGAACTGACCGTGCCCGTGTCGATCTACGACAAGGACGGCGTCGAGGTCGTGCACGCCGACATCACCACCTGGGTCACTCCGCGCTGACCTACCTCGGCGAAAGCCCTTGGATCGGTACGGTTGTGGGATGTTGGAAGTCGCGCGACTGGTCCGGCGTTTCGGCGACAACGTGGCGGTCGACCACGTGTCGTTCACGGTGGCGCCCGGCGCGCTGACCGGGTTCGTCGGCGGCAACGGAGCGGGCAAGACCACCACCATGCGGATGATCATGGGGGTACTCGCCGTGCACGCGGGCGAGATCAGCTGGGCAGGGCGTCCGGTGACCGCCGCCGATCGCCGCGCCTTCGGCTACATGCCGGAGGAACGCGGGCTCTATCCCAAACAGCCGGTCGTCGATCAGCTGGTCTATCTGGCGCGGTTGCGTGGCGTGAGCGCGGCGGCGGCCAGGGCGCGGGCCGGGGACCTGCTGGAGCGGTTCGGGCTCGGGGAGCGGGGCAGGGACAAGCTCGAATCGCTGTCGCTCGGGAACCAGCAGCGCGTGCAGATCGCGGCGGCGGTGATCGCGCGGCCGACGGCCCTCATCCTCGACGAGCCGTTCTCGGGGCTCGACCCCGTCGCGGTCGACTCCATGGCCGAGCTGCTGCGCGAGTACGCCGACCAGGGGGTGCCGGTGCTGTTCTCCTCGCATCAGCTCGATCTGGTCGAGCGGCTGTGCGATCAGCTGGTGATCCTCGCCGGTGGGCGGGTGGTCGGGCAGGGCTCGGTGGAGTCGTTGCGGGCGGGCAGCGCGGCGCGATACCGGCTGGTCGTCGACAGCGACCCGGGATGGCTGCGCGCATTCGCCGGGGTCAGGGTGGTCGAGACGAACGGGTCGGCGGCGGTACTCGAATTGACGGGCGCGAGCACCGATTCGGTCCTCACCGAGGCGCTCGCGCGCGGGTCGGTGCGCGAGTTCGCCGAGCTGCGGCCCACGGTGGCGGAGATCTACCGGGAGGTGACGGCATGAACGGTCAGCGCCCGGAGGCGGTAGCTCGCGTCACCACGCAGGGCGCCCGAGCATGCCAGGAGGGCAGGACATGAGCGGGTCGCGCGGAGTGTGGCGGATCGTCGCCGCCAGGGAGATCGTGGTGAAGCTGCGGGATCGCAACTTCGTCATTTCGACGGTGGTGACCATCGTGGCCATCGTCGCGTCGCTGGCCGTCACCGGTTTCCTGAGCAGCAGGCCGGATCGGATCGCGGTCGCGGTCACCGGGCCGGACGCCGCGACGGTCGTGCAGACGGCCGACGGGCTGGCCTCGGCGGCCGATACCGATGTCACCTTCACCACCGAGCCGATGGCTGATCGGGCCGCCGTCGAGCAGGCGGTGCGCGACGAGCGGGCCGAGGTCGGGCTGGTGCCGGTCGACTCCGGGTGGCGGCTGATCGGCAAGACGGCCGAGGACGACAACGCCACCACCTACATCACCGCCGCCGCGACCCAGCTCGCCCTGGAACGCAATGCCGCGGCGGCGGGCGTCTCGCTGGAGGAACTCGGCCGCGGCGCCGGGGTGACCTACGACCTGCTGGAGCAGGGCGCCGTCGATCCCGGTCTCGCCAAGATCGTGGCGTTCGTGTTCGCCTTCCTCTTCTATCTGTCCTCGGTGCTGTTCGGCATGTCCATCGCGCAGAGCGTGGTGGAGGAGAAGCAGAACCGGATCGTCGAGATCCTGGCCAGCGCGATGCCGTTGCGGCAGTTGCTGATCGGCAAGGTCGCGGGCAACGCGGTGCTGGCGTTCATCCAGCTCGGTTTGTTCGTCGGTGCCGGGCTGGTGGGACTCGCGGCGATCGGGCAGGGCGATCAGCTGGGCCGGATCGCCGGAGCCGCAGGCTGGTTCATCGTGTTCTTCCTGGTCGGTTTCCTCGCGCTGGCCTGCCTGTGGGCGGTCGCTGGCTCGCTGGCCACCCGCAGCGAGGACCTGCAGTCCACGGCCACTCCCCTGTCGATGCTGATCATGATCGTGTTGTTCGCGGGCATCTTCCTCACCGGGACCGCGCGGGTGGTGGCGTCGTATGTGCCGATCATGTCGATCGTCGCCATGCCCGGCCGGCTCGCCGAGGGCAGCGCGGTCTGGTGGGAACCGGTCGTCGCGCTGGCGGTGATGGCGGTGGCCGCCTACGGGATCGTGGTGGTGGCGGAGAAGATCTACCGCCGGTCGCTGATGCAGACCCAGGGGCGATTGACGATGCGCCAAGCGCTCGCGCTGGAGGACTGAGTTCCGCCCAGGAACCATGGCTCGCGGGCCGATGTGCCCTGCCCGCCCGTCCGGCTTGTTGCGCGCCGCGGGCGGCAGCGGATTGAATGCGAGCGTGGACAGTGCGCGGGAGTTCGATGTGTGTGTGGTCGGGTTGGGGCCGACCGGGCGGGGGCTGGCGCATCGCGCCGCGGGCGCGGGATTGCGGGTGGCCGCGGTGGATCCCCGGCCCGACCGGCTGTTCCCGCCGACCTTCTCGTGCTGGGTGGACGAGCTGCCGGAGTGGTTGCCCGCGAGTGCCATCGCACAGCGGATCGCCACGCCGACGGTCTGGACCAAGACCGAGCACCGGATCGACCGCCCGTACTGCGTGCTGTCCAAGGCGGGGCTGCACGCGGCGCTCGCCCTCGACGACGCGACGGTGGTCGCCGCGCGGGCGACCAGGGTCGACCGGCACGAGGTGGAACTCGCCGACGGCGCCGTGATCAAGGCGGCGACGGTGTTCGACACCAGGGGGCTGCCGACCCTCGGCAAGCGCAGGGCCGCCTCCGCGCACGGCATCTTCGTCGACGCGGAGACCGCGGCGCCGATGGTGGCCGACGGCGAAGGGCTGCTGCTGGACTGGCGGCCGGAGAACGGCGCCGGCCCCGACGAGCCGCCGTCGTTCCTGTACGCGGTGCCGCTCGGCGACGGCACGGTGATCTTCGAGGAGACCAGCCTCGGCCTGCGCGGCGGCATGCCCCAGCACGAGCTGCGCAAGCGGACGCTGAACAGGCTGGCCGCGCACGGCATCCGCCTCACCGGCGACGAGCCGCACGAGGCCGCGCACTACCCGCTCGACCAGCCGCCGCCGAAGAAGGGCACCGCCGTCGCCGTGCCGTTCGGTTCGCGCGGCGGAATGATGCACCCGTGCACCGGCTACTCCGTCGGCGACTCGCTCGCGCTGATCGACACCGCGGTCGCCGCCGTGCAACAGGGCAACGACCCGATCGAGGCGCTGTGGCCATGGCGGGCGCGCGCGGTGTACTGGATGCGGATGCGCGGGCTGTGGGGGCTGGGCAGGCTCACCACCGACCAGTCGATCGCCATGTTCGAGGCGTTCTTCACCGAATCCGCGCGGGGGCAGCGGGCGCTGCTCTCGGCGCACGAGGACTACACCGCCCTCGGCGCCGTCCTGTTCAACACGGTCGCCCACACCTGGCCGTTCCGCTGGCGCTACGACCTGGTCGGCTGGACCAACCGTAATCGGTGGGTCGACTACCCGTTCGCGCCCGCCGAGGCGCCCACCCACTGACACCACGATCGCCCCGCGGTCACCCGGACCGCGGGACGATCGTGGTGGGTCTCAGGCGGTCTGCGCGGCGCGCTTGTAGCCGACGATCGCCGGGTAGGCGAAGACCGCGATCATGCCGACCGTCCAGGCCAGCGTCTTCAGCAGCGGCTCGGCGACCGGTCCGCCGTAGGACAGGCCGATCATCGCGTTGATCGCGCAGCTCATCGGCTGGTTCTCCACGGTGGCCTGCAGCCAGGTCGGGTAGGCGATGATCGGGACGAAGCCGGTGTTGAAGAACATCAGCAGCGTGTTGACGATGCTGATCAGGCTGATCAGCATCACGCCCTCGGTGACGGTGGCCAGCGCGGTCACCATCACCGCGAAGCCGAGCCCGAACACCACCGGCACGCAGACCAGCGCGATGTTGGTGAGCGGGTCCTCCATGAACAGGAAGCCCAGCGGCACCGCGACGAGCAGCACGATCACCGTGGTGATGAGGATGCGCACCGCCTCGGCCAGCAACCGGCCCGTCAGCAGCGAGGCCTTGTTCAGCGGCATCGTGTAGAACCGGCTGAGCAGCCCGGCGGCCTTCTCCCGCTTGAAGCCGAGCGCGCTGACCACCGCGCCGGTCATGGCCGCCACCAGGGTGAGCAGCGCGGCCTGGCCGTAGATCGCGGGCATGCCGCCGTAGGCGGTGATGTAGTCGCCGAGCACGATGCGGAACATCATCAGCGTCACCGCGGGGTAGACGATGGTCTGGATCGTCGTCGCCGGATCGCGCAGCCACACCATCAGCAGGCGCTTGCACTGCAGGAGGCTGTGGGTCGCCCAGTTCGACACCGCGCCTTCCGGCTTGGCGTGCACCACCGGCAGCAGCGCCGCGGTCTCGTCGGCGGGCAGCGAGTTCCGCTCGGGAGTGGTCGTCGTCATGATCGCCTCACACTCGCCCACACAGCCAGTGGGAGGAAGAAGATGGCCAGGCCACCGAGCCACGCCAGCGACACCCAGGTCCCCGCCCAGCTCACCTGGCCCGCGGCCATGTCGCTGAGGGTCTGGGCGGCCTGCGAGATCGGCTGGTTGCGGGCGAAGCCGCGCGCCCAGCTCGGAAAGGCCTGCTCGGGCACGAACCCGGTGGACAGCATCCCGAAGATCAGGATCGGCAGGGTGAGCGCCTGGCTCAGCGACTCGGGGTTCTTGGTGAGGCTGCCGAGCGCGTCGGCGCCGAGCGTCAGCACCAGGCCGACGGCCAGCGCGAAACCGCAGAACGCCAGCGCCTGCAGCCAGCCGCCGGTGAACCGGAAGCCGATCAGGTAGCCGTAGCCGATGGTGGCGGCCAGCGAGATCACCGAGCGCACCAGGCCCGCGCTGATCCGCGAGACCAGCGGAACCAGCGAGCCGATCGGCATGGTCTGCAGCCGCGAGCTCAGGCCGGTGAGCGCCTCGAAGGCGGCCAGCTGCGCGTTCGACATCATGGTCATCGCCATCGTCTGGAGCACGATGATCGGCATGACGTACTGCGCGTAGTCGATGCCCTGGACCTTCATCACGTACCGCAGCGGCAGGTAGAAGGCCACGGTGATCACCAGCGGGAACAGCACCGCGACGATCAGCTCGCCCTTGGTGACCATGGTCCAGACGACGCGGCCGGTCAGCGCGCGCCACTGCGCGAAGCTGCTCGGCTGTGCCGGGGGGAGGTCGTCGAACAGGGTGGTCCCCGCGACGGTCGGGGCACTCACTGGTGGCCGCCCGAATGGCCGGTGATCGAGAGGAACACGTCGTCGAGCGAAGGCCTGCGCAGCGCGATGTCGGCCAGGTCGATGCCGGCGCTGTCGAGCCTGCGCAGCGCTTCGGCGAGGGTGGCGGCACCGTCGGGCGCGGGGACGGAGAGTTTGTCGGCGCCGGCGATCTCGGCCGCGACGGCGGCGGGGACCAGGTCACCGAGCGCCTCGACGGTCGCGGCGAGGCGGCTGGGGTCGAGCGGGACGATCTCGCAGAAGCTGCCGCCGGTCTTGGCCTTGAGCTGGTCGGCGGTGCCCTCCGCGATGACGGTGCCCTTGTCGATGACGATGATGTTGTCGCTGAGCACGTCGGCCTCTTCGAGGTACTGCGTGGTGAGCAGCACCGTGATGCCCTGGTTCTTGAGCGCGGTGACCAGGTCCCACACGCCCTGGCGGCTGCGCGGGTCGAGGCCGGTGGTCGGCTCGTCGAGGAACACCACCTCGGGCCGCACGACCAGCCCGCAGGCGATGTCGACGCGACGGCGCATGCCGCCCGAGTAGTTGCGCACGGCCCGCTTACCGGCGCTGACCAGGTCGAACTCCTCGAGCAGGACTTCGGCGCGCTTGCGCGCGGCCGACTTGGACAGGCCCATCAGCCGCCCGAACAGCTCGAGGTTCTCGCGGCCGGTCAGGTTCTCGTCGAGGGCGGCGTACTGGCCGGTCATCATGATCGCGCGGCGCACGCCCGCGGCGTCGGTGCGCACGTCGTGACCCGCCACGACGGCGGTGCCGGAGTCGGGGCGCAGCAGCGTCGACAGGATCTTGACCGTGGTGGTCTTGCCCGCGCCGTTGGGCCCGAGGATGCCGAGCACACTGGCCTTCTCCGCCCGGAAGCTGATGCCTTGCAACGCGTGCACGTCGCCGAAGGACTTGCGCACATCGGACACCAGCACCGCGGGCTCATCGGCACGCGACGCGACGCCCCCTGCGGGCGAATCCATTGAGATCGAACTCGGCATCAACTCTCCACCATCACGGAAATTAGCTTGTCGGTAAGTGATCTGTACCGTTCGGCGCGATGTTACCGGTCCGGCCGTTCGCCCGGCCGTTTGTCGTGTGCGCAAATCCACCTTGTCGGCTCGCCCGGACGCCCATACGCTGGCCGACGGGGAAACACTCGTCTCACCTGCCCGTGCCAGGGCGCGTTCGATCTCCCGTGAGAGGTGACGATGACAGAGGCCACCGCTGCGCCGACGGGGCGGTCCGACGTGCTGACGTCGTTCGACCCGCGCACCGGCGAGCAGCTCGCGCAGTATTCCGTCGACGGTCCCGCCGAGGTCACCCGCGCGGTGCGCACGGCGCGCGCGACCCAGAGCTGGTGGGGCGAACTGAGATTCGCCGAACGCCGCAGGCTGCTGCTGGACTGGCGGGCCCAGATCGCCAGGAACGCGGGCGAATTGGTGGAGGTGCTGCGTGCCGAGACCGGCAAACCGGAGGCCGACGCGGCGCTCGAGGTGATGCTCGCGGTCGAGAATCTGGACTGGGCGGCCCGCAACGCCGAACGCGCGCTGGGCCGGAAACGCTTGGCGACAGGGTGGTTCACGCGCAATCAGCACGCCTCGGTCGGCTATCTGCCCCTGGGTGTGGTCGGTGTGCTCGGCGCGTGGAACAACCCGGTCTTCACCCCGATGGGTTCGATCGCCTACGCGATGGCGGCGGGCAACGCGATGGTGTTCCATCCGCACGAGATCACCACCGGGGTCGGGGTGTGGCTGGCCCGTAGCTGGGCCACGGTCGTCCCCGACCAGCCGGTGCTGCAGGCCGTCACCGGTGACACCCGCACGGCGACCGCGCTGTGCAAGGCCAAGGTCGACAAGATCGCCTACGCGGGCCCGGAAGCGGGCGGCCGCGAGGTGATCGCGCTGTGCGCGCAGACGCTGACGCCGGTCGTGGTGGAACACAGCGGCAAGGGCAGCATGATCGTGCACGTCGACGCCGATCTCGACGCCGCCGCCGAGGCCGCCGTGTTCGGGGCCATGGCCAACGCGGGCCAGAACGCCTCGGGCATCCAGCGCTGTTATGTCGCCGATTCGGTGTTCGACGACTTCCTGGCCAGGGCGGCCGAGCGGGCCGCGAAGCTGCGGCCGGGCGCCGACAATCGCGCCGCCTACGGTCCGATGATCAATGCCGCCCAGGTCGACGTGGTGCGCAGGCAGGTCCGCGACGCCATCGCCCGCGGCGGCCACGCGGTCCTGGGCGGGCTCGACTCGTTCCGCGATCCGTATGTGGAGCCGATCGTGCTGGCCGAGGTGCCCGAGGAGAGCATCGCCATCACCGGCGAGGGCATCGGCCCGGTGCTCGTGGTGAACCGGGTGGCCGATCTCGCCGACGCGGTCGCGCGGGTGAACGCCGCGGGCAACGGCATCGCGGTCACCGTGTTCACCCGCGACATCCCCAGCGCGGAGTTCATCGCCGAGCAGCTCAGCGTGGGTGTGGTGACGGTGAATTCGTCGACCGCGTTCACCGGCATCCCGGCGCTGCCCTTCGGCGGGGTCGGCGAGTACGGGCAGGGGCACAGCCACGGCGAGCAGGGGTTGCAGGAGTTCAGCCGCACGATGTCGATCGCGCGCAGGCGGTATCGGGCGCCGGTGCGCCTGTCGACCTTCGATCGTCATCCCCGGCACCTGCGCACGGCCAAGGCCCTGTTCCGGCTCCGGCACGGGCGCTGACCGGCGCGGCTCAGTCCGGCTTCGGCGCGTCGCCGAGCAGTACCGCGCCGGTCAGGGCCGCGAGCCGGGCGAGCTGTTCGGGGCGGGAGTCGAAGCGCAGCAGGCGGCCGACGTCGATGATCTGACCGATGGCCGCGTGCACCCGGAAGCGGGCCTCGATGGGGTCGTCGTCGAGCAGGTTGGCCCATTCGAGGATGTTCTGGCGCTGCAGGGCGCGCAGCCGGTGCTGCTCGGCCTGCGGCAGATTGCTGAACTCCGCGTAGTAGACCGGCATGATCTCCGGCGTCGAGAAGGTGAGCCGGGCGTAGCGGTCGGCGATGCGGCGCGCGGCGTCGGCGCGGTTCTCCGATTCGGCCAGCGCCTCGCCGATCGCGACGGCCATCCGGTCGCCCGTGCGATGAAAAGCGGCGGCGAGCAGGTCGGCCTTGCTGTCGAAGTGCCGGTAGACGCTGGAGGCGTTGATGCCGACGGCGGCGCCGATCTCCTCGATGCCGGACTCGTGGTACCCGTTGCGGCCGAAGATGCGGATCGCCTCGGTGAGCAGTTGTTCGCGTTTCGACGTGACGGGTAGGCCGCGGTTCTGCTTGCCGTGGTCGGGCTCAGCGGGCGCGGGCGGCAGGTCGGCGCGCACGATCGACCAGGCCATGTCGAGTTGCAGCGCGAGCATGCGCGCGTGCGAGAGCGTGGTGCGGTGCGCGGCGATGCTGGCCAGCGCGGACAGCGCGCCGACGGCGAGCACGGTGACATCGTCCTCGGTCAGTTCCGGCCTGAGCTCGGCGATCGGCGCGGCGACCAGCGCCTCGAGTTCGCGATAGAACGCGCGGATCCGGACCCGGTCCTCGCGCTCGAGGTAGCGCCGTTCCCAGCGGTAGAGACCGCCTTCGCGGCGGATGTCGATGTTCTGTTCGGCGACGGCGGTGAGCAGCGCGTCGAGCCTGGCCTCCGGGTCGGCGGACGGGTCGTCGGCGGCCTTGGCGACATCGCGCAGCCCGCGCGCGCCCGCCTCAGCGGCGGCGACGAGCAGCGCGTACTTGTTGGCGAAGTGGCGGTAGAGGGCGGGCCCCGAGATGCCGACCTCGGCCGCGATCTCGTCGACGCCCACCGGGTAGTAACCGCGGGCGCTGAACGCGCGGGCGGCGGCCCGCATGATCTGCATCTTGCGGTCCTTGGGCCTGCGGCGCACGACCTTCGCCGGTGCTTCGGTCGGCTCGCAGGCGCGTTCGGCCTCACTGCGATCGGCGACCATGCACTCACTTTCCGTTCCGCGTTCCGGGCTGTCGACTGGGCTGACGCCACCGCTGGGCAGCGCCGGACCAGTCAACCTAAGTTAACCACAATTCGCAAACGGCGAGAGAGAGAGTCGGGAAAATGCGAACCGCCCCGGGGATACCGGGGCGGTTCGTCGAGCGAGGGGACCTACAGGCCGAGCCCGCGGGCCAGCGTCGGCCACGACAGCTTCAGCTCGTCCTTCCAGTAGCCCCACGAGTGGGTGCCGTTGGGGCGGAAGTTGAAGGTCGCCGGGATGCCGAGCTCGTTGAGCCGGTTCGCCAGGTTGTGGGTGCAGTAGTTGGTGCCCGCCTCGATGACGCCACCGATGACGATCTGGTTGGCCAGGCCGTAGGCACCGGGCAGGGCGTACGGACCGTCGAGGGTGTCGTACGGGCCGGGCAGGCCGTTGCCGGTGGAGATGTAGAGGTCGAGGCCACGCAGACCCTCGGCGTTCACGTACGGATCGTTCTTGACCCATTCCTCCGAGCCCTGCGGGCCCCACATGTTCATGGTGTCGCCACCGCCCCAGGTCTCCACCGTGAGCTTGACGAACTCCGAGCCCACCGGGTCGGAGGTCTGCGCGCAGCCGGAGTAGGCCGCGGCCGCCTTGTACAGGCCGGGCTTGGCGATCGGCAGCGCGAGCACGGTGGTGCCCGAGGTGGACAGGCCGGCGATCGCGTTCACGCCGTTGGTGCCCAGCGCGCCGTCGACCAGCGGGGGCAGCTCCTCGGTGAAGAAAGTCTTCCACTTGTTGCGGCCGACGACCGGGTCGTCCTTGATCCAGTCGGTGTAGTAGCTCCAGGAGCCGCCGATCGGCTGGATCACGTTGACGTTCTTGTCGCCGAGGAACTCGAGCGCGTCGGTCTTGGCGACCCAGGACGCGGAGTCCTCGCCGCCGCCCGCACCGTTGAGCAGGTACAGGGTGGGGCGCGGAACGGAGGCGTCGGCGGGGCGCTGCACGTCGACGATGATGTTCTCGTCCATGGCCGCGGAGTACACGTGCAGCCGCAGGCTGCGCGAATCCTTCACCTCGGCCTTGACGATCTTGGAGCCGTCCTCGGAAACGGGGTTGGCGAGCAGGCTCTTCGAATCGATGATCGGGTCAGCCGAGGCGGGACTCGCGCCGAGACCGGACAGCAGTCCGGCGGCTACTGCCGTCGCCGCGATCATCGCCGCGGCGCGGGAGCCGCGACGCCGGGTGTGCCGACGAATCAATTTCGCACCTTCGCTTCGTTTCGAATGGGTTGCACCACGGGCAAACCCTACGGGTTACCCAGCCGATACAACAGTAGGAATCGTTACAACAGCGCGGTCACATCATGCCTCACGGGCATCACCGATGTCATCGCGCCCCGGCCTCCCGGTCGCCCGCGTCCAGCAACTCCGCCACCCGCGGGCCGATCTCGGCCAGCGCCTGCGGCGAGGTCATCTGATCATGCACCACCGGGACCGGTCGATCGCGGACCTCGCCGTCGACATACGGCGCCCAATTCGCCGCGGCCGCGTCGTGTCCCAGTGCGCTGAAGTACTCGAGCCTGCCCCGGTAGACGCCGGGCCGGTGCTCGGCGATGAGTTCGGCCGAGCGCACGGCGCTGCGGTAGATCCGGCGCACCCGCTCCGGGGTGAGCACGGCCATGTTGGCGGGGATGATCGCGTGCAGCGCGGCCAGCCCCTCCTCGCTGAGGTCGCGCACGCCCGAGGCCGGCAGCGCCGCGCTCACGTCGACGCCGAGTTCGGCGAGGGCGTCGCGCACCGCGGTGTGGAAGTCGGGGACGTCGATGTCGGGGTGCGAGTCGAGCATCGCCAGCAGCGAGACCCGCTCCCCCGCCGCCTGCAGCTGGGTGGCGACAGCGTGCGCGAGCACACCACCGAGCGACCACCCGAGCAGCCGGTACGGACCATGCGGCTGTTCGGCCCTGATCTCGTCGACGTAGCGCTTGGCCATCTCGGCGAGGGTGCCGGGCAGGTAGCCCGCCTCGCTCAGCGCCGGTGACTGCAGGCCGAAGATCGGCCGCCGCGACGGGATGTACTGGGCGAGCCCGGCATAGCACCAGGACAGGCCGTACATCGGGTGCACGCAGAACAGCGGCCCGCCTGCCTCGGTGCCGTGCGGCACCCGGTTGCGGATGGGCAGCAGCACGCCGAGGGCGTCGTCGGATTCGAGGTCGTAGTCCCCGGAGCTGGCGTCGATGCGCGCGGCGAGGGCGGCGACGGTGGCGTCGGTGAAGAACCACTGCACCCGCACGTCGGCGCCGACCCGGGTGCGCAGCCTGCTGATCGCCTTGGTGGCGATCAGCGAGTTGCCGCCGAGCTCGAAGAAGTCGTCGTCGAGACCGACCTTGCCCGCGCCGAGCACCTCCGCGAACACCTCGGCGACGGCCCGCTGCAGCGGCGTGGCCGGTGGGCGGTAGGGCCGGGTGGTGACGGCGGGCACGGGCAGCGCGTTGCGGTCGAGCTTGCCGCTCGCGTTGAGCGGCAACGCCTTCAAGGTCACCAGGGTGGACGGCACCATGTACGACGGCAGCGCGGCCCTGGCGTGGGCCAGCAGCGCCGCCTCGTCGAGGCCGACGGCCGCCGCGCCGCTCTCGATCGAGTATCCGGCGGCCGGGGTCGACGGCTCGGTCGGTTCGGCTGCGGCGTCGGCCGGGACCACGTAGCCGACCAGGCGGTCGCCGGTCGGCCCGTGCACGAGCGCGACGGCCGCGTGCCGGATCGACGGATGATCGCGCAGCACGGCCTCGACCTCGCCGAGTTCGATCCGCTGACCGCGCAGCTTCACCTGGAAGTCGCTGCGGCCCAGGTACTCCAGGGTGCCGTCGGCGGTGAGCCGGACCACGTCGCCCGTGCGGTAGATCCGCTCGCCACCGGCATGGGCGACGAAGCGTTCGGCGGTCAGCGCGGGCGCGGCGAGGTAGCCGCGGGCCAGCTGCACGCCGGCCAGGTACAGCTCGCCCGCCGTGCCGGGCGGGACCGGCCGCAACTGGCGGTCCAGCACGTGCACGCGCGTGTTGGCGACCGGGCTGCCGATCGGGATGCTCACGCCCGCACCGGGTTCTGCGGTGGCGGCGGTGACGACGGTCGCCTCCGCCGGGCCGTACCAGTTGATCAGGTCGACGCCGGGCAGCGCGTCGGCGAACCGCAGGGCGGTCGCGGTCGAGAGCGCCTCGCCTGCCGCGAACACCCGGCGCAGCGCCGGGTACTCGCCCGCGCCGCCGTCAGCGAGGAAGGCGTCGAGCATGGACGGCACGAAATGCACGGTGGTGACACCGTGTTCGGCGAGCACCCCGGCGAGGTAGACCGGATCGCGATGACCGTCCGGCGCGGCGATGACCACGGCGGCGCCGGTCTGCAACGGCCACAACAGTTCCCACGTGGAGATGTCGAAGGTGACCGGGGTCTTGTGCAGCACCACATCGCCGGGGCCGTGCCGGTGGGCCCGCTGCGCCCAGCGGAACTGGGCGACCAGCTGCCGATGGGTGAGCATGACGCCCTTGGGCTTTCCGGTGGAGCCGGAGGTGTGGATGACGTAGGCGAGGCTGTCCGGCCGCGGCCGCTCGAACTCCGTGCTCCCGGCCCCGAGGTCCAGCGTGTCGATCGCGAGGACCGGTACCGCGGCGGCGGTGCCGAACCCGGTCTCCGTGATGGTGAGGACCCGGATCGGCGCTGCCGCAGCCAGCACCCGCTCGGTGCGCTCGGCGGGGTGGTCCGGGTCGACCGGCACGTAGGCCGCGCCGGTCCGCAGCACGGCGTAGATCGCGGTCACCAGGTCGATGCCGCGGCGCATGGCGACCGCGACGAGCGTCTCCGGGCGCGCGCCCTCGGCCCGCAGCGCGGTGGCCAGCGCGCGCACCCTGGCGTCGAATTCGCCGTAGGTGAGGGTGGTTTCGCCGTCGACGAGTGCCACGGCGTCGGGGGTCTTCGCGACCTGCGCGTCGAACAGGTCGAGCAGCGTCGCCTCGTCGAGCAGTTCCGGCGCGTCGGTGGCGTTCACCGCGGACAGCGTCGCGCGTTCCTCGGCCAGCAGCACGTCGATCTCGGCGATGCGCGCGTCCGGCGCCGCGGTGAAGCGGGCCAGCAGCATCGAGAGCCGCTGGGCCAGCGCGTTCGCGGTGGGCTCGCCGAAGACGTCGCGCAGGTATTTCACCGAGACGCGCAACTGGGAGTCCGCGACGACCTGCACGGTCAGCGGGTAGTGCGTGCCGTTGGCGGCGTCCATGCCGAGCACACCGGCCGAGCCGGAGGCGGCCTGCGCCAGCCCGGCCCGGTCGACGGGGAAGGACTCGAAGACCACGAGCGAGTCGAACAGGGCGTCGATCCCGGCGATCTCCTGGATCTCGCCGAGCCCGAGGTAGTGGTGGTCGAGCAAGGCGGCCTGCTCGGCCTGCAGTCCGCGCAGCAGGTCGGCGACGGTGTCGCCGGGCCGCACCCGCACCCGCACCGGGATGGCGTTGAGGAACAGGCCGACCATGCGTTCCACGCCGTCGAGATCGGCGGGCCTGCCGGACACGGTGGCGCCGAAGACCACGTCGTCGCGATCGACGAGGCGGGCGATGAGCAGGCCCCACGCCGCCTGGACGACGGTGTTCACCGTGACGCCGAGGCGCGCGGCGAGTTCGCCGAGCGCGGCGGTATCGGCCTCGGTGAGCGCGAACCCGGTTTCGCCTGTCCCCGCGGCGATCTCGCGGCCCTGGTCGACCGGGGCCAGCGGCGTCGGCTCGGCCAGGCCGGTGAGCGCGGTGCGCCAGGCCTGGCGCGCGGCCTCGGGATCCTGGTCGACCAGCCAGGCCAGGTAGTCGCGATACGGCGCCACCTTGGGCAGGCGCCGGGTGCGACTGCCCACCGCGTAGGCGATGAGCAGTTCCTGCAGCAGCAGCGGCATCGACCAGCCGTCGATCAGGATGTGGTGGCTGGTGACCAGCAGGTGCGCGGACTCCGGGGTGCGCACGACGGTGAAGCGCAGCAGCGGGGCGGTGGCCATGTCGAAATGGGTGGCCAGGTCGGCCGCCTTGATCCGCGGATAGGTCGCGGCGTCGGCGTCGATGACGCGCCACGGCACGTCGAGATCCTCGAGCACCACCTGCAGCGGGGTGCCCGCGGCATCGGTCGCGAAGGCCACGCGCAGGTTGTCGTGGCGGTCGAGCACGGTCTGCGCGGCCTGGTGCAGCCGCTCGTCGTCCACGGCCGGGTCGAGATCGAGGACGAACTGGGTGATGTAGGGGTCGACCGAGTTCTCCGCGAGCAGCGCGTGGAACAGCATGCCCGACTGCAGCGGCGTCACCGGCCAGATGTCGCCGAGCAGCGGATAGCGCCGGACCAGCCGGCCGAGTTCGGCCTGGCCGAGCCGCACCAGCGGGAAGTCCGACGGGGTGAATCCGCCTGCGCCGGGCCGCAATCCGTGTTCGGCGAGGCCGCCGAGCGCGCGGATCCAGTGCTCGGCGAAGGTTTTGACGTCGTCGGCGGTGAGGACCGCGGTGGCGTAGTCGAAGCGGGCGACCATGCCGTCGTCGGTGGCGTCGACGGTGAGCACGAGCGCCAGGTCGTCGGTGGCGAGATCGGTGTGCACCCGGGCCGGGCGCAGGTCGCGGAATCGCACCGCGAAGCGGCCGCGGTCGAGGGTGCGGACGCTGTCGGCGGCGTCGCCGTCGAGGTGGCGCAGCAGCCCGAATCCGGCGCCGTGCGCGGGGACCGCCCGGCGCAGTTCCTTGGTCTGGGCCAGTGCCGCGCCCGCGGCGGGCCCGCCGACCAGGGCGTCGGCGACGTCGACCCCGTCGAGGCGAAGGGCCAGCGGATAGTCGGTGGTGAAGCCGCCGACCACGTTCTCCGCGTCGGGCCTGCCGAGCACCCGCTGGTCGGCGCGCAGCCGCACCACGGTGCCGATCGCCCGCGCCACGGGGGTGTCGGCGGCGGTCTGCAGGGCCAGCGCGGCGGCGGTGAGCAGCACCTCGTCGACGGTGGCGCGGTAGGCCTCGGCGACGGCGCTCACGGCGGCGGTGCCCTCGCCGGTGATGCTGAGCGAGACCCGGTTGCGCTGGCGCAGGTCGGCGGAGTCGGCGGCCCGCGACCGGATCGCGCGGTGCCAGTAGGTGCGTTCGGCACGGGCTCGGGCGCTCGCGGGGTAGTCGGCGAGCCTGCGTACCAGGTCGCCGAGGCCGGCGTCCGGCGCGAACGGCGCGGCGTGCCTGCCCCTGCTCCACGCGGTGGTCAGCTGGTCGACGACCGCGCGCAGCGAGACCTCGTCCAGCACGAGCGCGTTGGCGACCACGATGAGGGTCGCCGGGCCGTCGCCGTCGCCGGTGAGGACGAAGTGGATGTTGCGGCCCTCGTCCGGATCGAGCGCGGCGGCGGCCGCGCTGACGATGTCGTCGACGGGCAGCGAGGACTCGCCGTCCTCGGCGTCGAGCCTGCGGAACGCGCCGCCGGTGCGCTCCTGGTGCGACGGGATGCGCAGCACCGGGGTGGCGCCGGTGCGGTCGAGCACCGCCCACAGCATCGGATGCTGGTTCATCACCGCGGTCGCCACCTCGGCGACCGCGTCGTCGGGGCAGTCGGCGGGTACGTCGAGCAGCACCGCGCGCGGTTCGACGGCGCTCTCCCCCGCCTCGATCAGCTGGGCCGCGGTCGCGGTGAGCGGCAGCGCGGCGGGCTGGGTGCCGACATCGGTGGTGACCTCGGCGCGCCCGGCCAGCGCGGCCACAGTGCGCGCGTCGAACAGGTCGCGCGGGCGCAGCACCACCCCGGCCGCCGCGGCGCGCGAGACGACCTGGATGGCGGTGATGCTGTCGCCGCCGAGGGCGAAGAAGTCGTCGTCGAGGCCGACCCGCTCGTGCCCGACGACCTCGCCGATCACCCGGGCGATGACCCGCTCGGCGGTGGTCGTCGGCGCGCGGTACTCCTCGCGCGCGCTGACCGGATCCGGCAGGGCGGCGCGGTCGAGCTTGCCGACGGGGGTCAGCGGCAGTGCGTCGAGGACGATGATCGCCGCGGGCACCATGTAGTCGGGCAGCTTCGTCGCGGCCAGCGCGGTCAGCTCCGCGGGGTCGAGCCGCTCGCCCATGACGTAGGAGACCAGCATGGTCGACCCGGCGCCGTTGTCGCGGCCAAGGGTGGTGACCCAGGAGACGCCCGGCGCGGCGGCCAGCACCGCGTCGATCTCGCCGAGCTCGATCCGCAGGCCGCGGATCTTCACCTGGAAGTCGTTGCGGCCGACGAACTCCAGCACGTCGCCGCGGCGCCGCACCAGGTCGCCGGTGCGATAGAGCCGCCCGCCCCCGCCGAACGGGTCGGCGACGAACCGGGCCGCCGTGAGGCCGGAGCGCCGGTGATAGCCGCGGGCCAGCTGGATACCGCCCAGGTAGAGCTCACCGGTGACACCCTCGGGCACGGGACGCAGCCGCCCGTCGAGGACGAAGGCGGTGGTGCCCCGGATGGGGCCGCCCATGTGCGTGCTGTCGCCGGGCTTCAGCGGGTCGCTGATGCAGGTCATGATGGTGGTCTCGGTGGGACCGTAGCCGTTGTGGAACGCGCGCCGCGGCAGTGTGTTCCAGCGGGCGACGAGGTCGGCGGGCACATGCTCGCCACCCACCGCCAGCGCGCGCAGGCCCGGCACGCTCGCCGGGTCGAGCGTGGCGAGGACCGCCGGGGTGAGGAAGGCGTGGGTGACCTCCTCGGACCGGATCAGCTCGGCGAGCTCGGCGCCGCCGACCGTGCCGGACGGCGCGACGACCAGCGTGCCGGGGCCACCGAGCGCGAGCAGCAGTTCCAGCATCGACGCGTCGAACGAGGGCGAGGCGAAAGCCAGTGCGCGGCTGTCGGAATCGAGCCCGTACCGCTGCTTCTGCTCGGCGCGGAAATTGGCGAGACCGGCATGGGTGACCAGCACACCTTTGGGCAGGCCGGTGGATCCGGAGGTGTAGATCATGTACGCGCCGTTGCCGGGGCGCGGGACGGCCCGCAGTTCGATCTCGCGCAGGCCGATGGAGGCCTGGCCCGCGATCTCGGCGGTGAAGTCCGGGTCGTCGAGGGCGATCCAGCCCGTCTCGGCCAGCGGCGGCAGCCCGGCCAGTTCGGCGGTGAGCGTGACGCCGATGACCGCGCCCGAGTCCGCGACCATGTGGCTGATCCGCTCGGCCGGGTAGCCGGGGTCGATCGGCACGATCACCGCGCCGGTGCGGGCGATGGCCCAGACAGCGAGCACCGATTCGATGGAACGCCGGATGGCCACGGCCACCGCGACTTCCGGGCCGGCGCCGCGCGCGACGAGGCCACGGGCCAGCTGGTTGGCGGCCGCGTCGAGCGCCAGATAGGTGAAACCGCGACCGTCGCCGCGCACGGCCAGGCCGGTCGGGTTGGCGCGCACCGCGTCGTCCATCAGCTGGGCCAGCGTGCGTTCCGGTTCGGCGAGCGGACCGGCGAAAGTGGTCTGGGCGCGGAACTCGGCCTCGTCGAGCAGGGGCACCCGGCCGACCGCGCGGTCGGGCTCGGCCACCACCTCGGCGAGGACCCTGGCGAATCGGCGGCCGAAGGCCTGGACGGTCGGCTCGTCGAAAAGATCGGTGGCGTAAGTGAATTCGGCGTGCATTCCGCCGTGTTCGGGCAGTTCGCGCACGGTGAGCAGCAGGTCGAACTTGGCGTCGGCGGTGCGGGCGTCGAGCGCGCTCACCGCGATGCCGGGCAGTTCGACGGCCACCGGAGCTAGGTTCTCGAACGACAGGGCCACCTGGAACAGCGGATGCCTGCCCGCCGACCTGGCCGGCGCCACCGCGTCGACGACGCGCTCGAACGGCACATCGGCATGGGCGAAGGCGCGCAGATCGGTGTCCCTGGTCTGCCGCAGCAGCGCCGTGAACGGCTCGTCGGCGCTGACGCGGCTGCGCAGCACCAGCGTGTTGACGAACATGCCGACGAGGTCGTCGAGTTCGCGGGCGCCGCGGCCCGCGATCGGGGTGCCGATCGCGACGTCGTCGGTACCGCTGGTGCGGGCGAGCAGCAGCGCCAGCGCCGCCTGCACCACCATGAACACGGTGACGCCCTGCGCGCGGGCGAGCGCGGCCAGCTCGGCGTGCAGCGCGGCATCGATCTCGACGGTGCTCAGCGCACCCGCGAACGACTGCACCGGCGGACGCGGCCGATCGGACGGCAGCGCGATCTCCTCGGGCAGCCCGGCGAGTTCCCCGGTCCAGTAGGCCAGCTGCGCGGCGGCAGTGGAGTCGGGATCACGCTCGTCGCCGAGCGATTCCCGTTGCCACACCGCGTAATCCGCGTATTGCAACGGCAGTGGGGACCACGTGGGCTCGACGCCCTCGGTGCGCGCGGTGTATGCCAGTACCAGGTCGCGGGTGAGCGGGCCCATGGAGAAGCCGTCGGCCGCGATGTGGTGGACGACGAACACCAGCACGTGCTCGTCCTCGGCCAGCCGCAGCAGCCGCAACCGCACCGGCGGGGCCGCGGTGACATCGAATCCGACGGCGACGGTGCGGCGCACTTCGTCGGCCAAGTTGGCTGCGTCGACCGGAACCGGCGTCAGGTCGATTCGCATCGCACCGGGCGCCAGCACCTCCTGCACTGGCCACGAGTCCTGCTCGGCATGGCCCGGTGCGCCCACCCGCGTTCCGCTGTCCGTAGGCAGCGGCTGACTGCGGCCACGGTCGACAGTCGACGGCGATACGGCATTGCCCGAAATGCCTTGCCCCACGGGGCGACCATTCTGCGTGGTGCCCGCCGCATCGGCAGACCTCGACGACATCGAGCCAGTGTCCAGCACACCATGATTCGCGGGGGTGACGACGGAGTACGGCGCCGGACGCGACGAATCGACGACCGGGTAGCGGGTGCGCAGCACTTCGTGCCGGGCGAACAGGTCGGTGACGGCGACGCGCAGGGCGGCGAGGTCGAGGGTGCCGGTGAGGCGCAGGGCCGCGGGGATGTTGTAGACGGTGGCCTCGGGGTCGAGGCGGTTGAGCAGCCACATGCGCTGCTGGGCCAGCGAGAGCGGGAGCCGCTCGGGGCGTGGTCCGGCGACGAGCGGACGCGCGGCCAGCTCGTCGGACCGGGTGACGCGGACCGCGAGGTCCGAGACCGACGGCGCCTCGAACAGCAGCCGCACGCCGACGGTGCGGTCGAGCGCCGCGCCGATCCGGGCGGCCGCCCTGGTCGCCAGCAGCGAATTGCCGCCGAGGGCGAAGAAGTCGTCGTCGGCGCCGACCGGGTCGACACCGAGGATCTCGGCGTACACGTCGGCGACGAGCTGTTCGGTGGGCGTCGCAGGCGCGCGGAACGCCGCGGCCTCGAAAACCGGCGCGGGCAGCGCGGCCCGGTCCAGCTTGCCGTTGACCGTGCGCGGCAGATCGTCGAGCACGACGAACGCCTCCGGCACCAGGTAGCCGGGGAGGCGATCCCGCAGAGCCGACTTCACCTGTGCCACATCGATATCCGCGCGGTCACCGGGGGATGCTTCCCCGGCGTCGCCGACGAGGTAGGCCACCAGCCGGTCACCGAAGTGCTGATCGTGTCGGGCGAGGACGGCGGCCTTGGTGATTCCCGGCAGGCCGAGCAGCGCGGTCTCCACCTCACCCGGCTCGACCCGGAAACCACGGATCTTCACCTGGAAATCAGTGCGGCCCAAATAGATCAGCGCACCGTCGGTGCCTCGGGCCACCAGGTCGCCGGTGCGGTACATGCGGGCGCCGGGCTCGAAGGGGTCGGCAAGGAAGCGCTCGGCGGTGAGCGCGGCCTTGCGGAGGTAGCCGCGGGCCAGCTGGACGCCGCCGAGGTACAGCTCACCCCGGACGCCCGGCGGCACCGGACGGAGCCGATCGTCGAGCACGTAGACGCGGCAGTTCCATTCGGGCAGGCCGATCGGCACGGTCAGCATGTCGGCCGTGGTCACCCGGTGGTCGGTGATCGACACGGCCGCCTCGGTGGGGCCGTACAGGTTGTCGATCCTGGTCTCGGGCAGGGCGGCGAGCAGGCGCTGGGCGAGCTGCGCGGGCAGCGCCTCACCGATCGCGAGGATGCGCGCCAAGGGTCGCCGCGGCGGCGCGGCGGCCGCCGGCGACGGCACGCGCGACCGTGGCTCAGCCTGCACCCCCGGCGCCTCCCAGTATCCGACGAGGGCGTCGAGCAGGGCTGGCACCGCGGTGAGCGTGGTGACGCCCGCGTCGGCGATCAGGGCGTCGAGATAGGCGGGGTCACGATGACCGTCCGGCGCGGCGATCACCAGGCGGCCACCGCAGGCGGCGGCGGACCAGAACTCCCAGACCGAGAGGTCGAAGGTGGCCGGCGTCTTCAGCAGGAAGGCGTCGGTGGGCCCGGTACCGAATTCGCCGCGCAGCCACTGCAATTGGTTGACCACCGCGGCGTGCGGCACGGCGACGCCCTTGGGACGGCCGGTGGACCCGGAGGTGAAGATGACGTAGGCCGTGTTCTCCGGGCGCAGCGGCGCGCGGCGGTCGGCGTCGGTGATCGGCGACGGATCGGCCGAGGCCACCGCCGGATGATCGACACGGACCACGGGCGAGACATCCGTGCGGAAACCCTTGCTGAGCACGCAGATCGGCGCCGCGGTGCCCAGGATGTAGTCGGTGCGCTCGGCGGGCTGGTCCGGATCGATCGGCACATACGCGCCACCCGACCTGGTCACCGCGAACATCGCGACGACGAGGTCGATCGAACGCGGCAGCGCGAGCGCGACCAGCGATTCGGGGCCGACGCCCATCGAGATCAGGTGCCGGGCGAGGCGATTCACCCTCGACTCGAATTCGGCGTAGGTGAGTTCGAGCCTGCCCTCGGGCAGATCCGCGACCACGGCGATCGCCTCCGGCCTCGCCCGCGCGGGCAGGTCGGCCAGGGTTCCGCCGAACGCGGCGAGATCGGCCGCGCCCGCGGTGATCTCGGCGGCGCGCTCCTGGCCGGTGCGCAGGTCGACGTCGCCGACGACCACGCCGGGCTCGGCGACGACCGCATCGAGGAGCAGCGTCAGCCGGTCGGCGAAGGCACGCACGGTGGACTCGTCGAACAGGTCGGTGGCGTAGGTGAAGAAGCCCTCGATGCCGGTGGGTACGCCGTCGGCGTCGTAGCCGTCCCCGACGATCAGATGCAGATCGAACTGTGAGACAGCCAGTTCCGCCGCGACGGGCGCGATCCGCAGTCCCGGCAGCTCGAGCGCGGCCCGGTCCATGTTCTGGAATGACAGGCCCACCTGGAACAGCGGATGCCGCGCGGTGGAGCGCGGCGGGTCGAGCACCTCGACGAGCCGCTCGAACGGCAGGTCGGCCGCGGCGAAGGCGGCCAGATCGCTTGCCCGCTGTGCGGCGAGGAGTTCGGTGAAGGTCGCGCCGCCGTCGTAGCGGGTGCGCAGCACGACGGTGTTGACGAACATGCCGATCAGGTCGTCGAGTTCGCGCTCGCCACGCCCGGCCACCGGGGTGCCGACGGTGACATCGGTGGTCGCGGCCAGCCGCGCCAGCAGCACGGCG
Source organism: Nocardia sp. NPDC050717 (assembly GCF_040654275.1). Taxonomy (NCBI): domain Bacteria; kingdom Bacillati; phylum Actinomycetota; class Actinomycetes; order Mycobacteriales; family Nocardiaceae; genus Nocardia; species Nocardia sp. NPDC050717. Next base: position 456,004 of record NZ_JBFAHR010000003.1, read on the forward strand.
AAGGCGGTGTGCAGCACCATGAAGACGGTGGCGCCGCTGTCCTGCGCGATCCGGGCGAGCCCGGCGTGGGTGGCCGCGTCGATACCGACCGGCACCCGGCCGCCCGCGAGCGAGGCGACCGCAGGGCGCGGCCGGTCGGCCGGAAGTTCCAGCAGATCGGGCACCCCGGAAAGTTCTGCGCGCCAGAACGAGACCTGCTGGGCGGCAACGGAATCGGCGGCATCCTCGGAACCGAGCCGGGCCACCTGCCAGAGCGCGTAGTCCGCGTACTGCACGGGCAGCGGCGCCCAGCCCGGGGCCTGGCCGGCCGTGCGCGCCAGGTAGGCGGTGGTCACGTCGCGCACCAGCGGCGCCATCGACGAGGCGTCGGCCGCGATGTGGTGCACGACGACAGCGAGAACGTATTCGGCGGGCGCGTCGGGCGCATCCCCGGTGACGTCGAACAGCCGGACCCGAAGCGGCACCTCGGTGGTCACATCGAAGGCCGTGGCGGCGACCGCGGCGATCTGCTCGACCAGCTCCGCGGCTACCTCTGTCCCAGCATCGGCCGCGCCACGTGCCGCTGACATCCGCGCGTCCGTATGCCGCGCCCCCACCGCACCGTGCTCGATCGGCGAGGCCGCCGCACCGCCCGACTCCGACGACCCTCCGCCCGGCTCCGACGACACACCGATGGCCCGCGATGCCTGGTCGTTTCCACTGGGACCCGGTCCGGTCCGATGCACGGCGAAGTCGAGCGACACCTCGTCCGGTGCCAGCACCTGCTGGACCGGGCCGGTGGGTGTATCCGGATAGATCGTGCGCAGCACCTCGTGCCGGGCGAGCACATCCCGCAGCGCCGCGGTGAGGGCTGCGACGTCCAGGGTGCCGGTGAGGCGCAGCGCGAAGGGCAGGTTGTAGGCGGCGGCGCCGTCGGTGGCGACGCCCTGGTCGAATCGGTTGAGGAACCACATGCGCCGCTGGGCGGGCGAGAGCGGCAGTTCGGCGGGACGCGCGAGCGTGCCGAGTCCGCTGTCGGTCTCGGGCCCGGCGCCCTCCCCCAGGGTCGCGGCCAGCGCGGCGACGGTCGGGCTCTCGAACAGGGTGCGCACGGCCACGCGGCTACCGGTGGCGGCGCCGAGGCGGGCGGCCAGCTTGGTGGCGATCAGCGAGTTGCCGCCGAGGGCGAAGAAGTCGTCGTCGGCGCCGATGTCGGTGCGGCCGAGCACTTCCCCGAACAGCGCGGCGACGAGCCGTTCCCGCTCGGTACCCGGCGCGCGGAAGGCGCGCGTGGTGAACTGCGGGGCGGGCAGCGCCTTGCGGTCGAGCTTGCCGCTCGCGTTGAGCGGCAGCGCGTCGAGCACGGTGATCGCGGCCGGAACCATGTAGGCGGGCAGGGTTTTCGACGCCACGGCGCGCAGCCGATCGGGATCGGCGGCCTGTCCCGGGGCCGGCACGACATAGGCGACCAGCTGGTCGCCCAGCTCGCTCGCGGACACCAGCGCCACTGCCTGGCTGACGGATTCGTGCCCGAGCAGCGCGGTCTCGATCTCGCCGAGCTCGATGCGCTGGCCACGGAACTTCACCTGGAAGTCGATGCGGCCCAGGTAGTCGAGACGGTGCGGCGCGGTCGCGGTCGGTGGCCGCCACACCACGAGGTCACCGGTGCGGTACATCCGCCTGCCCGCGTCGAACGGGTCGGCGACGAACCGATCCGCGGTCAGGCCGGGCCGCGCGACGTAGCCGCGCGCCAGCTGATCGCCCGCGAGGTACAGCTCACCCGCGATGCCGGGCGGCACGGGCCGCAGTCGCGAATCCAGCACGTAGACACGGGTGTTCCACTCCGGCAGCCCGATCGGCACGGTGCGCTCGCCCGCACGGGCGGGCCAGTAGGTCACCGAGACGGCGGCTTCGGTCGGCCCGTACAGGTTGTGCAGGCGCGCCGGGCACACGGCCGCCATGGCGTCCACGGTCTCGGGCGGCAGCGCCTCGCCGATCACGAACACGTCCCGCAGCGAGGCCAGCGCACCCACGGGGCCGCCCGCGTTGTCCGCTGCCGCACCGGATCCAGGCGACGGCGACGCGCCGACCGCCGGGTCCAGCGCGGCGGCCTGGGCCGCGAACACGGTCAGCATGGACGGCACGAAGTCGGTGACGGTGACGCCGTGCCGTTCGATCAGGTCGATCAGGTACGCCGGGTCGCGGTGGCCGTCCGGCGTCGCGAGCACCAGCGTCGCGCCGACGCGCAGCGGCAGGAAGTAGCCCCACAGCGACACGTCGAAGGTGGTCGCGGTCTTCTGCAGATACACATCACCCAGGGCCAGCGGGTATTTCGCCAGCATCCACACGAGCTGGTTGTGGATGGCGGCGTGGGAGACGGCCACGCCCTTGGGTTTTCCGGTGGAACCCGAGGTGAAGATGACATACGCCGGATGGTCGGGGCGCACGGGACCGCGCAGTTCCGTCGGCAGCACCGAGTCGGCGGGCACGCCGCGGGTGTCGAGTTCGCCGAGGAGCAGCAGCTCCGTGCCGGCGGGCACGGCCATCGGCTCGGCACTGAGAACTGCGGCGGGACGGGCGGTTTCGAGAATGTAGGCGATGCGCTCGGCCGGATGGTCCGGGTCGAGCGGCACATACGCCCCGCCCGCGGTGAGCACGGCGTACATCGCGATCACCAGATCCGGCGAGCGCCGGATCGCCAGGCCGACCAGCTCCTCCGGCCCGGCACCGGCCCGGATCAGCAGCCGGGCCAGCGCGTTGACTCGCTCGTCGAACTGCCGGTAGCTCAGCTCGGCGCCCTCATACACCAGCGCGGTGGCGTCCGGATGCGCCTGTACCGCACGGCGATACGCGTCGAGCATCAGCTCGGGGGCCACCGGGTGGGTGGTGTCGTTCCAGGCGAGGACGGTCGTGTCGCGCTCGGCCGCGGTGAGCAGGTCGATCTCGCCGACCGCCAGCTCGGCGTCGGCGGCCACCGCACCGAGCAGATGGGTGAAGCGCGCGGCCATCGTCTCGATCGACTCGGCGTCGAACAGATCCGTGGCGTAGGTGAAGGAGGCGCCCATCGGTTCGGTCGGCGCCGCGCCGGGCACGATGGTCAGCTGCAGGTCGAAACGGGCCACGGTGCCGCCGAATTCGACCGGGGTGGCATCGAGCCCGGGCAGGCGCAGGTTGGGCAGGTCCAGGTTCTGGAAGAACAGCGCCACCTGGAACAGCGGGTGGTGCGCCTGCGAACGGACCGGGTCGAGCAACTCGACGAGCCGCTCGAACGGCAGGTCGGCGTGCCCGAACGCGGCGAGGTCGGTGCGCTTGGTCTCGCGCAGCAGCTCGGCGAAACTCACCCGCTCGTCGACGCGGGTGCGCAGCACCAGCGTGTTGACGAACATGCCGATCAGGTCATCGAGTTCCCGCGCGCCACGACCGGCGACGGGCGTGCCGATGGCGATGTCGTCGGTGTGCGCGAGCCTGCTCAGCAGCACCGCGAAGGCGGCGTGCACGACCATGAACTCCGAGGCGCCGCAACGCTGGGCCAGCTCGGCCAGCGCGGTGTGGACCGCCGCGGGGATCTCGAACGCGAATTCGGCACCGCGCCCGGTGAACACCGGCGGACGCGGCCGATCGGTGGGCAGGTCGAGCCGGTCGGGCAGCCCGGCCAGCGCGGTGCGCCAGTGCGCGAGCTGGGCCGAGGCCAGTGAGTTCGGATCGTCTTCGGCGCCGAGCAGCTCGCGATGCCAGATGGTGTAGTCGGCGTACTGCACCGGCAGCGGTCGCCAGCTGGGCCGCGACCGGTTGCGCCGGGCCAGGTACGCGCCGAGCAGGTCGCGCAGCAGCGGCGCGATGGAGGCGCCGTCAGCGGTGATGTGGTGCAGCGCCACGGCGAGCACGTGGTCGCGCGGACCCAGCTCGGCCAGCGCCACCCGCAACGGCACCTCGGCGGCCACATCGAAGCCGGTGGCGGCGAATTCGCCCAGCCACAGCGGCAATTCGTCCTCGCTGAGCGTGTCCACGAGCACGTCCGGGACGGCCTCGGCGATCGGCAGCACCACCTGGTGGCCGACGCCGTCTGACACCGGGTAATAGGTCCGCAGCGATTCGTGCCGTTGCACCAGGTCGGTGAGCGCCGCGTGCAGCGCGCGCGGGTCGAAGGGTCCGGCCAGCCGCAGCGCGAACGGGATGGTCTCGGCCGTCGAGGCCGGATCGAACTGGTTGAGGAACCACATCCGCTGCTGCGCGGGCGAGAGCGGCAGGAATTCGGGGCGCTCGCGGCGCGTCGGCGCGGCATGGCCACCCGCGCCCTTGAGCGGCTCGAGCAGTTCGGCCAGGCCGGCGACCGTCGGGCTCTCGAAGAGGTGACCTGCTGGCACGCGCGCGGACAACTCCGCGCCGAGCCGGGCGGCGGCCTGGGTCGCCAGCAGCGAGTTGCCGCCGAGGGCGAAGAAGTCGTCGTCGGCGCCGATCCGCTGTTCGGGCGCGAGCAGTTCGGTGAAGACGTGCGCGACCAGTTCCTCCATGGCACCCGAGGGTGCGCGGAATTCCTTGGCGCGCAGGGTCGGTGCGGGAAGCGCGGCACGGTCGAGCTTGCCGACGGGCGTGAGCGGGATGGCGTCGAGCACCGTCAGCGCGGTCGGCACCATGTGCGCGGGCAGCCCGGCTCTGGCGTGGGCGAGCAGCTCGTCGGAGTCGATCCGCGCGCCCGGCGCGGCGTGCACGTAGGAGGCGAGAATGGTGGTGCCGGTGTCGAGCTGATGTCCCACCGTCACCGCGAAGTCGACGGAGTCGTGTGTGGAGAGCACGGCGTCGATCTCGCCCAGCTCGATCCGGAAGCCACGGACCTTCACCTGGAAGTCGTTGCGGCCCACGAATTCCACCGCGCCGTCGGGGCGCCTGCGCACCAGGTCACCGGTGCGGTACATGCGGCCACCGGCCGGATCGAACGGGTCGGTGACGAAACGGGCGGCCGTCAGTGCCGGCTTCCCGTGATAGCCGCGAGCCAGCTCGTTGCCCGCGATGTACAACTCGCCGATCATCCCGTCCGGCACCCGGACGAGGCGCTCGTCGAGCACGTATTCGGTGACCCCGCGCAGCGGCGGGCCGAAGTTCACGGCCGCACCCGGCGCCAGCGCGGCGCTGATGTTGGTCATGATGGTGGTCTCGGTCGGCCCGTAGCCGTTGTGGAAACGCCGTGTGCCCGAGGGCAATTCGATGGCCCACTTGCGGATCATGGCGGGCGGGACGTCCTCGCCGCCGCTGGCGATCACGACCAGGTCGTCGAGGCCGGCCGGGTCGAGCGAGGCGAGCGCGGCGGCCGTGATGAACATGTGCGTCACCGACTCGCGGCGCAGCACCTCGGCGAGTTCGGCGCCGCCGAGGATCCCGGCGGGCGCGACCACCATGGTCGCGGCGGCGCCGACCGCCATCAGCAGTTCCAGCACGGCGCCGTCGAAGGAGGGCGAGGCGAAGTGCAGGGTGCGTGAGGTGGGCTCGATGCCGTAGAGCGCGCGCTGTTCGGCGCTGAAACCTGCCAGGCCCGCGTGGGTCACCACGACGCCCTTGGGCAGGCCGGTGGAGCCCGAGGTGTAGGTGATGTAGGCGGGGTGGGTCAGCCGCAGGGGGCGCACCCGGTCGGCGAAGGTCACCGGGTCGCCCGGCTGTTCCTCGGTGGCGCGGCGCACGGCCGGATCGTCGAGACACAGCCAGTCGACGGTGCCGGGCAGCCGGTCCAGCGCTGCGCCGACGGCGAGGCCGAGGACCGCGCCGGAGTCGGCGAGCATGTGGGTCACCCGGGCAGGCGGATAGTTCGGGTCGACCGGCAGGAAGGCCGCGCCCGCCTTGGTGACCGCCCACATGGCCAGTACCGAGGCGGCCGAGCGTGGGATGCCGATGGCGACGATGTCCTCCGGGCCGACCCCGCGCGCGATCAGCAGGCGGGCCAGCCGGTTGGCGCGTTCGTCGAGTTCGGCGTAGGTCAGGCGAACGGGTGCCGCGACGCCGTCGTCCCAGGTCAGCGCGAGGCCGCCCGGATTCGACTCCACGGCGACGGAGATCAGCTGCGGCAGCGACTTGCCGCGTTGCCTGCCCCTGGCACCGGATGCCCTGCTGGCCCGGGTCACGCCAGGTCCCTCCGCTCGACGGAGCCGACCAGCCGTTGCCCAGTCATGCGCACCTGCACCTATCCATCCATCCCCGCCGCCGTGCGCCGCTGCTGCGGCACCCCGGCGTTGCCGATCATCTCACTCAACGCCACGATCGTCGCACCGGTGCCGTCACCGGGTGCGGCCACCGCGACCGCCGACTCGGTGAACACATGGCTCACCTCGTCCTCGCCGCCGTCGTCCGGCGCCATCACCAAGGTCGCGCCCGCGATACCGGTCGCGACGATCTCCAGCACGCCTGCCACCGAATCCGGCCTGCCCGCCGCCCTCGTCCGTGATTCGAAGCTGAGTCCGGTGCGCTGGGCCACCCGTTCGGCGGCGCCGGCCAACTCGTCGTAGGTCAGGGTGCGGCCACCGCCGACGAAGGCGACGTCGTCACCGCGCAGGGCCCTGGTGCGATGCGCGTAGCCGATCGGGCGCGGCGATTCCGCGGCCAGTTCCGCGATCAGCGCGGGGTCGGCGAGGTCGTACCAGTCCAGGCCGTCCGGCGGGTCGAGTATGTCGAGGGCCAGGCCCAGCTTCACCTCGAGCCGGTCGGTGAGCGCGGCGTCCATCGTCATCATCGGCACCACGGCCGCGCCCGCTTTGAGCACGGCCCAGGTGGCGACGGCCGCGTGCTGCCCGCGCTCGAGGCGGACCGCGACGCCGGTGCCTGGACCGGCGCCGCGCGCGATGAGCGAGCGCGCCAGCCGCGACGACCTGGCATCGAACTCGTGGTAGGTGAGCTCGGCGTCGCCCAGGTCGATCGCGGGCGCCTCCGGGTCCTCCTCCACGGCGGAGGCGAGTTCCTGGGCCAGCGCGGCGCCGTTGGCCGACGGCGCGGGCGCGTAGGCCGCCGCGGTCAGTTCGCGTTCGCGCTCCCTGGCGTCGCGCAGGTCGATGTCGCCGACGCGCACCGCCGGGTCGGCGGCGACGGCGGTGACGATCTCGGCCAGCCCGCGCGCGAACGCGGCGACGGTCTGCTCGTCGAACAGGTCGGTGGCGTAGGTGAGCACGACCCCGAGCTCGTCGGGCTCGCCCGTGGCCGTCAGCCGCGGTTCCACGTTCACCTGCAGGTCGAACTTGGCGGGCCGGGCTGCCAGGTCCATCGCCTCGATGGTGAGGCCGGGCAGCCGCAGCACCGGCGTCTCGGTGTTGTGGAACGAGAGCACCACCTGGAACAGCGGATTGTGCGAAACGGTCCCGCTGGGCGCGACCTCGTCGACGATCCGCTCGAACGGCAGGTCGGCATTGGCGAACGCGGCCAGATCGACTTCGCGGGCCGCGGTGACCAGCTCGTCGAAGCCGCGCGTCGGCGACACCTCGGTGCGCAGCGGCAGCGTGTTGACGAACATGCCGACCAGGTCGTCGAGTTCGGGCTCGCCGCGGCCCGCGATCGGGGTGCCGATGACGATGTCGGTGCTGCCGGACACTCTCGCCAGCAGCACGGCCAGCGCGGCGTGCACGACCATGAACAGCGACGCGTTGTGCTCGCGGGCGATCTCGGCCAGCCGGGCGTGCACGTCGGCGGGCAGGGTGGTGCTCACGTCGGCACCGCGCAGCGAGGCGTGCGGCGGGCGCGGATGATCGTGCGGCAGTTCGACCGCGCCGGAGTATCCACCCAGGGTGTGCCGCCAGAAGGCGAGTTGCCTTGCGGCGGTGGAATTCTCGTCGCTCTCCTCGCCGAGGACCGCGCGCTGCCACAGCGCGTAGTCGGCGTACTGCACCGGCAGCGGCGCCCAGCTCGGCGAACGGCCCTCCACCCGGGCGCGGTAGGCGATCACCAGGTCGCGGGCCAGCGGCGCCAGCGAGGCGCCGTCGGCGATGATGTGCTGCACCACGACCGCGAGCACGTGCTCTTCCTCGGCCAGCGGGTCGGTGTCGGGGACCGTGAACAGTCCGGCGCGCAGGGGAACTCGCTCGGCGACATCGAATCCGCCTGCCAGCAGCCACATCACCCGGTCGCGGAGGTCGTCGGTCTCCTCGATCGGCAGCCCGGTCGGAAGGACCGCGCTGACCGGCATGATCTCCTGGTACGGCACGGCGTCGGGGCCGTCGGCGGGGAAGCGGGTGCGCAGCGCCTCGTGCCGCTCCAGCACATCGGCGACCGCGTAGCGCAGCGCGGAGGTGTCCAGCGCGCCGCGCAGCCGCAACGCCAGCGGGATGTTGTAGGCAGGCGAATCGGGGTCGATCCGGTTGAGCAGCCACATCCGCTGCTGCGCGGGCGAGAGCGGGATGACGCCGCGATCCTGCGCCGGGACCAGCGGCGGGCGCGGCGCGGCGACGGCCCCTGGACGCACCCGGGCGGCCAGCGCGGCCACGGTCGGCGCCTCGAACAGGTCGCGCACCACCAGGTCGGTGCCGAGGGCCTGGTCGATGCGGGCGATGGCCCTGGTGGCCAGCAGCGAGTTGCCGCCGCGGTCGAAGAAGTCGTCGTCGAGGCCGACCTCGGGCACCCCGAGCAGTGTCGCGAAGACCTCGGCGACGGCGAGTTCGATCGGCGTCGTCGGCGCGCGGAACGGGCCGACCGCGCTGAACTCGGGCGCGGGCAGCGCGGCCCGGTCGAGCTTGCCGTTGGTGGTCAGCGGCAGGGCGTCGAGCACCACCACCGCGTCGGGAACCATGTAGCCGGTGAGGAATTCGGCGACGGCGGCCCGGACACCCGCGGGGTCGAGCGCCGCGCCGTCGACACCGACGACGTAGCCGATCAGCCGGTCACCCGCGTGCTCGTCGGCCCGCACGACGACCGCCGCCTGGCCGACACCCGGCACGCCGAGCAGCGCCGCCTCGATCTCGCCCGGCTCGATCCGGAACCCGCGCAGCTGCACCTGCTGATCGCCGCGCCCGCCGTACTCGAGCACCGGCGTGCCGCGGAAGCCGATCCAGCGGCCGAGGTCACCGGAGCGGTAGCGCCGCGATCCGGGCGGACCGAACGGGTCGGCGACGAACCGTGTGGCGGTCAGGCCCGGCTTGCCGAGGTAACCGCGCGACACCTGCTGGCCCGCGATGTAGAGCTCGCCGGCGACACCGAAGGGCACCGGCCGCAACCGGTCGTCGAGCACGGCGACCGAGAGTCCGGGCAGCGCACGCCCGATCAGGCTGCTCGGCAGCTCGATCGCGCCGGCGTCCATGTTGAGGTGCGAGACATGCACCGTGGTCTCGGTGATGCCGTACATGTTCACCAGCTGCGGTGCGCCGGAACCGGTTCCGTACCTGCCGTACCAGCGGCTGAGCTTGCGCGGATCGAGCGCCTCACCGCCGAAGACGATGTAGCGCAACGACAGCGGGGCGGCGCCGGCGGCCTGTGCGGCGCGGTCGGCCTCGTCGAGCTGGGCGAAGGCGGTGGGGGTCTGGCTGAGCACCGTCACCCGTTCGCGTTCGAGCAGCTCGCGGAACTGGATCGGCGAGCGCGAGGTGAGATGGTCGACGACGACCACCGACGCGCCACCGGCCAGCGCGCACCACAGTTCCCACACCGAGAAGTCGAAGGCGAAGGAGTGGAACACCGACCACACGTCGTCGACGTCGAACTCGAACAGCAGCTGGGTGTTCGCGAAGAGCTCGAGCACATTGCGGTGGCTGACGCCGACGCCCTTGGGCAGCCCCGTCGACCCCGAGGTGTAGATGACGTAGGCCAGGTGGTCCGGCCGCAGCGGCGCGCGGCGCTCGGCAGGCCGCAGCGGGGTGCTCGGGTAGGCGGGCGCGGCGTCGACGAGGACGACGGGCAGTTCGGGAGCGGGCACCAGGTCACGCTCGGCCGAGGTGGTCAGCAGCACAGCGGGTTTCGCGTCGCCGAGCACGTACTCGAGGCGCTGGGTCGGGTAGCTGGTGTCGATCGGCAGGTAACCCGCGCCGGCGAGCAGCACGGCGAACAGCGCGACCGGCAGCTCCTCAGTGCGCGGAACCGCCACGGCCACCAGGGTTTCCGGCCCGGCGCCGTGTGCGATGAGCGCGCGGGCCAGCGCCGAGGCGCGGCCGAGCAGATCGCCGAAGGTGAGCGAGTACTCCCCCGCCCGCACCGCGAGCGCGTCGGGACGCTGCTGCGCCTGCGCGCAGATCAGGTCCGCGAGGGTCACCTCCGGCACCTCGATGCCGGGCGAATCGCCTTCGCGCAGCACGAGTTCGCGTTCGCCGGGGGCGAGGACGTCGATGTCGCCGACCGGCACCGACGGGTCGGCGACCACCGCGGCCAGCACCCTGGTCCAGCGGTCGGCGAAATCGGCGACGGTCGCGTGGTCGAACAGGTCGGTGGCGTAGACGAAGGTCGCGGCCATGCCCTGCGGCGCGCCGTCGGCGCCGATCCGCTCGGCCAGCTCCACCTGCAGGTCGAATTTCGCCAGCGGCACGGCGAAGTCCGCCGCCGACACCGACAGGCCGGGCAGGGCCAGGTCGGTGCGGGCCAGATTCTGGAAGGTCAGCATCACCTGGAACAGTGGGTGCCGCGCGGTCGAGCGCACCGGCTGCAGCAGGTCGACGAGTCGTTCGAACGGCACGTCGGCGTGGCCGAACGCGGCGAGATCGCGGGTCCGCACGTCGGTGAGCAGGTCGCTGAAGCTCGCCGCCGGGTCGACCTCGGTGCGCAGGACCAGGGTGTTGACGAACATGCCGATCAGTTCGTCGAGGGCCTGCTCGCCGCGACCGGCGACGGGGGTGCCGATCGCGATGTCGCGGGTGCCGGAGAGCCGGGCCAGCAGCAGCGCCAGCGCGGTGTGCACGACCATGAACAGTGTCGCGTTGTGCTCGCGCGAGAGCGCGGTCAGGCCCGCGTGCACCGAGGCGGGCACCTGGATGCGCAGGGTACCGCCGGATCGGCTGGCGACGGCGGGACGCGGGCGATCGGCGGGCAGTTCCAGCTGTTCGGGCAGACCGGACAGGGTCTGCCGCCAGAACGCGACCTGCGCGGCGAGCAGCGAGTTCGGGTCGTCCTCGGCGCCGAGCAGCGCGCGCTGCCACAGCGTGTAGTCCACGTACTGCACGGGCAGCGGCGGCCAGTGCGGCGCGCCGCCACCGCGTCGTTCGGCGTAGGCGGCCAGCAGGTCCCTGGTCAGCGGCGCGAAGGAGAAGCCGTCGGCGGCGATGTGGTGCACCACGCAGACCACGACGTGTTCGGTCGCCGCGGACTCGCCGTCGGTGTCGACGCGCGATTCGGCGATCGCCAGCACCCGCACCCGCACCGGCGGGGCGGTGGTGACGTCGAAGCCGGTCAGCGCGGCGTCGGCGATGGCCTCGCCCAACTCGCTCTCGGCGACCTCGCGCACCTCGAATTCCGGCGCAGCGGCCGGGTCGCCCGGTGCGAGGACCACCTGGTGGCCTTCACCGTCGAGCACCAGGGCGTCGGGCCGCGCCCACGCCTCGCCGGTGCCGCCGTCGCGCGCCGGGTAGACGGTGCGCAGGACTTCGTGCCGGGTGACCAGATCGGTGACCGCCGCGCGCAGGGCGGGCAGATCGAGGCGGCCGGACAGGCGGACCGCGACGGGGATGTTGTCCACCGCGGAATCGGGATCGAAGCGGTTCAGGAACCACATCCGCTGCTGGGCGTAGGACAGCGGGATCAGCTCGGGCCGGTGCTGTCTGGTCAGTGGCAGCGTGTGCGCCGAGAGCCGTTGCTGTTCGGCCTTGAGGGCCAGCGCGGCCACGGTCGGCGCCTCGAAGACGGCCTGCACCGGCACGCGCACGTCCAGTGCGGCACCGATCCTGGCGACGGCCTGCGCGGCCAGCAACGAGTCGCCGCCGAGTTCGAAGAAGTCGTCGTCGGCGCCGACGCGTCCGGCGCCGTCGCGCAGCAACAGGGCGGCGAATACGTCGGCGACCACCTGTTCGGCGGGCGTGGCCGGGGCGCGGAACCCGCGGGCGGTAAACACCGGGGTCGGCAGCGCGGCCCGGTCGAGCTTGCCGACCGGGGTCAGCGGCAGCTCGTCGAGCACCATCATCACGGCCGGGATCATGTACGCGGGCAGCGATCCGGACAGGAACTCGGCCAGCTCCCCGGTGTCGACCGTGCGACCGACGCGGGGCAGCACGTACGACACCAGCGCGGTGGCCCCGGAGGGCATCGTCTTGCCGATGGTCACCGCGTAGTCGAGGTCGGGATGCGCCGTGAGTGCGTTGTCGATCTCGCCGAGTTCGATGCGGAAACCGCGCACCTTCACCTGGAAGTCGGTACGCCCCAGGTACTCCAGGGTGCCGTCGGACTCCAGTCTTCGGACCAGGTCGCCGGTGCGGTAGAGCCTGCCCTCGCCGAAGGGCGAGGCGACGAAGCGTTCCGCGGTGAGCCCGGGCCTGCCCAGATAGCCCTGGGCCAGTGCGGGACCGGACAGATACAGCTCGCCGACGACGCCGGCGGGCACCGGCCGCAACCGGGCGTCGAGCACGTACAGCCCCATGCCCGGCACGGCCGCGCCGAGCGTGATCGGCGCGTGCGGGTGCAGCGGCCCGGTGCTGGTGGCGAGGATGGTCGCCTCGGTCGGCCCGTAACCGTTGTGGAAGGTGCGGCCATCGACGGCCCAACGGCCCACCAGTTCCGGCCCGAAGCGGTCACCGGCGACCACGACGACCCGTAGATCCGGCAGCCCGGCCGGGTCCACCGACTCGAGCGCGCCCGGCGTGATCAGCAGGTGCGTGATGTGTTCGCGGCGCAGCAGATCCGACAGCTCGAAGCCGCCGAAGATCCGCGGCGGCGAGATCACCAGGGTCGCGCCAGCGGTGAACGCCAGCAGCAGTTCCAGCACGGAGACGTCGAAATTCGGCGAGCAAACGTGCAGCACGCGCGATTCCGGCCGCACGTCGAAGTGTTCGCGCTCGGCACCGGCGAGCGAGGCGAGCCCCGCGTGGGTGACGACGACGCCCTTGGGCTTGCCGGTGGAACCCGAGGTGTAGATGACATAGGCCGGGTGCCGGTCGTCGATCTGGCGCACCCGGTCGGCGTAGCTCACCGCGTGCGCGGGCCGGGCGGAGATGCGCTGGGCGACCACCGGATCGTCGAGTTCGATCCAGTACAGGCCGGTGCCGAGGGTGGGCCGGTGCGTGGCGACGGTCAGGCCGAGCACCGCGCCGGAATCGGCGACGATGTGGGCGATGCGCTCGCGCGGGTAGGCCGGATCGACGGGCACGTACGCGGCGCCGGTCTTGGCGACCGCCCAGACCGCGAGCACCGACTCGATGGACCGCGCGATCGCGATGGCGACCACGTCGCCCGCGCCGACGCCGCGGTCGATGAGTTCCCTGGCCAGGCGCGAGGATTGCTCGTCGAGTTCACGGTAGGTGAGCTGGCGCTCGGCGCCCGGCATCCCCGTCGGGTTGTAGCGGACAGCTATCGACTCGGCCGCGGATTCGACCGCTGCCGTGAGCAACTGACCGAACAAAGGCGTGCCGGCGATGCGTCGACGGCCGGCACGGCCAGTGCGGCGGGGGGTTTCCACAGACCAATACACCTCTCGCGTCCGGCGGCGGAGTCGGACACAGCATAGTCACACCTAACTGCTGTCGCCGCTCGTCGCCGAGGTGTGCGCCACGACACACCGACTCTGTAGCAACAGAATCGTAATCTGCCCGTGGCCTGTTACGCGGAGCTTCGGCCCTACCCGCCCGAGATGCCCATGACCTGCGCGGTTACCGGTCCGACAGTGGCGAGGGCCACCGGAGACAGCATCTGTTGATGACCGGCGTCGACCGGATGATCGGCGATGATCCCGCTGACGAACGGCCGCCACCTGGACGCTCCGCCCGGCGCATCGCCAGTCGTCCGCAGCGCGGTGAAGTAGGTGAGATCACCCACGAAACGATCGGGCGTCAGTTGGGTAACCAATCCGACCATGTGCAGCGCACCGCGATACATGCCGACGAAGCGCGCCAAGGAGATCGGGGTCGAACCGGCCAGCGCCGCGTGCAGGGCGGCGAGGGCGTCGTCGCCGAGGGCCGCGAGCCGTTCGGGTGCGGGCAGCTGCTGCTCGGGGATGCCGAGTTCGCGGAAGGCGTCGCGGAGTTCGGCGCCGAAGTGGGCCAGGTCGGCGCCGGGCAGGCTGTCGAGCATGGTCAGCGTCGCCACCTGTTCGCCCGCGGCTTGCAGCCTGGTCGCCACGGCCTCGGCGAGCACGCCGCCCAGCGACCAGCCGAGCAGATGGTACGGGCCGTGCGGCTGGGTCGCCCTGATCTCGGTGAGGTAGTGCTCGATCAGCTCGTCGGCCGAGGCGGGCCGGTAGTCCGGGTCGCGCAGGGCCGGTGACTGGATGCCGATGATCGGCCGGTCCTCGGGCAGGTACGGGGCGAGCCCCGCGTACGCCCACGCCAACCCGGACACCGGATGCAGGCAGAACAGCGGTGCCACGTCCCCACCCCGGCGCAGCGGCAATGTGGTCGCCAGTGCCGCGTCGAGATCGCCGCCGAGCGCCGCCGACCCGGCGCCGAGCCGGTCGGCGAGTCCGGTGACGGTCGGGTCGGCGAAGAAGGCGGCCACGGTGAGTTCGGTACCGGTGCGCTCGCGCAGCCGGTGCACGACCCTGGTGGCCAGCAGCGAGTTGCCGCCGAGGGAGAAGAAGTCGTCGTCGCGACCGGGCCGCTGGACTCCGAGGACCTCGCCGAACACCTCGGCCACGGCGATCTCGTTCTCGCCCACCGGTTCGCGGTAGGTGCGCGGCTCGATTGCCGGCGCGGGCAGGGCGGCCCGGTCGAGCTTTCCGTTCGCGTTCAGCGGCAGCCGGTCGAGCACGACGAAGGCGGCGGGCACCATGTACGACGGCAGCACCTGGGCCACGGCGGCTTTCACGCTCGCGCCGGTGATCTCGGCATCCTGCGCCGGGACCACGTAGGCCACCAGCCGGTCGCCCAGCCGCGGGTCGGACTGCGCGAGGACGGCGGCATTGGCCACCATCGGCACGGCCAGCAGCGCGGCTTCGATCTCGCCGAGCTCGATGCGGAACCCGCGGATCTTCACCTGGAAGTCGGTGCGGCCGCGGTATTCCAGCTCGCCGTCGGCGGTCCAGGCCACCAGGTCGCCGGTGCGGTACATCCTGGCGCCGTGCGGGCGGGCCGACTCGCCGGCGGACCGGCCCGCTCCGGCGAAGGGGTCGGCGACGAAGCGGTCGGCGGTGAGGTCGGGGCGCGCGAAGTACCCGCGGGCCAGTTGCGCGCCCGCGAGATACAGCTCGCCGGAGACGCCGACCGGCACCGGCCGCAAGCGGGCGTCCAGGACGTAGACCCGGCTGTTCCACTCGGGCGCGCCGATCGGCACCGTCGTGCGGTCGGCCGCCGTGACGCGGTGGTCGGTGATGGAGACGGCGGCCTCGGTCGGGCCGTACAGGTTGTGCAGCGCCGCCTGATTGCCCGCGACGAAGCGCTGCGCCGTCGCGGCGGGCAGCGCCTCACCGATGGCGAGCACCCGGCGCAGCGTGCGCGGCAGCGTGCCGCCCGCTTCGGTGAGGAGCGCGTCGAGCATCGACGGCACGACGTGCAGCGTGGTCACCGAGTGCCGCGCGAGAACACCGAGCAGGTACGCGGGGTCGCGGTGTCCGTCTGGCGCGGCGATCACCAACGTGCCGCCGCAGACCGCCGCGGACCAGAACTCCCACACCGACAGATCGAAGGTCGCCGCGGTCTTCAACAGCACCGAATCGTCGCGGCCGAGTCCGAAAGCCTCGGTCTTCCACAGCAACTGGTTGACGATCGCCCCGTGCGAGACGGCGACGCCCTTCGGCACGCCCGTCGAACCGGACGTGAAGATCACATACGCCGTGTTCTCCGGACGGAGCACACCGCGGCGCTCGTTCGCCGTGACCGGCGCGTCCGAGAACCCCGACAGATCGAGGGCATCGAGCTCGACGACGCGCGCCGCCGCAGCGAATCCGGTTCGCGCAGCGGGATTCTCCACTGCCGGATCGGCATCGTGGGCACGAGAGGCGACGGCTCCAGCTTCCGTGACCGCACCGGGGCGGCTATCGCTGTCCGGGCCGGAAGCCGTGGTCGTCAGCACCAGCGCCGGTGCGGCGGTAGTGAGGACGTGGCCGATGCGGTCGGCGGGCTGGGTGGGGTCGATCGGGACGTAGGCGGCGCCGGTCTGGCTGACGGCGTACATGGCGACGACCAGCTCGACCGAACGCGGAATCGCCAGTGCGACGCGGTCTTCCACTCCGACACCCTGGGCGATCAGATACCTGGCCAGCTGGTGCACGCGCGCGGCGAACGCGCGATAGGTCAGCGCGGTGCCGTCCGGCGCGAGCACGGCGGTGCCGTCCGGATAGGCGGTGGCGGTGTCGGCGAACAGCGACGCGAGGGTCGCAGGCCGGACCGGATGACCGGTGGCGTTCCAGCCGTGCAGGATTCGGTCGCGCTCCGACGCCGAGAGCAGGTCGAGTTCGTCGGCGGGACGCTGCGGTGCGGCGGCGACGGCCGCGAGGACGCGGGCGAAGCGGTCGGCGAAGTCGCGCGCGGTGGTCTCGTCGAAAAGGTCGGTGGCGTAGGTGAAGACGCCGTTGATGCCCTGGGCGACACCGTCGGCGTCGTAGGTGTCGGCGATGATCGCGTGCAGGTCGAACTGCGAGACCGCCAGATCCACGTCCACCGCGTCGACGGCGAGCGCACCGAGTTCGAGGCCGGTGCGGGTGAGGTTCTGGAACGACAGGCCCACCTGGAACAGCGGGTGCCGCGCGGTGGAGCGGGCCGGGTTGATCGCCTCCACGAGCCGCTCGAACGGCAGGTCGGCGTGGGCGAAGACCTGCAGATCGGTGTCGCGCTGCCGGGCCAGCAGCTCGGTGAACGGCTCGCCCGGCCGTAAGGTGGTGCGGAAGACCAGGGTGTTGACGAACATGCCGATGAGGTCGTCGAGCGCGGCCTCGCCGCGGCCCGCGATGGGCGTGCCGATCGCGAGGTCGTCGGTGCCTGCCAGCCGCGCCAGTGTCACCGCGAGCGCGGTGTGCACCACCATGAACAGCGTCGCGCCCTGGGCGCGGGCCAGCGCGAGCAGCGCGCGATGGGTCTCGGCGTCGATCTCGATCGGGACCCGGCCGCCCGCGAAGGATTGCACGGCGGGTCGCGGCCGGTCGGCGGGCAGATCGAGCTGATCCGGCAGTCCCGCCAGCGCCGCGCGCCAATAGGCGAGCTGGGCCGAGGCGAGCGAATCCGGGTCGTCCTCGCTGCCGAGCAGCGCCCGCTGCCACAGCGCGTAGTCGGCGTACTGCACCGCCAGCGGCTCCCACGCCGGGGCCGAGCCCGCCGAGCGGGCGGCGTAGGCGAGCATGAGGTCCCTGGTCAGCGGGGTGAGCGAGGAACCGTCGCCGGCGATGTGGTGCACCACCACGGCCAGCACCGACTCCTCGGGCCCGAGCTCGAACAGGGCGACCCGCAACGGCACCTGCGTGCGCACGTCGAACCCGGACGAACCGAGCGCGTGGATGGCCGCGTCCAGTTCGGCGGCCTCGATCCGGCGCACCTCGAGCTGCGGCGTCGCCGCCGATTCCGGCAGCACGCGCTGGATCGGGCCGTCGTCGGTCTCGGGGTAGATCGTGCGCAGCGTCTCGTGCCGGGCTACCAGATCGCCGACGGCCGCCCGCAGCGCCGCCACGTCGATGGCGCCGCCGAGCCGCACCGCCATCGGGATGTTGTAGGCGACCGATTCGGGATCGAACTGGTTGAGGAACCACATCCGCTGCTGGGCCAGCGAGAGCGGAATCCGCTCCGGCCGCTCCCCCGCCACCAGCGCGGGTCGCGCACCGGCACCGGCCGACTCGGCGAGCCTGCGCGCGAGCTCCTCCACCGTCGGCGCCTCGAACAGCAGCCGGACCGGGAAGTCGGTGTCGAGCGCGGCGCCGAGCCGGGCCGCGACCTGGGTGGCGAGCAGGGAGTTGCCGCCGAGGGCGAAGAAGTCGTCGTCGAGCCCGAGCTGGGTGTCGGCGCCGACATCGAGCACCTGGGCGAAGGTCCCCGCGACGATCTGCTCCACCGGCGTTGCCGGAGCGCGGAACTCGGCGTGCTCGAGCACCGGCGCGGGCAGCGCGCGGCGATCCAGCTTGCCTACGGGCGTCAGCGGAATGGTGTCGAGCGTCATCACCACCGTGGGCACCATGTGCGCGGGCAGGCTGCGCTCGGCGAACTCGGTGAGGGCGGCCGGATCGACGGTCGCGCCGGGTGCCGCGTGCACGTAGGAGACGAGAATCGTGGCGCCGCTGTCGAGTTCGTGTCCGACGGTGGCGGCGAAGTCGAGGCTCTCGTGCGCGGAGAGCACGGCGTCGATCTCGCCGAGTTCGATCCGGAAGCCGCGGATCTTCACCTGGAAGTCGTTGCGGCCCACATAGTCCAGTGCACCGTCGGCGGTCCAGCGGACGAGGTCGCCGGTGCGGTAGAGCCGGGAACCGGCCGGGTCGAACGGATTCGACACATAGCGCGAGGCCGTGAGTCCGGGCCTGGCGTGATAACCGCGCGTGAGCTGGGCCCCGGTGATGTACAGCTCACCCGTGACGCCGGGCGGCACCGGCCGCAGCCGGTCGTCGAGCACGTATTCGGCGACCCCGCGCAGCGGTCCGCCGATGGTGAGCGGGTCGCCGGGCTTCAGCGGCACACTGATGTTGGTGACGATGGTCGTCTCGGTCGGGCCGTAGACATTGTGGAACTGCCGCAGCCTGCCGTCGGCGAGCGGAATCGCCCAGCGGCGCAGCAGATCCGGCGGACACGCCTCGCCACCGACCGCCACCACCCGGAAGTCGTCGAGGCCGGCGGGGTCGATGGAGGCGAGCGCGGCCGGGGTGATGAACGCGTGACTCACCCGTTCGCGGCGTAGCAGCGCGGCCAGGTCGTCACCGCCGTACACGCTCGGGTCGACGATCACCATAGTGGCACCCGCACCGACCGCGAGCAACAGCTCCAGCACCGAGGCATCGAACGACGGCGAGGCGAAATGCAGGGTGCGCGAGTCCGATTCGACGCCGTAGTGCAGCCGCTGCTCGGCACAGAAACCCGCGAGACCGGCCTGGGAGACGGCAACGCCCTTGGGCAGGCCGGTCGAGCCCGAGGTGTAGATGACGTAGGCGAGGTCCTCCGCGCGGATCTGGCGCACCCGATCGGCATTGGTGACCGGGTCACCGGCGAACTCGTCGGCCATGGCGTCGTCGTCGATGGCGAGCCAGTCCACCCGCGCGGGCAGTTGCCCGGCGACCTTCGACACGGTGAGGCCGAAGACGGCGCCGGAGTCGGAGACCATGTGCGCCACGCGATCCGGCGGATAGTTCGGGTCCACCGGCACGAAACCGGCGCCGGTCTTGGCGACCGCCCACACCGCGAGCACCGACTCGATCGAGCGCGGGATCCCGAGCGCCACCAGGTCGCCCGCGCCGATGCCGCGCGCGATGAGCAGTCGCGCGAGGCGGCTGGAGCGCTCGTCGAGTTCGGCGTAGCTCAGGCTGCCGAGGGCGCGCGCGGCGTCGGCGAGCACCACCGCGACACCGTCGGGGTTGGTCTCCACGGCGGTGGCCAGCAGCTGCGGCAGCGCGGTCACCCGAGTGGGGCGTGTGCGCACCGGGCGGGTCCGTACCGGTCGTGTCATCGCGATTCCACCTCACCCATCACCGAACATCGTTGTGTCGCTGTCGAAGACACGACTCTCAGACCGCCGGGGTACGCAGTTCCCCGAGTACAAGCACGACCTCGGCCCGGCCGGTATCGGCGGGCGCCGCGTCGTCGGCGATCACCGCGCGCAGGTCCTCCAGCCCGGCCGTCTCGACCGTCTCCAGACCCGCCCGGTCACCGAACAGGTGGCTCACCCACTCGTCGGCGAGCGCGCCGGACAGGTCGGTCCCGGCCGGAACCAGCACCATGGACGCGCCGGCCACACCCGCCGCCACCGGCTCCACCAGCGCGGCGAAGCTGTCCGCGGCGCCGCTGGCGAAGGTCCGCGACTCGAAGGTCAGCTCGGCGCCGGTGCGCACCCGGGCGCCCGCGGTGGCGAGTTCGTCGTAGCTGCGGACTCCGTCGGCGCCTACGAAGGCCGGGTCGGTGCCGCGCAGTGCCCTGGTGCGGTCGGCGTAGGTCACCGGACGCGCCGACTGCGTGGACAATTCGGTGCGAATCGCCGGATCGTCGAGCACCAGCCAGTCGAGATCGCCCGAACCCGGTGCGCCCGTGGTGATCCCGATCTTGGCGGTCGGCTCCCCTGGCAGCGGGCCCGCGACCGGCACCACCGCGGCGCCGGACTTGAGCACCGCCCAGACCGCGACGGCCCAGTCGATACCGCGCGGAAGATCAACGGCCACACCGGCTCCCGGACCGAACCCGCGGCCGATGAGCAGCCTGGCCAGGCGCGAGGAGCGGGCGTCGAGCTGCTCGTAGGTGAGCGACTCCTCGCCCCAGACCAGCGCGGGGCCGTCCGGGTCGTCCTCGGCGGCGGCCGTGAACGCCTGCGCGAGCGTGGTTCCGCCGGTCGGGGCCGTCGGCGCGGGCGCCTGCGCCGCGCCGGCCAGCAGCCGCGCCCGCTCCTGCTCGTCGAGGATGTCGATGTCGCCGACGCGCTGCTGCGGATCGGCGGCGACCGCGGTCAGGATGCGGGCGAACCGCTCGCCGAGGGTGTGCACCGTCGACTCGTCGAACAGGTCGGTGGCGTAGTTGAACAGCGCGACGAGCTCGTCCGGCGCGCCCTCGGCGGTGTACCGCGGCTCCACGTCGACCTGCAGGTCGAACTTGGCCGCCACCGCGGTCTCCAGCGCCGCCACGGTGAGACCGGGCAGCTCGAGCGCGGCCACCTCGTTGTTGCTGAAGGTCAGGGCGACCTGGAACAGCGGATTGTGCGCGCTGCCCTTGCCCGGCGCGACCACCTCGACGACCCGCTCGAACGGCAGATCGGCGTGCGCGAAGGCACCGAGGTCGGTTTCGCGGGCCAGGTCGACGGCCTCGTCGAAGGACCCGGCCGGGTCCAGCGGCGTGCGCAGCGTCAGCGTGTTGACGAACATGCCGACCAGCTCGTCGAGCGCCCGTTCCCCGCGCCCGGCGACCGCGGTGCCGATGGCGATGTCGGTGGTGCCCGACAGCCGGGCCAGCAGCACGGCCAGCGCCGCGTGCACGACCATGAACAGCGACGACTTGTGTTCGCGCGCGATGTGATTCAGCTGGGCGTGCACCTCGGCGGGCAGACGCAGTTCGGTGGTGGCGCCGCGCAGGGTCGGCACCGCGGGGCGCGGCCGGTCCTGCGGCAGCTCGAGCAGCGGCGGAACACCGGCCAGCTGCTGCTGCCAGTACGCGAGCTGGGCGGCGGCGACCGAGCCCGGCTCGTCGTCGGACCCGACCACCTCGCGCTGCCACAGCGCGAAGTCGGCGTACTGCACCGGCAGCGGCGTCCAGGCCGGGCTCTGCTGCCCGGTCCTGGCGACGTAGGCCGTCATCAGGTCGCGGGCCAGCGGGGCCAGCGAGGCGCCGTCGGCGGAAATGTGGTGCACCACGAACACGAGCAGCCAGTCAGCCGCCGCGCCGTCGGTGAGCAGCCGGGCGCGCACCGGGACCTCGCGGGTGACGTCGAATCCGGCGCCGGTCAGTTCCGCGGCCCTGGCGAGCACGTCGGTGGTGGTCTCGACCTCGAGCCCGCTCGGCAGCACCTCGGCCACCGGCACGACCTCCTGGGTGGGCGTGCCATCGACCGACGGGAAGCGGGTGCGCAGGGACTCGTGCCTGCCGAGGACATCGGTCACGGCGGCGTCGAGCGCGGCCACGTCGAGCGCGCCGGTGAGCCGGATCGCGAACGGCAGGTTGTACGAGCCCGACGCGGGGTCGAGCTGGTTCAGCACCCACATCCGCTGCTGGGCCAGCGACAGCGGAATCCGTTGCGGCCGTTCGGCAGCCACCAGCGCGGGCCGGGCGGCCGCGCCACCGACGGCGCCGACGCGGGCGGCCAGCGCGGTGACGGTGGGCGCCTCGAACAGGTCGCGGATGGTGATGTCGGCGTCGAGCGCCTCGTTGATCCTGGCGATGGCGCGGGTGGCCAGCAGCGAGTTACCGCCGAGGGCGAAGTAGTCGTCGTCGGCGCCGACGCGGCACATCCCGAGCAGTTCGGCGTAGACACCGGCCACGATCTCCTCGACCGGCGTCGCCGGGGCACGGAACTCGCCGACGGTGAACGTGGGCGCGGGCAGCGCCTTGCGGTCGAGCTTGCCACTCGGGTTGAGCGGGAACTCCGCCAGCGCCACCAGCGCGGCGGGAATCATGTACGTGGGCAACGAATCACCGATGGCGGCCAGCAGTGTGGCCTGCTCGATCTCGGCGCCGGGTTTGGGCACCACGTAGGCGACCAGCTGTTCACCGGCCGGCGAATCGGCGACGAGCGCGACGGCCTGGCTCACCGTCGGCTGGGCCAGCAGCGCCGTCTCGATCTCGCCGAGCTCGATCCGCTGACCACGGAACTTCACCTGGAAGTCGGTGCGGCCCAGGTATTCCAGGGCGCCGCTGCCGTCGTCCTGGGTCCGCCACACCACGAGGTCGCCGGTGCGGTACATCCGCAGACCGGGTGCGAAGGGGTTGGCGACGAACCGGTCGGCGGTGATGTCGGGCCTGGCGACGTAGCCGCGGGCGAGCTGGTCACCGGCCAGGTACAGCTCGCCGACCACCCCGGCGGGCACCGGGCGCAGCCGCGAATCCAGCACGTACACCTGGGTGTTCCACTCCGGCACACCGATCGGCACCGTGCCCCGGCCCGTCCGTTCGGCGGGCCAGTAGGTCACCGAGACCGCGGCCTCGGTCGGCCCGTACAGGTTGTGCACCCGCGCGGTGGACACCGCGTTCATCGCCGCGACCGTCTCCGGCGGCAGCGCCTCGCCGACGACGAAGACCTCACGCAGGGTGGGAATGGCACCGGGGGTGGTGTGCGCGGCGAACACGGTGAGCATCGACGGCACGAAATCCGTCACCGTGACGCCCTGCGCCGCAATGGTTTCGGCGATGTAGGCGGGATCGCGATGGCCGTCGTGGGTGGCGACGACCAGCTTCGCGCCGGTGCGCAGCGGCATGAAGTAGCCCCACAGCGACACGTCGAAGGTGGTCGCGGTCTTCTGCAGGTACACATCACCGGGGCCGAGCGGGTACTCGGCGAGCATCCAGCTGGTCTGGTTCTCGATCGCCGCGTGCGAGACCGCGACGCCCTTGGGCCTGCCGGTCGAGCCGGAGGTGAAGATGACGTAGGCCGGATGGGCGGGCAGCACGGGCCGCACCAGCTCTGCCTGCGTCACCGGTTCGCCCGCGAAGTCTTGCAGCGCAACGGTATCGAGCAGAACGACGGGCGTGTGCGCGGGCACCTCGACCGCGTCGGCGGTGGTGGTGAGCACGCACACCGGCGCCGCCGTCTCCAGGATGTGCGCGATCCGCTCGGCCGGATGATCCGGGTCAAGCGGCACGTACGCACCACCCGCGGTGACGATCGCGTACATGCCGACCACCAGATCCAGCGAACGCCGCACCGCGAGACCGACATATGATTCCGGGCCGACCCCGTCGGCGATCAGCCGCCGAGCCAGCCGGTTGACCCGCTCGTCGAACTCCCGGTACGTGAGCTCGGCGCCCTCGTACGCCACCGCGACGGCATCGGGGTGCGCGGCGACGGCGCGCCGGTAGCCGTCGAGCAGCAGCGCGGGCGCGAGCTCGTGGTCGGTGTCGTTCCAGCGCACCAGGATTCGATCCAGCTCGGCCGGATCCATCAGTTCGTGCCCGCCCAGCGGAGCCGCCGGGTCGGCGACGATCGCGGTGAGCAGGCGCACGAAACGATCGGCGACGCCCTCGACCGTTGCCGCGTCGAACAGGTCGGTCGAGTAGGTCAGGCCCACCGCGATGCCGTGCGGCACGCCGTGGCGGTCGGTGTCCTCGACCATCTCGAACTGCAGGTCGAACTTGGCGAACGGGATGCTCAGGTCGACACCGCTGACCGTCATGCCGGGCAGCTCGAGCGCGGTGCGCGCCATGTTCTGGAACGCCAGCATCACCTGGAACAGCGGGTGCCGCGAGGTGGAACGGGCCGGGTCGAGCAGCTCGACCAGCCGCTCGAACGGCACGTCGGCGTGGCCGAACGCGGCGATGTCGGTGGCGCGGGTGCGCACGAGCAGATCGTCGAAGCTGGCCGCCGGGTCCACCTCGGTGCGCAGCACCAGGGTGTTGACGAACATGCCGATCAGGTCGTCGAGGGCGGCGTCACCGCGACCGGCCACCGGCGTGCCGACGGCGATGTCGGTGTTGCCGGAGAGCCGCGCGAGCAGCGCCGACAGCGCCGCGTGCACGACCATGAACAGCGTCGAATTGTGTGTGTGCGCGAGCTTGTCGAGCCCCGCGTGCACCTCGGCCGGGATCCGGAAATCGAGGGTGGCACCGCGATAGGTGGCCTCGGCCGGGCGCGGGCGATCGGTCGGCAGGTCGAGCTGATCGGGCAGTCCGGCGAGCTGGGCCCGCCAGTAGTCGATCTGCTGGGCCAGCACCGAATCCGCGTCGTCCTCGGTGCCGAGCACCGCGCGCTGCCAGAGCGTGAAATCGGCGTACTGCACGGCGAGTTCGGGCAGCCGCGATTCCTGCCCCGCGCTGCGCTGGACGTAGGCGCCCATCAGGTCGCGGGTGAGCGGGCCCATCGAGACACCGTCACCGGCGATGTGGTGCACCACGCACACCAGCACGTGCTCGTCCGCGCGCAGCCGCAGCAGGCGCAGCCGGATCGGCGGGGCGAGCGCGACGTCGAAGCCGACGCCGACCGTCTCGGCGACCAGCGCGGGCACCTGGTCCTCGGTGACCTGTTCGCAGTCGAGGCCGGGCACCGCGCGCGGATCGCTCAGCGGCAGGATCAGCTGCTGGCCCGCGCCGTCGACCTGCGGGTACATGGTGCGCAGCACCTCGTGGCGCGCCACCAGATCACGGACCGCCGCGCGCAACGCGTCGACGTCGAGCGCACCGGACAGGCGCACCGCGATCGGCATGTTGTTGACCGCGCTGGTGGGGTCGAACCGGTTGAGGAACCACATCCGCTGCTGCGCGAACGAGAGCGGGATGATCTCGGGTCGCTCCTGCGGCACCAGTTCCTGCCCGGAGCCGGTGCCGATGTGGCGTTCCACCCGCTCGGCCAGCGCGGCGACGGTGCTCGCCTCGAACAGCACCTGCACCGGCACCCTGGTGTCGAGTGCGGCGCCGATCCGGGTGGCGGCCTGGGCGGCCAGCAGCGAGTTGCCGCCGAGCTCGAAGAAATCGTCGTCGGCGCCGACGCGGATCTCCTCGGCTCCGCCCGCGGTCAGCAGCGTCGCGAAGACCTCGGCGACGATCTCCTGCACCGGTGTCGACGGCGCGCGGAATTCCCTTGCGGCGAAGACCGGTTCGGGCAGCGCCTTGCGATCCAGCTTGCCCACCGGCGTCAGCGGGATCTGGTCGAGCACCATGATCGAGGCCGGAATCATGTAGCCGGGCAACGATTCCGCCAGGAACGCGTCGAGCGCGCTCACCTCGACGGAGGCGCCCGCCCTCGGCAGCACGTACGACACCAGCGCGGTCACGCCGGAGGGCAGGGTCTTGCCGAGGGTGGCCGCGAAGTCGATGTCGGGATGCGCGGTGAGCGCGTTGTCGATCTCGCCCAGCTCGATCCGGAAGCCGCGGATCTTCACCTGGAAGTCCGAGCGGCCCATGTATTCGATGACGCCGTCGCCGGATTCGGTGCGGCGCACCAGGTCACCGGTGCGGTACAGCCGGGCGTTGGCATCGCCGCTCTGCGCGCCGAACGGGCTCGCGACGAACCGTTCGGCGGTCAGGCCGGGCCGGTTCAGGTAGCCCTGGGCCAGCGCGGGGCCGGACAGGTACAGCTCGCCGATCACCCCGGCGGGCACCGGGCGCAGGCGCGCGTCCAGCACGAAGGCGCCGACCCCCGCGATCGCGGAACCGATCGTCACCGGCGCGGCGGGGTCCATCGGTGGGGTGCTGGTGGCGAGGATCGTGGCCTCGGTCGGGCCGTAGCCGTTGTAGAACTCGCGCTCGCCGACCGCCCAGCGGCCGACCAGCTCGGGGCCGAACTTGTCACCGGCGACCACGACGACGCGCAGGTCGTCCAGGTCGGTGGGATCGACCGATTCCAGCGCGCCCGGGGTGATCAGCATGTGCGTCACCCGCTCGCGGCGCAGCAGATCGGCGAGTTCGAAACCGCCGAACACCTGCGGCGGCGCGATCACCAGGGTGGCGCCCGCGGAGAAGGTCAGCAGCAGCTCGAGCACCGAGACGTCGAAGTTCGGCGAGCACACGTGCAGGACCCGCGCCTCGGCGGTGACGCGGTAGTGCTCCCGCTCGGCGGCCACCAGCGGCGCCAGACCGGTGTGGGTCACCACGACGCCCTTGGGCTTGCCGGTGGAGCCCGAGGTGTAGATCAGGTAGGCCGGGTGGCGCTCGTCGAGCGTGCGGACCCGGTCGGCGTAGGAAACCGGGTGCGCGGGCTGGGTGGCGATGCGCGCCGCGGTCGCCGCGTCGTCGAGTTCGAGCCACGGCAGGGTGTCGCCGAGGACACCGCGATGCGCGCCGGTGGTGAGGCCGAGCACGGCGCCGGAATCGGACAGGATGTGCGCGATGCGGTCGGCCGGGTAGTTCGGGTCGACGGGCACGTAGGCGGCGCCCGTCTTGGCGATGGCCCACACGGCGAGGACCGATTCGATGCTGCGGGCGATGCCGATGGCGACCACGTCGCCGGGGCCGATCCCGCGCCCGATCAGTTCCCTGGCCAGCTGGGCGGAGCGCTGATCGAACTCGGAGTAGGTGAGCTCGCGCTGGTCCGCGGGCGCACCGGTCGGGTTGAATCGGACGGCGACCCGATCGGCCGACGACTCGACCGCCCCGGTCAGTAACTGCCCGAATGTCGGACTGCTCGACCGGCGACGGCGGTTACCGCGGGCAGAACGACGGGCGGTTTCCATTCGAGTTCATTCACCTCTCATCGAGCCTGGACGCGCTGACGGCCGCCCGGTGCAGATCGAGCCATCATATCCAGCCCGGTTTCCGGGGCCCCAGGTTCCATGGGCCCTGGGGATTATCGGCCCGCCGACCAGCGGTGTTGCCGCATCACACAGCAAAGTGACGGGGCTCATAGCGAACCACCGTCACTTTGGTTTTCGCGGTGAAATCCGCGCTGGAAGCTCAGTGAGCGGACGGGCCCCACTCCATCGGCACGCCCTTGGAGGCGAGGTAGGGCAGCGGGTCGATCTTGGTGCCGCCCTGGTCCCAGATCTCGAGGTGCAGGTGCGGGCCGGTGGACTGGCCGCGGTTGCCGACGGTCGCGATGACATCGCCCGCGTTCACCCGCTGGCCCTGGGTGACGAGCATGTCGTTGACGTGGCCGTACACGGCGGTGGTGCCGTCGTCCTGGAGCACGCGCACCCACAGGCCGAAGCCCGAGGCAGGGCCCGCCTCGACGACGGTGCCGCTCATGACGGAGTGGATCGGGGCGCCGAGCGAATCGGCGAAGTCGATGCCGCTGTGCATGGCACCCCAGCGGGCACCGAAGCCGGAGCTGATCGGGCCTGCGACCGGGCGGGCGGCCTGCGGCGGCGCGACCTGGTGCTGGATGCCCTGGATGATGTCCTCGACCTGGGCGAGCGGCGCGGAGATCTCGGGCGGCAGGTTGCCGATGCCGAACGGCGCGGCCACGGGCGCGGCGATCGGCGCGGCGACGGCGTCGATCTGCGCGGGCGCCTCGGCTGCGGGAGCGGTGTGCTGCGCGGCGATCAGGCTGACCTCGGCCGCCTCGCGAGCGGAATCGGGAACGACGGATGCCTCGACGTCGTCCTTCTGCGTCGGCAGCAGCGGCGCCGCGTAGGCGATGGTCGGCGCGACCTGGGCGGCGATGCCGACCAGTGCGCCGGTGGCGACCGCGGCGCTGGCGGCGACCCGCACCCGATCGGTCCTGGACGGTTCGGCGCGGTGCCGGCTCGGGCGCCCGGCGCCTCCGTCACCCAGCAGGGCCTTGACGGAGATGGATTCGGGGCCCATACGGTGCTGCGACAAAGTTTCGTCCTAGCGTCCGGCAACAAAGGAAACGACACCGGCTCTGGCGACCCGGCCCGGAAGCCGCTCTCGCGGTTCCCGCTGCCGACTCGACGTAACGTTTCGGCATCCGTTGTGACGGGAACTCTACCCGGTCGTGACCATTCCGCAACCTTCCGGGTGGAAGTCGCAGGTACGGGCCGTGTCGGACGGTAACAATCGCACCCCGTCGACCGTTATCCGGGCCGTTGTCGCGGTCGTCGCGCACCCCGACAGGCCAGACTCGGACCATGGTGATCGAGAGCTTGCGTGTCCCCATCGTCGCCGCGCCCATGGCGGGCGGCCCCACCACCCCGGAACTGGTCGCCGCCGTCTCGGCGGCGGGCGGCTTCGGCCAACTGGCCGCGGGCTACCTGGCCGCCGACGCGATGGCCGCGCAGATCGCGGCGACCAGGGCCGCCACCACGGCGCCGTTCGGCATGAACCTCTTCGCCCCCGGCCCGGTCGCCGAGCCCGCTGTCTACGCCGCCTACCTCGCCGAACTCGGCGTCGACCATCCGCTCGGCACGCCCAAGCACGACACCGACGCCTGGGAGGACAAGCTCGACCTGCTGGTCGCCGATCCGATAGCGGTGGTCTCGACGACCTTCGGCTGCCCGACCGCGGTCGAGGTCGACCGGCTGCACGCCGTCGGCACCGAGGTCTGGGTGACGGTCACCTCCCCCGCCGAGGCACTGATCGCCCTCGACGCCGGGGCAGACGCGCTCATCGCGCAGGGCGCGGAGGCGGGCGGCCACCGCGCGAGCTTCCTCGACGATCCGGCCGAGGACCCGCTCGACCCGCCCGGCCTGCTCACCCTTCTGCAACTGCTCACCGCCGTCACCGCGCGGCCGATCATCGCCGCGGGCGGGATCGCCACCGGCGCCGGACTGGCCGCGGTGCTCGCGGCGGGCGCCGCGGCCGGGCAGCTCGGCACCGCCTTCCTGCGCTGTCCCGAAGCGGGGACCAACGCCGTGCACCGCGCCGCCATCGGGTCGACGGAGCCGACGATGCTCACCCGCGCCTTCACCGGACGACGCGCCCGCGGGATCCGCAACAGTTTTCTGGAAGCGCACACCGCGACAGCACCCGCCGCGTACCCCGAAATTCATTACGCCACGGCGCCGTTGCGAGCCGCGGCCAGGGCGGCGGGCAACTCCGACGATGTGAATCTGTGGGCGGGGCAAGCCCATTCGCTGACCCGGGAGCAACCGGCGGGCGAACTGGTCGCGGAGCTGGCCGCGGACGCGAAAAACGCACTCCGAAAAGCACTTTCGGAATGAATCCAGGGTTATTGACAACGGATTTCGTTTAGACTCATAGGCGCATCGCATCACGCCGACCACCCCCAAGCAGGAGGAGAGCGCCATGTCCCTCGATGTTCCCGCCGCCTTGCTCGAGCGCGCCGAACAGGGCGATATCGACGACGCGGAATTCGTCGAATGCGTCCGTACGTCACTGCCCTACGCCTGGGAGGTCGTGAGCCGCGTCGCCGGTGAACTGCGGGCCGGCGACGCGGAATTCGCCGACAACGTGGTGCCGCCGCCGGACGAGGTGGCGCGCGGTCAGCTGCTGCGCGCCCTGGCCTCCGACGCCATCCGCGGCGGCCTGGAGCGCCACTTCGGCGTGAAGCTGGCCTTCCAGAACTGCCACCGGGTCGCGGCCTTCCCGCTCTCGGCGGTCGGCGGCGAGACCTATTCCCGCTACATCAGCCCGCGCGCCCAGCTGCTCAACCAGAGCCCCGAGCTGCGCAACTGCTGACACCGCAGACGAAAGGCGGGCGTGGAAGCCGTTCCACGCCCGCCTTTCTCGTGTGTCAGTCCGCGGTGACCACGTCGAGTTCGCCCTCCGCGTACTGCGCGCGCAGCCGCTTCTTGTCGAACTTGCCGACGCTGGTCTTGGGCACCTCGGCGATGAAGGTCCAGCGCTCGGGCAGCTGCCACTTGGCGAACTTGTCGGCCAGGAAGCCCTTCAGCTCGGCGGCCTCGGCGGCGGCGCCCTCGGCCAGCACGATGGCGACCAGCGGACGCTCGTCCCACTTCTCGTCCGGCACACCGATGACGGCGGCCTCGGCGACGGCCGGGTGGCCCATCACGGCGTTCTCCAGATCCACCGAGGAGATCCACTCGCCGCCGGACTTGATGACGTCCTTGGAGCGGTCGACCAGGGTCAGGTAGCCGTTGGGGCTGATCTTGCCGACGTCACCGGTGCGCAGCCAGCCGTCGTCGAACTTGTCCGGGTCGATCTCCGCGCCGGTCGGCGAGTAGTAGGAGCCGGTGATCCACGCGCCGCGGACCTCGAGCTCACCCAGCGATTCACCGTCGTTGGGGACGACCTTGCCGTCGTCGCCGACGAGCCGCGCCTCGACATTGGCGGGGAAACGGCCCTGCGTGTAGCGGTAGGCCCAGGCTTCCTCTCCCTCCACGCCCGAGGGCGCGTGCGCGACGCTGCCCAGTGGCGAGGTCTCGGTCATGCCCCACGCGTGCAGGATCCGCACGCCGTGCTTCTCCTCGAACGCGCGCATCATCGACGGCGGCACCGCCGAACCGCCGACGACGGCGGTGCGCAGGTGCGAGATGTCCTGCGGCTGCGCGGCCAGCCCGGCCAGCACGCCACCCCAGATGGTCGGCACGGCGGCGGCGAAGGTGGGCTTCTCGGCGGCCATCATCTCCAGCAGCGGGCCCGGCTGCAGGAAGCGGTCCGGCATCAGGATGTTGGCGCCCGACATCAGCGCCGCGTACGGCAGGCCCCAGGCGTTGGCGTGGAACAGCGGCACGATCGCGAGCACGTAGTCGCCACCGTGGAAGCCCATGCCGTTGGGCGAGTTCACCTGCATGGCGTGCAGCCAGTTGGACCGGTGCGAGTAGACGACGCCCTTCGGGTCGCCGGTGGTGCCGGAGGTGTAGCACATCGCGGCGGCCGACCGCTCGTCGACGATCGGGAAGTCGAACTCGGCCGGCTGGCTGTCGAGCAGCTCGCGGTAGGAGTGCACGGTGACGCCCTCGGGCGCGGTGAGCGCGGACGCGTCACCGTTGACCACGATGACATGCTTGACGGTCTTCAGGTTCGGCAGGTACTGCGCGAACAGCGGGACCAACGTGCCGTCGACGAGCACGACCTTGTCCTCGGCGTGGTTGGCGACGAACACCAGCTGCTCCGGGAACAGGCGGATGTTGAGCGCGTGCAGCACCGAGCCCATGGCGGGCACCGCGATGTAGGCGACCATGTGCTCGTTGTTGTTCCACATGAAGGTGCCGACCCGGTCGCCCTCCTCGACACCGAGCCCACGCAGCGCGTTGGCCAGCCGCGCGGCGTCGGCGCCGAGCTCGCGGAAGGTCATGGTGCGCACCCCGTCACCGGTCCAGGTGGACACGGTCGAATCCCCCTGGAAGGTGGCGGCGTAATTGAGCAGCTTGGCCAGCGACAGCTGGTCGTCCTGCATGGTGCTCAGCATCGAAAACTCCTTCGGTCCCGCGGTGGCATGAGCCACGTCACACGCCGGATGCTACCGAAGAGTCGGCCGGTGGTAACTGTTCCTGAGCACAACTATTCCTGTGGAACCGAGTGTTCAGCGTCAGCCGTGCGGTCACCGATGCGGCGGCTCGGCATCGGGTCCGCGATGATGCGCCGGCACTCCCGGCCCGGCGTGCTCGGCGTTGTGCACGGCGTCGACGACGAGTCGGCGCACGTGATCGTTGTCCAGGCTGTAGAAGATCGTGGTGCCCTCGCGCCGGGTCCGCACCAACCGCGCCATCCGCAGTTTCGCCAGGTGCTGCGAGACCGCGGGGCCGGGTTTGCCGACCTCGGTCGCGAGTTCGTTCACCGACAGTTCCCGGTCGGTCAGCGCCCACAGCACCCGCACCCTGGTCGCGTCGGCGAGCATCCGGAACACCTCGACCACCAGACCCACCTGGTCTTCGTCGAGGGGCGGGCGGGGCGCTGCGTCCATGCGCAGATGATAGGCCGGTCGCGCCTGCGCACCGCCGCCGTCAGCGCAGGGCGGTCTCGGCCAGGGCGGTCCAGTCCGCCAGCACCTGCTTGCGACGCACCCGGTCGCGACCGACCATCTCGTCGAGGGTGGCGCCACGGACCAGGTTGATGGTGAGCCAGAAGGCGCTCTCCAGCCGCTCGCGGGCGATCGCGGCGTCGATCAGCCCGGCACAGCGGTCGAGCAGCTCGACGGTGAGCTCGTGCTGCACGCGCAACATCTCCCGGCGCAGCGGCGGGTCGTGCGCGATGCCGACGTAGAGCTCCACCGACGCGCGCCCGAGCTGACCGGCGAAGGTCGCGGTGACCAGCTCCACCAGCACCGCGCCCGGCGCCGTGGCGCCGTCGAGCGCTCTGGCCTTGCGCTGCATGGCTTCTCGCTGCCGCTCGGTGAGGTGCCCGATGGTCTGGGCGAAGAGTTCGGCGCGGGTGTGGAACTGGTGCAGCTGCGCGCCACGGGTGACCCCTGCCCTGGCGGTGATGTCGGCGATGGAGGCGCCTGCATAGCCGACCTCGGCCAGGCTCTCGATCGCGGCATCGAGCAACTGCGTGCGCGTCCGCAGACTCTTCTCCTGATGTTTGTTCGGTGGCAGCCCCGGCATCGCCCCAGTATAGACCCAGAAAATTCCGTGCTCCCTTGCACGCAATTCAGTGCTGGACGTACTGTGATCGCATGGCTGTCGACCGAATGCTGCCCACCGACGAGGCGCGCGACCTGATCGAGCTGACCCGCGACATCGCCGACAAGGTGCTCGAACCGCGCGTCGCCGAGAGCGAGAAGACCGGTGTCTTCCCCGACGGGGTGTTCCCCGCCCTCGGCGCGGCCGGGCTGCTGAGCCTGCCGTACCCGGAGGAGTTCGGCGGCGGCGCGCAGCCCTACGAGGTGTACCTGCAGGTGCTCGAGGAGCTCGCGAGCCGCTGGGCCGCCGTCGCGGTGGCGGTGAGTGTGCACGGCCTGTCCTGCCATCCCCTGTTCACCTACGGCACCGACGAGCAGAAGCAGCAGTGGCTCTCGACCATGCTCTCCGGCGAAACCTTCGGCGCCTACAGCCTTTCCGAGGCCCACGCCGGTTCCGACGCGGCCGCGCTGCGCTGCCGTGCCACCGCGGTCGACGGCGGCTACCGCCTCACCGGCACCAAGGCCTGGATCACCAACGGTGGCCGCGCCGACTTCTACACCCTGTTCGCCCGCACCGGTGAAGGCTCGCGCGGCATCTCCTGCTTCCTCGTCCCCGCCGACACCGCGGGCCTGAGCTTCGGCAAGCCCGAGGAGAAGATGGGCCTGCGCGGCATCCCCACCACCACCGCCGCCTACGACGACGCCTTCCTGCCCACCGAACGCCGCATCGGCGAAGAGGGACAGGGCCTTTCGATCGCCTTCAGCGCCCTGGACGCGGGCCGCCTCGGCATCGCCGCCGTGGCCACCGGCGTCGCCCAGCGCGCCCTCGACGAGGCCGTCGCCTACGCCAAGGAGCGAGAGGCGTTCGGCCGCAAGATCATCGATCATCAGGGCCTCGGCTTCGTGCTGGCCGACATGGCCGCCGCGGTCGACACCGCCCGCGCCACCTACCTCGACGCCGCCCGCCGCCGCGACGCGGGCCTGCCGTACTCGCGCCAGGCCAGCGTCGCCAAGCTGACCGCCACCGACGCCGCCATGAAGGTCACCACCGACGCCGTCCAGGTGTTCGGCGGCTACGGCTACACCCAGGACTTCCCGGTCGAGCGCTACATGCGCGAGGCCAAGGTCATGCAGATCTTCGAGGGCACCAATCAGATCCAGCGCCTGGTGATCGCCCGCCACCTGGCCGGGTGAGCTACCCGGCAACGCGCTGATCATCGCGCCTGCGCGCGAGCGGGCAACCGTTCAGTAAACTGGACAGCGTCTCGAGACCTCGGACGAAAGAGGTGCGCGATGCTGTGGTGGCTGATCGTGATCGTGGTGGTATGCGTGGTGGCACTGCTGTACCTGCGCGCCGAACAGAACAAGCGGACGGCGCGCGAACTCGAGGAGGCCCAGGCCGACGCCCGGGTGACGACCGAGCGGCTCGGCGGCCAGGTCTACCAGCTCTCCCCCCGCAACGAGGCGTCGCGCCAGGCCCTGGCCGACGCCTCGGAGCGCTACAACGCCGCGGGCGGCCAGCTCGACCGCGCCGACTCCGCCGCCAAGGCGCGCCTGGCCAAACAGACCGCTCTGGAGGGCCTCTATTACATCCGCGCCGCCCGCACCGCGATGGACATGGACCCCGGCCCGCCCATCCCCACCCTCGACGGCCAGGACATCGCGGGCCAGGTCGACCAGCCACGCACCGTCAACCACAACGGCCGCCCCGTCACCGCGGCCCCCACCCCTTCCCCCCTCACCCCCAACTACTTCCCCGGCGGCCGCGTCGCAGGCCGGCCCGTCCCCGCGGGCTGGTACTCCGAACCCTGGTGGAAACCCGCCCTCGTCGCAGGCGCCTGGGGCGCGGGCACGGCCATCCTCTTCACCGCCCTCTTCGCCGGCATGCCCGGCGTCCCCTACGACACCCAGGCCTTCGAAGACGGCACCGGCGAAGCCGCCCTCGACCAGCCCAATCCCGACGACTTCGGCCAGGACCCCGGATACGACGCAGGCCAGGACCCCGGCGGCTGGGGCGGCTCCGAGGGGTTCGACAGCGGCGGTTTCGACGGAGGCGGCGGCTTCTGAACTCGCGCATGACGGCCTGGTGTTCTTCGAAGATCTCAGCGAATACTCCTATCTCGAGGAGGATTCGTTCCTCGACGTCGAGTCCGGCTTCAAGGCAGCCTGGTTCCACCCGACCTACACCCGGCTGAACGTCGGCTGGCTGGAGGCGGGCCACCCGTACCCGACCGGCCCGGTCCCGCCCGAGTTCGTCGACAAGCTCGCGACCGTTCAGCGGCTCCAGGACGTGAACTACTGCCTCGGCCTGCACGCCTGCGACCTGTGTCCACCCGACGACGCTCCGGA
Organism: Nocardia sp. NPDC050717; assembly: GCF_040654275.1. Lineage (NCBI taxonomy): Bacteria > Bacillati > Actinomycetota > Actinomycetes > Mycobacteriales > Nocardiaceae > Nocardia > Nocardia sp. NPDC050717. The sequence continues at coordinate 491,047 of NZ_JBFAHR010000003.1, forward strand.
ACGCGCCGGCGAGGTACGCATCCCCGCCGACGCCGAACGCCACCTGGAGTAACCCCACCCCAGGCTTTGCCACCCCACCGCCCCCGCAGGCTATACTCGGCTCGGTCGAACCGGGCCCAACCCCGACCCCGACCAACCCCGCCTTCGTAGCTCAGGGGATAGAGCACCGCTCTCCTAAAGCGGGTGTCGCAGGTTCGAATCCTGCCGAGGGCACCAGAGTCCGCAGGACGCGAGGAGGAACGACAATGTCGAACCCGTCGACAAAGTTCCCCCCGCTACCTGATCGCATGACCTGGGCCGAGTTGAGCGCCCTGCCCCCCGAACAGTCAGAACGCATCGAATTGATCAAAGGGCGCCCGGTGTGGGTTCGTACCGGCCCGCCGGAACACCAGCGCTTCGCCACTCGCCTGCGCAACGCGCTGGAGAACGCCGCGCGACGCAGCATGAAAGCCCGCCCCGGTGAGTGCTGGCAAGTCGACACAGAGACCAATGTTTTTCTGAGTCGCGCAAAGGATGATTTCCTCACCCCGGATTTCATGGTCTATCACTGCCCTGACGAGCCGTGGACGCCGATCTTCGCCGAGGACGTCGTCATCGTCGGCGAAGTGCTCTCTCCGTCCAACCACATCGGCCAAATGCTGACGAAACAGGCGCGCTACGCCGAGGCCGGGATCGAGGAGTACTGGGAAGTACTGCTGGACCGCGAAGGCCGCCGGATCGACACCATCTTGACCTACGTGCTGGCGACTCCCACCGACCTTCCGCGCGGCGTCACCCCCTTGCGCCCGCGTCAGTACGCCCTGGTCAGTGAGTGGTCACCGACCGTCCACCCGGAGATCACCTTGAACCACCCCTTCCCACTCGCCCTCAGCTGGGGCGACCTCGAATACTGAGAGCGCAAGCCACTACCCCGCACAGGCTTTCGTGATCGCCCGTGCCGAACCGGGCGTGCCCCAGTCCGCGGGAGCCACGGGCACGAGCGCTGAGAACCGCCTCGCGGAAAGCGTTCGACGCGACCCTCGAACGAGCGACCTTGAGGGCTCGGCCCGCTGGGGATTACGCAACACGGCCCGGATGACGTGTTCCGGTGAATCACCCGAAACCGGGGCAGTCGAGGTGCTGCCCCGGTGCGGGTATCAGCCACACCGACATGCACCAGTCAGCTTGTCTGGCACTACATCGCATGACTGGCAACGATCCGCAGCCTGAACAACCGTCCCGCGTTTACCTGGATGCGCGGGTTTCGACGCCTGCCTCCGCGAGCTTGTCTGGCTTGATTCAGTGTTCGGTCGCCGACGCTGCCGAATTCGTTGGAAAACCGCCGAGATCTCTCGCCAGCTTACTTCGAACGGTACTCACCATGCGCTGGCTCTCGACCTTGGAAAATCGTTCGCCCGAAAGTGATATACATCCTGGCGGCGAGCCCGATAGCTTCCATCGATGTGCTCTACCGGGGCGCCCGAACTTCGCAGTTCAGGCAGCGTGGACCCGCCGGTCCGGCTGAATCACGCGTGGTGCTTCGCGAGCGAAACAGGCGTCAAGGCATGTCCGAGTAAGTCACCACGAGGGGCGCGTGGTCGGAGAGTCGCTCGGCGGGGGAAGGTTCCTTGTCCACGATGACAGCGGTGGCGCGGCGGGCGAGGCCGGGGGTCGCGAGTTGGTGGTCCACTCGCCAGCCCACATCCTTGGCGAACGACGCACCCGCCCAACTCCACCAGGTGAGGGGGCCGGGGCGGTCGCCGTGGACCTGTCGCACCACGTCGACGAGCCGGCGCGCGCCGAGAACCGAGCTGAACCACTCGCGGTCGGCGGGGAGGAAGCCGTCCATCGTGCGGGCGGCACGCCAGTTGGTCACGTCGTGCGGGGTGTGCGCGATGTTCAGGTCCCCGGTGAGGACGAACTCGCGTCCCGCACTCAGCGCGGCGAGGCGGTTCCGGTGCACTTCGCGGGCGAAGGCCGCGAGGAACCGCTGCTTCCGTTCGTACTTGACGCCGCCGTCGGGCTGGTCGCGCATCGATCCGGGGCGCTGCAGGTGCGCGGGCAGACCGCCCTTGGGGAGATAGACGCAGCCCAATGTCACCGGGCGATCGGCCAGATCGACCTCGATATAGCGGCCCTGCGTGGCGAACTCACCGAGCCCGCGGGCCCTGGGCGGGTGGGTCACCCACGTCCGCACGGCAGCGGCGGGAACCCTCGTCAGTACGCCGACACCGTTGCGCCCGGCCACGGAACCGACGTCCACCGCCGCCGCATAGCCCGGGAAAGTTCCCACATCGGCTGCGGGACAACGCAACTCCTGCAGTGCGAGCACATCGACCGACCGCGCCCCCAACCACTCGTCGAATCCACGACGCCGCGCCGCGCGGATTCCGTTGACATTGAATGTGGCGACAGTGAAAGAGTCAGCGACCGACGAACCCATGGCACCACTGTGCCGGAGCCCCCTTTTGATCGCGCTCCGACGGGCCTGGCGATCGTCCCCGAATCACCCCGGCCACTGACCTGAAGCGGACAGGTTCGGCAGATTGACGGGAACAATTGCGGCAGATTGACAGGAGCAACCCCGGCGGATTGACGGAACACCATCCGGCAGATTGACAGCTCAGGATAGGGTATGGCTATGTATCAGGCCACCGACCTCCTGCCCAGAAAGGCGTCTGAGCTGGTAAAAGACGCTCTTGCGGACACGCGAGTTGTCATCGTCAACGGCGCCCGCCAAACCGGCAAGAGCACGCTGGCTGAGCAGTGCCTGCGTGGCATCCCTGAGGCCACCAAACGCTATCTCGACGATGTCCGAACTCGCACCTCCGCGGCGGCCGATCCCGCGGCTTTCCTCGATGTCCCCGGCACGATGATGATCGACGAAGTGCAGCGCGTCCCGGACCTGTGGCTGTCGATCAAACACGCCGTCGACCGCGACCCACGTCCCGGGCGTTTTCTGCTGACCGGCTCGGCCCGCCTGCTCGGGCTGAGCAGTCTCGGCGATTCGCTGCCGGGGCGGTCCGAGACCGTCGAGCTGTTTCCACTCTCCCAGGGTGAAATCAACCACGCCCCAGATGGTTTCATCGATGCCGCGTTCGGTGCGGGCAACGATTTTCGCACCGGCCCGTCGGACCTGAGGCGCAAGGACTACCTTGCCTTGGCGGCAAGGGGCGGATACCCCGAAGCCATCCGCCGCACGGCGCCCCGCCGACGCGCCCAGTTCTTCAGCTCCTACCTCGACGACATCATGAGCCGTGATGTCCACCAGATCGCCGACATCCGACGTGGATCCGACATGCGTCGCCTCGTCGCCGCCTTGGCCGCCCAGACCGGCGGACTGCTCAACTACAGCCGCCTGTCCGCCGACCTTGGAATACCGGTGACAACGCTCCGGGACTATGTCGACATTTTGGAGCTCATCTACCTCATCCGTCTCGTCCCCGCGTGGTCGGCCAACGCCACTGCCCGTGCCATTTCGACGCCGAAGCTGACGTTCACCGACTCCGGCCTCGCCGCCCATCTCCTGACCGGCGTCACCAACGACGCGACCACCGGCGCCATCATGGAAACCTTCGTGCTCGGCGAATTGACCCGCCAGCTCACCTGGAGTACGACCATGGCCAGGCTGCATCACTACCGCGACCGCGACGGCTACGAAGTCGACGCAGTCCTCGAAGACAACGCGGGCCGTGTCGTCGCGCTGGAGGTCAAGGCCGCCGAGACCATCCGCACCGATGATTTCCGGGGACTTCGCGCTCTCCAACGCCGCCTCGGCGACCGCTTCCACGCCGGTTTCGTGGTCTACTGCGGCGATCAGCAACTCCCCTTCGGCGACGGCCTGTCCGGCATCCCGATCAGCGCCCTGTGGACCACACCTGCCACCTGAGCCACTGCCGCTTCCCCACGTCGACCACCTGGTGCCCGGTGTGCGGCACCGAACGCTCGGGTCGACACCAGCGGGTTCCGCGACGCGAACCTGGTCGGCATTCGCCATGGACGCGCCGCGGGGACGTTTCGCGGAACTACCCGGCGCCATTGAGTAGTCGTACGGAGTTCCGGTGGTGCCAAAGTGTCGACCATGGTTCGCATGACCTCCACCACGACACGACCGAAGCCGGTCGGCATCGACGCCGGAACCATCACCTGGGCAGCGCTCGGGACGCAACTGCTGGTGATGCTCGCCGTCACCGCCCTGCGGTTCTCGGCGGGCGGGTGGCTGCTGGTGATCTTCCTCTTCGGCGGGTTCCTGGCGGTGTTCGCGCCGTCGGTGCTGGCTGTCGCGGTCGCGGTGCCGGTGATGCGGCAGGGCGGTTCTCGAGCGCGGGCGGCTTGCGCGACCGCACTCGGCACCGTCTACGCCGCACTGTTGACAGCGGCGGCGACCATGCCCGACTTCACCGATGTGGCGGACGAGAACGGTGTCCCGATCGTGGCGCTCTTCGGCGAGTCGGGGACATTGACCAACTCTCAGGCGGAGATCTATCACACGATCAGCGGTGTGGCGATCCTCTGCTACCTGGCGGCGACGGTCGGGACCGTCGTCCTGGCCGTCACACTGTTGGCTGCGAAGCGGGGGTCGAACCGCACTTCTTAGCATGATCAGTTGCAGGGGAACATAATTCAACCGGCAGAACCCGCGTCGAGGGGCCGCGAAAGTCGTTACGCTTGATCCATGGGGGAGTTCGATCTGTCAGGCGCTCGCGGAGGAAAGCTCGGACGACCACGCGCCGGCGACGAAACCGCAGAGGTCATGATCACCGTCAAGACCTATCCGACGCCGAGCGAAACGTACGGCGAAACCGTGTGTGTCGCGGGCGTCAGGCTCGACCGACGGCGGCCCGAGTGGATTCGCCTGTACCCGGTGAGATTCCGCAACGAGGCCTTCGACAAACAGTTCAAGAAGTACGAGGTCCTGCGCCTCAACGGGACCTACAGGCAACCCAACGACAATCGCCCGGAATCGTTCCGACCACGACAGGATGAGCTGGCGCACATCGAACTGATCGGCACAGGCGGCAATTGGCAGCGACGGCGCATGTACCTCGGCGGACTCGTCGGCGCCACTACGATGTGCGAGCTCCTCGCACAAAATCCCGTCGGGGGCATGGGAATCCCCTCGCCCTCGCTCGGCCTGATCAAGCCGACCGATGTCGAGGTGAGTGTCGTCGAGGGCGACCCATGGACCGAAGCAGAACAGGCGAAGATCGATAAGTCCTCTGCACCGGATCTTTTCGGAACCTCGCTCACACCACTGGAACCGGCACCGTTCGCTGTGCGGTACCGCTATCGCTGTGCAGCACCGAGGTGCCGTGGCCATGACCAGAAGTTGCTCGACTGGGAGGCGGGCCAAGCCAGCCGCAGATGGCTGAAATCTGATGGCGACACAAGGGCGCGCGAGATGCTTCTCGGGAAGTGGCGCGACACGATGCTCGCTCCCGACCGAGACGTCCACTTCTACGTCGGCAATCAGAATCAATACCGCCGAGCCTTCTCGGTACTCGGTGTCTGGTACCCCAAGGCTGAGCTCGCTTTGTTCTAGACGTGCATGACAGCGGCACGAGGCCGGGCTTCCAGCAACCGACGCACAACAATGTCCCGATGGCACTCGGCGTGGTCATGCTCGAAGCACAGCAGAGCCACCACCCCACCATCGATGAGCTCGCAGACATGCTCCAGCGCGTCGGTCGCCGCGGCGCTGTCGAGGATGTCGCGGTACCGGGCGCGCGATTCCGGCTCACCGGCGCGGAATCCCTCCCGGTTGTCCTTCGGGTTACCGAGCGCACGGTGGTGAACGTATTCGATGCCCACCGCGGCGAGAGCTTCGGCGAGTTTCGTCTTCGACAGCCCCGGCTTCCGGCTCAGTGGGGTCAGGCGCACATCGACGAGTACCCGCACGCCCAAGTCGGCGAGCTGAGCAACGAGATCGCCCGCGGTTTTGCCCTCGTAGCCGATGCTGACAAGGGTTCCGTCGGCGGCGGGGTCCTCGGCATCAAGGTCACGGGTTCCCATGGGTCCCTATGGTTGCATCAATCCTCAGAGTCCAGCGCGACAGACCCCGGTATGCCCTGTCCCGGTTTGGGAGCGAGGGACCTGATCCTTTGCCACAGGAGGGCCTTGGGCACTGCGGTGATCTGTAGGGCCTCCATGCATCGGTCGAGCCGCGTCGGTCGGTCCTTGAGGTTCTGGACGGCTTTTCCGAGGTCGCGGCTGATGCTGTCGCCGTAGGCAGCGGTCGCCTTCTCGGTGGCCGACCGTAGGAGATCACGGGACGGGGTCATCATGGCGAGGTCGATGAGATCCCGGCTGTGCACGGAGCTGTCTGCCCAACGGTCGGAATTGGCGAGCAGTTTGCTTGTGGCCATGTCCAAGGGCGTCAGGGTCGCCACATCGCACAGCTTGTCGTCGGCGGTGGGGGTGGCGAGGGCGATCCGGCCTTCGAGAACGATCTCGAACTTGATCGCCACCGCGTCGACACGCACGGCGGTCCGGATTCCGTAGCGGTCGGCCATCAGCTCACGGGCCGGGGCCAGATCCGATCCAGGACGAGCCAGCGCGCCGATCCCCGCCGGCCCGGTGACCAGTTGGCGCAAAACACGGTAGCCATCGAGGTCCGAGACCAGGAAATCTATGTCGACCGATTCCCGGTATTCGCCGAACCGCAATGCCATAGCGGTGCCGCCACCGAAGTAGCAGCTGTTGGCGGCCAGCAGATCGCCGTCCAAGGACTCCAGCACGGCGGCGATACGTCGATGATGCTCGCGCTCAAACAAGCAGCACTCCGCCACCATGGGTATCGACAAGGTACTGAATCAGTTCCTTTTCCCGCGCTTCCATCGCCTCGTGGTCGACGTGGCGCCAATTGCGCTCATAGAGATTGAGCGCTTCCCGTGGAGTGACAACCGCGCTTTTCGCGAGCTGCCAGGAGATCCTGCGCAACTCCGGATAGTCCCCGACCCGAATTCCCGATGTTTCCGGCATTGACGACGTCGGTTGCGAATCGGTCCGATGGCCGGTTTGCGTAACCTGCAGACTCATCCCCAGCGCCGCGATCACACTCAGATATGCGCCCATGGTGACCGAGGGCTCACCGCGCTCGATCCGATGCAGGGTGACTCGCGAGATGCCCGCCGATTCCGCTGCCGCCGTCGCACTGATCCGCAGGCTCTTGCGATGAGCGCGGAGCAACCCGCCGAGCGTGGCGAGCTCAGCGCGAGCGACATCCCCGATGAGGGGGCTTGCGGCAGGCATAGTGATTCTCATTCTAGACAAAATTCGGCGGGATACCTACCCGGCGGGCTGGAGGTGGTGGCGGTCGGTGTGGCTGATGGTGAGGGCCGCGATGAGGACGCCCATGGCGACGCCGATGAGGGTGTCCATGATGCGGCTGACGCCGATGTCGGGGGTGATGGGGGTGCCGAGGCCGACCATGAGCAGGGCCATCGGGGTAACGGCGAGTGAGGTGAGGGCGTAGCTGCGGGTGGCCATGAGTTCGGCGGTCACCTGGAGGACGACGATGACGAGGGCGGTGGCCCAGTAGCCGAGGCCGGCGCCGATCAGCAGGGCGCCGATGAGGGCGCCGCCGACGTTGCCGAGCAGTCGCTGGATGCCGCGCTGCACGGTCATCGCGTAGGAGACGCCCTGCATCGCGGCCAGTGCGCCCATCGACGCCCACAGCGCGTGGTGCAGGCCGGCCGCGGCGGCGAACCAGCCCGCGCAGGCCGCGGCGAGGGCGATGCGGGCGGCGTTGCCGAGCACCGGGCGCGAACGCAGGCCGGACAGGCCCGTCGCCACGAAACCCGCGGGCCTCGGCAGCGCGGAGACCTCGGGGACGCGGTCGAAGATGACGCTGCGCCGCTTGATCTTTCGCAGTTCCGCTTCGTGCCGGACCACGTCGAGCAGCCTGGCCGGGTCGCCCGCGGCCAGCTCGTCGACGGCGGCTTCCGCCTCGTCGAGCAGCGCGACGAGGTCGCGGTGGTGAGCAGCGTCGGCACCGCGAACACCGCTGAGCGCCAGCTTCTCCCGAGCCTGGGCGATGGCGGCGCGGGCCGGTTCGACGGGCCTGCCGTCCGCGAGTGCGGCGACGGCCGACAGCGCTCGCGCGACGGCCAGCCGAGCCGGGCCGAGCGGCAGCACCAGCAGGGGCACCAATTGTGCGAGCAGGCCGATCCCGGCGCCGATCGCCGCCGCGAGGCAGGCGTGGACGATGTCGGCGGGCACCGCGACGGCGCCGACCGCCGCGGTCGCCGCGAAGACGAGAATCACCGGACCGGGACCGGTGATCCGGAACGCCGACACCGACATGGCCGCGACGGCGGCACCCACGGCCATGAGCGCGACCTCTGCCCACATCGGCACCCGCGCGAGCGCGAGCAGCCCGCCCCCGGCGACGAAGGCGACGACGAGCGCGCCGACCAGCGACACCTTCGCCGTCACCCGGACCAGCGGCTCGTGCCTGGCGAACGCGGAGGCCAGGGCGCCGAGGACCGCGAAGCCGACGTATTGCCGCAGGTCGAGCAGGCCACAGCCGACGAACACCAGCGCGGCGGCGGCCCCGACGCGCAGCGAGGCGGCCACGGTCGCGTCCGCCGGACGCACCTCGAGCGCGCGCCGCCAGGTCGACGCGGAGACGGAGTGCGCCAGGGCACCGCCGGAGTGCCGCAGACGCGCGGAGGTGGCGCGGGGAGGATTGAGCAGATCGGTGGGCACTCCACCATCCTAGATATATTTCACTAGTAAAATACATCTGAAATAGTGTGAAACCGGTCGCTAGGATGGACCCATGGGCGACACCTCCCCCGATTTCGTCGACGGCGTCCGGGCCGAATGGGCTCGGGCGTATCCCGAGGTCGACACCTTCACGGTCGAGGTGATCGGGCGCATCAACCGGATCAGCGCGCTGGCACTGCACCAGCTCGACCGCGCGCTCGCGCCGCGGGGCATCACCCGCGGCGAGTTCGAGGTGCTGTGCGCCCTGGCCCGCGCCGACCGTCCACTCCGCGCCAGCGAAGTCACCGAGCGGACCATGACCAGCGGCGCGTCCACGACGAAGAACGCCGACCGGCTGACGAAGATCGGCCTGATCGAACGGCTGCCGTTCGAGCGGGATGGTCGGGTGGTGCTGCTGCGACTGACCGCGGCGGGCCGCGAACTCGTCGACGCCGAACTGCCGAGCCGGGCCGAGCGGGACCATCGGCTGCTGGACGGCCTCGACGAGCAGGAGCGCCGCACACTGGCCGACCTGCTGCGCCGGGTCTCCCACAACACCGACGCGGCGTCTCAGCACGCGTCCGGACTCTGAGCGTCAGGACCCCAGCGCGGCCCGCATACCGGCGGCGGTGGCGGCGGGGTCGTAGCCTTCGGGAACACCGCCGACCATGATGATGTCGCCCTCGATGTGCCGGGAGCGCAGTGGCGCGATCTCCTGGTACGCGGCCGAGCCCCACCAGGCCCGCGCCTGGTCGAGGCCGGGGAAACCGATCATCACGACACCGCCGGTCCACTCGCCTTCGAGCACCTCGTGCGGTGTGACGTGGACCAGAAAGCGCCCACCGTAGGGCTCGAAGGTGCCGGGGATGCGCTCGATGTACTCGGCGATGTCGGCGTGCGGCGCGGCGTCGCGCAGGCGGGCGATGACGTAGGCGTTCACGGTGACTCCTCGGGTTCTGCTGCTGTCCTCACGACGTTAGGCAGCCGGAAGCGCCGGGGAATCAGTCGCGCTCGAGTACTTTCCGCCGACCGGAAGACCCAGTCGACCGCGGCGTCGAGAGTCTGCGTTTCGGAGCGCAGCAGCGATTCCTCGGCCGGAAGGGCTCGCTCGACGGTGAGGCCGTTGAGGACCGTGCACAGGAATCGGGCCCGCTGGACGTTGTCGCCTTCGGGCAGGGCGCCTTCCTCGACCAGCGCGGTGAGCCAGTGTTCGGTGCGGCGCAGCGCTTCCCGCTCGATGGCCAGGTACGAGGCGCGCAGTTCATCGGTCGGTTCGGGTGCGATGAACGACGCGTAGACCTTGCCCCACGCCGCGCGCGCCTGCTCGCCGACGCCTGCCAGCGCGAGGACCTGGCGCAGGCATTCGACCAGCCGCTCACGGGCCGGTTTCGTGCGGTCGCGGATCAGCTCGTCGTCGGAAAGGACGACGTCGTAGATGGTGGTGAACACCGCGTCCTGGAGATCGCGCTGGGTCGGGAAATGGTGCCGCAGCGAACCCGTGCTCACCCCGGCTCGTGCCGCGACCGCCCGCACGGACAGGTTCGCGCCCGCGTCCTCACCGAGCATCTCGGCGGCCGCCACGATGATCTTCTCTCTCGAGCTGAGCTCACGTTCCGGCATGCGCACCATCCTCCCATCCGTCACCAACACACTGTACTAGCACAGTGTGTTAGTCTCGCCCCATCGGCTCTAGTACAGCGTATTGGAACGGCCCGGCCCACCGACGGACCGCGCGACTCCGATGCGGATCAGGCGAAAGGGAGTCCTATGATCCGGAATCTCACGAACGGCAACACCCCGGCGGCGGCCGCCCTGCTGACAGCGGCCGTGCTCGCGGGTTCGCTTGCCGCAGCGCCGGTTTCGGCCAGAACTCCGGAATTGCCATGGGGCGCGTGTCCCGCGGAGGTCGCTGAGGCAGCACCGCGCCTGCAATGCGCCACCGTGCCGGTGCCGGTGGACTACGCCGCCCCGAAGGGACCGACGATCGAACTGATGGTCTCGCGACTCGCGGCGACGAACCCGGACAAACGTCGCGGAGTCCTGCTGCTGAACCCCGGCGGTCCCGGCGGCTCCGGGCTGACGTTCGGCGCGTCCTTGGTCGAGCACGGACTGCCGGCGGCCGTCGCCGAGAGCTACGACCTGATCGGCATGGACACCAGGGGCATCGGCCATTCGGCGCCGGTCAGCTGCGGCTTCACCACGGATCTGAACTACACCGGCAACATCCCGCCCTACGCGGTGAACGACGCGGCCGTCACCACGCAGGCCGCGATCGCCGAGGAGGTCGCCGGACGCTGCGCGAACGACGCACTCACGCGCCACCTGTCGACGGTGAACATGGCCCGCGATCTGGACCTGGTCCGGGCGGCGCTCGGCGAGGAGAAGGCCAGCTATTACGGCGCGTCCTACGGCTCCGCGCTGGGCGCGGCGTACGCGTCGATGTTCCCGGACCGCGCCGACCGGATCGTGCTCGACAGCAATATCGCCGACACCCACCTGGATCAGGACGGCATGCGCCGCTTCGGCCTCGGGGCCGAAGACACCTTCCCCGACCTGGCCCGTCGGCTCGCCGAACGCGACGGCGAAGACCACCTCGGCGCGACGCCCGACCAGGTGCGCGAGACCTATCTCGCCCTGGCCGACCGCCTCGACCGGGAGCCGATGCCCAGCCTCGACGGCCGCGCCTTCCGGTTCGTCACCTACTTCGGCCTCTACAGCCCGCGCCAATACGACTGGATCGGCGACATCTGGCGAGCGGTGCGCGACAACGACGACGCGGCATTGCAGCGCGAACTGGCCGAGCCAACGGGCGACGCCACTGCCACGCCGACCGCGCAGAGCCTGCACCCGGCCGACAACGGCTGGTCGGTGTTCATCTCGGTGACCTGCAACGATGTGGCCTGGCCGCGAGGCGTGGAACCCTATCGACAGGCCGTGGCCGAGGACCGGGCGAAATATCCGCTGTTCGGCGCCGCCAGTGCGAACGTGCTGCCGTGCGCCTTCTGGCCGACCGCGCCTGCCGAGCCACCGGTGCGGGTCGACGACACGGGTCCGCGCAATGTCCTGCTGGTGCAGAACCGGCGAGACCCGGTCACCCCGCATCGCAACGCGGAGCTGCTGCGGGCGAAGTTCGGTGACCGGGCGCGGCTGGTGAGTGTGGATCAGAGCGGCCACGGCGCCTACGTCAACCACGACAGCGCGTGCGGAAAGGCGGCGACCACCGCCTTCCTGGTCGACGGAACGATGCCGCCCGCCGACGTCTCCTGCCCGGCGGATTGAGTTCGGCATCGCGCGCCGGAGCGCGTCGCCCCTGGCGGACCGGGGGCGACGCGTCGTCGCGGGGTCAGCGCGAGTAGTCGCGGAAGGTCATCACACCGCCGACCACGACGATCATCGCCGTGAGGATGTAGACGGTGACGCGGATCCAGGTGGGCCCGTAGTAACTGACCGCCATCGATGCGCCGAGGGCCGCGAGAATCAGCACCACCCCGTAGAACGGTGTGCGTTGCTCTCTGTCAACCATTCCTCCAGTGTCCGCCGACACCGCAGGAAGTGGCAATGCCCCGTCAGCGCCGGAAGTACTCGACCAGCCTCGAGTAGCTGTCGTCGCGGTGACCGGCCTCGATGGCCCGCGCGACGAGGCCGCGGCTGTACTTCGGCAGGTCCGTGTCGATGCCAAGCTCCGCGCTCTCGGCGATCAGATCGTCGATGGAGGGCAGATGGTGCACGAGCGCGCCGTAGGGGGTGGCATGCTCGGCGCGGTCGATCTCGGTGGCCAGCATCGGGAACATCGCCAGCATCCCGGCCAGTGACGGCTCGGCGTGTTCGGTGAATTCACCGACGGACAGGCCGGCCTTCCCGAGCAGCGCCGAAGCGTGCAGGAATCCGTTGAGCAGGCCCCACATGGTGTCGTGCACGGCCATTCCGTACTGGACGGGAACGGTCGGGTTCGGTGACACGTAGGTGGCGCGCCCGCCAAGTGCCCGCAGCAGACCTTCGTGCCGGTCGAAGGCGGCGCGGGAACCGCCGAGGAAGATCACCGCGTCCGGCGAGCCGATCGCCGGGGCGATGGTCATGATCTGCCCGTGCAGATAGTCGGCGCCGAGTTCGGCCACCAGCTGCGCCGTGGCCCGCGCCTGCTCGGAGGGACCATCGGTCAGGTTGAGGACGGTTCGGCCAGCCAATGCCGACCCCGCCTCGCGCAACAATGCCGCAGCGACCTCGCCGCCCTTCACATTGACGAGCACCACCTCGGACCCGGCCACGGCGGCCGCCACCGTCGCGGCCTCGCGCGCGCCCTTGTCCACCAGCGGAGCGGCCTTGTCCGCCGACCGGTTCCACACCGTGACCTGCTGATCAGCCGCCAGCGTGGCGAGAGCCAGGGCCGTCCCCATCTCACCGAGACCGAGTACCGTGACCGTCATCGTCTTCTCCGTTCTCGTGGAACAACATTCGAGATCGGACGTTAGGAGCTCAACCCAACTTCAGGTCAAGCTTGTCGTTCGGACGAGTAACAATTCGCCGGAGCGGCCCGAAGATCACCATGACACCGGAGGAGTTTCCCTATGAAACGAGCAGTATTCGCCGCGGCGCGTGTCGCGGCCGCTGGTATTTCTGGTTTGGCCGCTGTGGCGATCATCGGAACGGGGTCAGCGCAGGCGGCTCCGCAGGATTGCGCCGTGCAGCGGGACATGTTCGGCGCGTCGGCGACGTGTCAGCCCGATGGCGGCAGCAACTACGTGCTGCACGTCGACTGCGTCGGCCTGTACGCGAGTGGTCCGTTCCCGATGTACACGATCGGCCCGTACTACTCGCTCAGCTACCCGTTCACGCCCGAGGGTCAGCGCGTCACCGCGGGCTGCACCGGCATGGGGCCGGGCATCGTCGCCGTGGCCACCAACGCCTACGTCGAGGTCTACCGCGGCTGAGCGATGCCGCTCAGAACTTGCCGCCGTGCTGGACGATCCGGTGGCCGAGGCGCGAAGCGAACTCGGCCACAAAGGAATCCGACAGCGGCGGCCAGTTCCAGAAGTCGAACGCCAGCGCGCCGAGGGCGAAGCCGTCGGCCCACTCCCAGCTGGTGATCGGACTGTCGACGCCGCAGGCCTGGCAGGTCATCGGGCCGTCGCCGGTGTATCTCCAGTTGTCGATGGCTGCCGAGAACGGTTGCCACACAGCCTCATCGGGTTCCCACGCGTTGGGGTAGTCGATGATGACCGCGGTCGCCGCGCAGCGCGGGCAGTCCACCGAGGACGGCGGGATGCCGCCCTGCCCTGGATAGTGGGCGTCGCGGACGGCGATCACCGCGACCGGTCCCGGCATCCAGTCCGCACCCCATTCCTGGGTGATCTGGCCCCAATCAGGTCCGGGCACATGGCCTTCCGAGACCTGCAGGCTGTACATCACGTCGCCGGACATCTCCCGCGTCAGCCACCCGCGCGAGACCATCCAGTCGACCATCCGCTCGGCCGTCGCGGCCGCGTCGACGCCGGAGACCTCGACATCGACGATTCGTTCGAAATAGTCACCCACCGCCGCATTCTCGCAGAGATCAGCGGCGGCGCACCGCCGTCACCACCATGCCGATGCCCGCGGTGAGGGCGAGGGTGACGGCGACGGAAAGCAGGATCAGCGGCGTGGTCGCCGCGGTCTCGACCACCCTGGCCGAGCCGCTGCGGCGGATCAGGAGGGCGGCGACGAGCGGGCCGACCATCGCGAGTCCCGCCGCGGTGAGCAGCAGACCTCCGGTGATCAACTCGACCGGACCCAAGGTACCTCTGGAGCGCGAGCCAGTCAGCAGCAAACGATGGTCGACGGTCATGACGTTCCTTTCGCTCACGTACTCGAAAGCCTGTGAAACGGTCACATCACGGTACCGCGTGACAGCGGGGAATCGGCTCCGCGGAGACCGGTCCGACGCGCGAACCGACATTCAGCAACCATTCAGCGACAGAACGTGCCACTTCATTCGCACGAATGCGTCAGGCGGGGCGCGGCCGGGAGAGGATGTACTCGCGGTACTCGGCGGGCGTCATCCCGGTCTCGCCGCGGAAGACACGGTAGAAGTGCCGGTCGGTCGAGAAGCCGCACGCTCGGGCGACCGAGGAGATGGTCCGGTCCGGGCCGGCGATCAGCAGCTCGCGGGCGTGCTGGACGCGCATGCTGCGCAGCAGGGCCATCGGACCGCCCTCGTCCGAGCCGATGGCACGGAACATCTTGCGGCGCGACATGCCGCACGCGTCGGCGATGCTCTGCGCGGTCAGCCGGGGATCGGCCAGGTTCGCCCGGAGATACCGGACCAGCTGCTCACGGTCGAGTGTCTGACCGGACTGGCCCGACGGCGCGTGACCGCTGCCGATGGCCAGCGCGGCACCGAGCAGTTCGATGCCCGCGTCGAGCAGCTGGACCATTCCGGCGGTCTCGGGCGGCAAGGTGACGAGCCTGCGGAAGTACTCGGTCGCCAGCGCGCCGTGCGCGACCGGTTCGACGCCGAGGACGGCGGGAAAATCATCCGCGGCGAGCCCGGACGAACGCAGCAGCGCGTCCTTGGGTGCCCGCATGAGAATGCCCTGGTAGGCGGAGGTCAGCACCTCCTGCGGATGTTCGCCGTCGACGATGAACATCGCGCCGGGCGGTATCCGGATCGTCTGCCCGTCACCGGTCACGTGCGCGACGCCGGACAGCGTCACGCCGATGATCGCGGCCGACTCCGGAGCGCGCGAGATGTGGGCGCGCGTGCGCCGGGCGCGCTCGGCGGAGTTCGTCACGAGGGCGATCGACAACGTCCCCGAGCTCACCTTCGGGGTCAGCGAACCGTGGAACGGACCGTCGTCGAGCGGCTCCATCGAGCAACCGACCATGGCGTCGCTGACGATCGAGGACCACAGCTCGAACGACTCCCGCCGCGACACCGCCGCGGTCGACAAGGTGGGGCCGCCGACTATGACCTCGTCCGATCTCATGCCCTCATGCTGACACCGAACACGCTTCGTGAACAGGACTGTTCCCGCGTGTCAGGAGCCCGCGTCACGACGACCGGCGCTCGAAACGGGTCAGCGCGCGGGCGTGCGCCGCGGTGAGGAGTTCCCGGATCGCGGCGGCCGTGCGCTCGCCCGGATTGACGACGGCGAGCCAGCCCGCCGATCCGTAGGTCGGATGCGCCACCACCGTGTCGTCGGTCGCGGGTCGCGCTGGTGCCCGGCCCGGTGCGTGGCCGGTCCATTCGGTGAAGACGTCACGACCGGCGGCGATATTGACCCGGAAGGCGCCGGGGCGGTCGAGGCCGGTGTCGTGCTCGTCGGGGTACTGCTTGGTCACGATGGTGGCGAAGGGCTGGACCGTGGTGGGGACGACGCCGTCGGGCGCGTAGTAGCAGAACGAATCGCCCCAGCTGATCTCCGGTGCGTCGCTGCCCGCTTCCGGGCGCAGGATCAGCACGCCGTCGAGCGAACCGAGGAATTCGATGATGTCGTCTATCGTCATGGTTCGAGCGTCTCATTGAAGCGCTAGTGTGGACTTTTTCCGCACTGACGAGGGATTGTGGATGCGAAACCTCAACTCGCCTGTCGGCCGTACGGTCGACGTCGCGCGCCGCGCCGGGTACTCGGTGCAGCAGGTGCGCAATCTCGAACGCGACGGTGCGTTACCGCCGGCGGATCGCACGGCGGGCGGCCACCGGGTGTATCGGGAGATCCACCTCCGCTCGGCGCTGGCCTATCGCGCGCTCGCGGCGGCGCTGGGCCCGGTGGCGGCGAAGCGGCTCCTGCGGATCGTGCACACCGGCCCGCGGGCACGTGCGCTGGCCGCGCTCGACGAAGCCCACGCAGGCCTGCACGGCGAGCGCGTCGACCTCGCGCTGGCCCGCGCCGCCGCGGAAGCCATTGCCACGGAGGAGATCAGCGATGTCCGCGCGGCCGATGCGATGAACATCGCCGAACTCGCCGCGGCACTCGGCGTCCGGACGTCGACGCTGCGGCACTGGGACGCGGAAGGTTTGGCCGTGCCGGACCGCCCGGCCTCGAAAGGGACTGCGCGACAGTACAACCCGGCCCAGGTACGCGATGTCCGCATCGTCCGTCAGCTGCGCAGGGCGGGCTATCGGATCCCGCAGATCCGCGCGATCATGCCCGAATTCCGCCGTGACACCGCCGACGTGCGGCGGGCGCTGGCCGCCAGGGACGCCGCCGTCACGGCCCGTTCGCTCGCGCTCCTCGAGGCGTCGGCGATGCTGGCCGAACTACTCGGTCACGGTGCGGGCGACTCCGCGGTGCTGCCGCCGAGCGGCATGGCGGGCAGCCCGAGTTTGCGGTGATCCCAGGACCGTACGCGGGTCGGTTCGACGCGCACCACGATGCGGTTGTTCATCATGGCCTCCACGAAGGGGCGGACCTCGGGACTGTACGGGCCGACGTAGCGCTCGTAGATGTCGATGCCCGCCTTCCAGTACTCCTCGTCGTCGGTGTCCTCGATGAGGTGGGCGGTGCCCTCGATGGCGACGCCGCGCAGCTGGTCGTAGGTGTCGCCCGCCTCGGCCATGCAGGTGAGGGTGGGGTCGCGGCGCAGGTTGACCGCCTTCTGCGACTTCGACTTGGTCTCGAAGTAGATGGTGCCGTCGATGTGGCCGAACCACATGGCCGTCAGGTGCGGCTTGCCCGCCGCGTCGAGGGTGGCCAGGGTGAGCACCCGGCTGCGATCGAGGAAGCGCGCGATCTCCTCCTCGGTCATCCGCACCGCGGCCCGCTGCTTGATACCCACCGACTCCACCTCCAGCTCATGGCACTGTGCGCCGACCATACCCAGACATCCACAGGCGCGGACCTGGAACGGATACCCGCGGGTTAACGATGTCGGCGCGCTCGGCGAAACACCAGGTAGACGAGACAAGGGAGGGCTCTCATGGGGAATCGATCCACGCTCGCGGTGCTGTCGGGGGCGGCGGTGATGCTGGCGGCGGGCACGGCGCACGCGCAATCGGGCTTGTGGGACTACACGCCGGTCGACCGCGCGGAGTACGTGGTGTCCGAGCCGTACGGCGGCAACGTCTTCTTCCGCACCCCGGATGGACGGCACTGCGCGATCTACTGGAACAACGGCCCGACCGGCTGTGACGCGGTCCCGATCGACGCGCCCGACTGGGCCGACCAGCTGCGGGTCGGGACGCTGGAGGCCGCGCACTACGTCGACAGTGCGAGCCCGACCTTCACCCACCCCGAGGCGAAGGTGCTGCCCGAGGGCCACCGCGTCACCTCGGGCAACGCCACGTGCGGTGTCGGCTATCAGGGCACCGTCACCTGCGAGGTCGGCGAGCACGGGTTCACGCTGTCCGCCACGTACAGCGTGCTGTACTGAATCACCTACGCGGGGCGAGCAATTCGAACAGGGCGGTGACGCTCTGTGCGCCGCGCCCCTCCGCGACGGCGCGCCGCAGCAGCTCGTGCATCGGGGCGTGCCAGGACAGGTCGACGCCGGACTCGGCGGCGATGGCGGCGTCCTCGGACAGCGCGCTCGCGAAGAGATCGATCGAGGAGCCGACCAGGGTGTAGTCCTTGGTGTCGATCTCCTCGGCCAGGGTCGGCAGCAGCGACTCGATCATCCGCAGCCACTTCGCCGAGTACGGGACCATGCTGCGCGCCGGCAGCCCGCGCGAGGCGAGGAGCGCGGCGCCCTCGGCGAAACCGAGCAGCGCCGGCAGCAGGGTGGCGCCGACGGCGGCCTCGTACAGTGCGGCGAGATCCGGTTCTGGACCGAGGAATTCGAGGTCACCGCCGAAAACGCGCAATGCCTCGCGATGGGCGTCGAAGACGGCGCGGTCACCGCCGAAGTACAGCTGCGTGTCCGGGTCACCCACGGCCGCGGCCACATTCTTGATCGCACCGCCCAGATAGCGCCCGCCCTGCTGCTCCACCCACCGCGCGAATTCCCTTGCCTGGGTGGGCGCTCCGCTGTTGAGAGTGATGATGTCGCGGCCGGTCAGGTCCGCGTCGGCGAGGCTCGAACGAGTGGCGTCGAAACCGGTCATGATCGCGACGGACACCGAACCCGCCGCGACGGCGTCGGCGATGGACAGGTGCGCGGTCGCGCCCGCCGCGGCCAGGTCTTTCGTTCGCTCCTGGCTCCGGTTCCAGACGTGGGTCGGGTGACCGGCGGCGAGCAGGGCGCGGGCCAGCGCGGCGCCCATCGATCCGGTTCCGAGCACGGTCACCGACGGCTTCGTCATGGTCACTCCGATCGAGAACGGGCGGGCCCGATGACCGCCGCGGTGTTCTCACTGTCGGCGCGGCGGACAGGCCGGGCAAGTACGCACTCGGCACCGGAGTTCCGCACCTCGAGGTAAGGATCCAGGTCAGCGGCGCGGGTGGGCGGCGAGTGTGCCCGGGGTCACTCTCGACACGGCCACGACTGTGACGACACCCAACGCCGCATCGGTGTGACCTGCGGCGACGCCGCGCGCCGTAGAGTCACTGCTATGTCGGATGCCGAGATGAACGAGCTGGTCCAGCGCACGGTGGAGGAAGCGCTGCTGGCCGGGCCGCGCCGGTACACCCGCACCCAGGTGGCCGAGCAGTCCGGCGTTCCCGAGGTCGAATCACGGCGGCTGTGGACGGCGCTCGGCTTCCCCGCCAACGAGAACGACGAGGTCGACTACACCCAGCTCGACATCACCGCCGTCACCAACTTCCGCAGCATGAAAGTCGTTGCGGCCTCCGACATCCGCCAGCAGGCCGCCGCCGCGCGCACGATCGGCCAGGGCATGGCGCGGCTGGCCGAATGGCAGGCCGATCTGGTGCTCGCCGAGATCAAGGCGCGCGCCGCGGCGGGCGATCCCGCGATCCCGCTCGAGGAAAGGATCAGCGCCGCAACCGAATCCACCATGTCGAGCATCGAGCAGCTGCAGTCGTACGTGTGGCGCAGGCATCTGGCGGCGGCGGTCGCCCGTTCGATCGACGCCGAGGTGGGCGGCGACACGCTGCGCACCCTGGCCGTCGGATTTGCCGACATGGTCGGCTTCACCCGGCTCACCCGGCACCTGCATCCCGACGAATTGTCCACGCTGCTGGAGGCTTTCGAGTCGACCACCACCTCGGCGATCACCGACAACGGCGGGTGGGTGATCAAGAACGTCGGCGACGAGGTGATGTTCGCGGCCGAGAGCGCGGTGGCCGCGGCGCGCATCTCGCTCGCCATCCAGGAATCGACGATGCTGGTCGGCGGGACGCCGGAGCTGCGGGTGGCCTTCGCCTACGGCGAGGTGCTGCAGCGCTTCGGCGACCTGTACGGCTCGGTGGTCAACATCGCCGCCCGCCTCACCGGTGTAGCGCGGCCCGGCAACATCCTCATCGACGATGCCGCAGCCGAGGCGCTCGACGGCGACCCCGAATTCGCCATCCGGCATCTGCGCAGCGTGCGGGTCCGCGGCTTCAACCGATTGCGCCCGCACCGGCTGCGCTCGGCCTCCTAGCGGCGGCCACGCACACCGTTCTCTAGGGTGTCGTCGTGGAGATGGACTGGCAGACCGTACGCGAGCGGTACACCGTGTACGCCGACGACGCCGTACTCGCGCTGAACAAGCCCGCGGGGATCTCGGTGACCGGCGAGCGGCACGACACCGACCTGGTCGAGCTCGCGCAGGCGGCGGGCACCCAGCTGTACCCGGTGCACCGGATCGACAAGGTGACCTCCGGGCTGGTGCTGCTGGCCACCGACCTGGCCGCGCACGGGCCGCTGACCAAGCAGTTCAACAAGCAGACCGCCCGCAAGGCCTACCTGGCGATCGTGGCGGGCACCGAGCTGCCCGAGCGCGGCGAACTCGACCTGCCGCTCAGTGTCGGGCGGAAGAACCGGGTGCGGATCGCGGCACCGCGCGAGGCGATCCGCCGTGCGGGCGGGCGCTGGTTCGTCGACGAGGCCGACCTGCTCGCGGCGAAGAACTATCCGTCGCTCACCCGTTTCGCCACGGTGGCCACCCACGGGGAGCACACGCTGCTCGCGCTCGCCCCGGTCACCGGTCGGCGGCACCAGATCCGCGTCCAGCTGGCCTGGATCGGCCACCCCATCCTGGGCGACCCGCTCTTCGACCGCACCGCCGCCTTCCCCCGCACCCACCTGCACTCCTGGCAGCTGCGCCTGGACGCCGACTGGCTCACCCCACCGGTCCTCGACGTCCGGGCCACCCCCGGCCCCGATTTCTGGGAACCGCTCGGCGCCGACCCGGCCGCGGCGGCCGACCTGCTGACCACCGCGAACCAGCGGCTGTCAGCGCTCAACGGCTGAGCACCCGCGCCGACCGAACGCTTTTCGCGGCCGCGAGTTTCAGCGCGTTCGCGGTACGGCCGCCAGGCACTGACGGCGCCCCGGCGACCCGGCCGGCCGAAATTCGGGTCCACCGGCGGCTCGGCGCCCCGCGGACTGTTCGTGGCCGGTGGCGTCGGGAACCAGCTCGGCCGACGGGGAGCAACTCGAGCCGCGAATGCTCCTCGGTGAAAGGCTTGCCGGCGCCATCCGTAACCTCTTGCGCAGCAACATAATCCGACCGGCAGCTCGGCGCGCCTCGGCGCTGCTACCGGTCGGACCTCGCAGGCGATCAGCGTGCGGCGATTCTACCGTCGGGCGCTCCCGCCGCGACGATCCGCCGACGCCGGGTCGGCATCAGCACGGTCGGGTGGCCGACGCCCCAGGCAGCGCCCGCGCAGATGAATTCCTTGACGCGGGCGCCGAGCCGGCCGGTGAGGACGGTCGAGGTGGGCTCGTCGGCGAAGCTCACGCGCTGGAAGACGGCGTCGCGGCGGCCGAGGCTGATGCACTGCGCGGCATAGCCGATCGGGTCCTCGGGCGCCGTTCCTCCGGTGAGCCGGGCGGCAAGGGCGTCGGCGGCGCGCCAGCCCATCGGCGTGCCCGCGGCGCAGGACATGCGCAGCGGACGGCCGTCCGGTCCGGGGGCCTGGGCGGCATCGCCCACGGCGTAGACCTCGGGGTGCGAGACCGACCGCATGGTGATGTCGACGACGATCCGGCCGGTGTCCGACACGGTCAGGCCGGACGCCGCGGCGATCGGGTGCACGGCGAAACCGGCCGTCCACACCGTGACGTCGGCGTCGAGTTCCGTTGCCGCGCCGGTGATCACGCCGTTCGCGGTGACCCGGGTGACGTCGGTGCCGGTGCGCACGGTGATGCCGAGCCGGTCGAACACGGTGCGCAGGTGCCGCTGCGCCTTCTCGTGCAGCCAGTCCCCCACCCCGCCGCGCGCGAGGATCGTCACCGCGAGATCCGGGTGCGCCTCGGCGATCTCGGTGGCCGCTTCGATCGCGGTCAGGCCGCCGCCGACGATCAGGACCGTCGCGCCGGGAGCCAGCGTCTCGAGCCGGGCGCGCAGCCGCAGGGCCGCCTGCTTGCCCGCCACGCTGTGGGCGTGCTCGACGACACCGGGCACGTCGGTGGCGCCGGTGCTGCCGAGCGCGTAGACGAGCGAGTCGTAGGCCAGCGGTTCGGCGTCGGCCGGCTCGACGATCCGGCGGTCCACGTCGACCGCGGTGACCAGCTCGTTCACCACCCGCACACCGGTGCCCGCGAACAGCTCACGCAGCGGCCGCTGCCGCAGCTCCTGGCCCGCCGCGAGCTGGTGCATGCGCACCCGTTCGACGAAATCGGCGTCGGCGCTGACGAGGGTGATCTCGACGTCGTCGCGGTGCAGCCGCTTCGCGAGACGACCGGCGGTGGTAGCTCCGGCGTACCCGGCTCCGAGGACGACAATGCGGTGCTTCATGGCTCGCTCCTATCGGGATGGACTCCCCTCCTGAACCGGACAGGCACGCGATCCCTGACAGCGCGGCGCTGTGATGTGGGTCACCAGACGACGGCGAGCGGCCGATGCGGTCCCGCGGCCACCCACTGCCGGTTGAGCCGGTCCAGCTTCTCGGGATTGACCTGCAGGTGCACCGCGGCGACGCCGTCGGGCGTCGCGACCACACTCAGCACGGTGATGATCCGGTCGTCGACCACCGCGAGCACCGCGGGCTCCCCGTTGACCACGTCCGCGTAGAACACCGGTTCGCCGCCGACGTAGGTGAGCTTGGCCGGGGTCCGGCGGAACACGTGCGAGAGGTAGCGGGCGATCGCGAACGCGCCGACGACCGGGGTCTTGCGGGCAGGCACGCGGCCGCCGCCGTCGGCCACGCTCACCGCGTCGTCGGCGAGCAGCCGGATCAGCGGGTCGGTGTCGCCGCTGAGGACGGCGGCCAGGAATTCCTCGACGATCCGCTGGGCGGTGGCGGAGTCGACGCTCGCGCGCGAGCGTCCGCCGACGTGCTGTTTGGCGCGCCGATAGATCTGCTGGCAGTTCGACTCGGTGAGGTCGAGCAGCTCGGCGATCTCCCGATGCTGATAGCCGAACGCCTCGCGCAGCACGTACACCACGCGCTCGTTGGGCGAGAGCCGCTCCATCAGGGTGAGCATCGCCAGCGACACCGACTCGCGCTGCTCGACGGTCTCGGCCGGACCGAGCATCCGGTCGCCGGCCAGTACCGGCTCCGGAAGCCATTGGCCCACATAGGTTTCCCGGCGTGCCCTGGCGGAGGTGAGCTGGTTGAGGCAGAGGTTGGTGAGTACCTTCGTCAGCCAGGCCTCCGGCGTCTCGATCAGGTCCTTGTCGGCCGCGTGCCAGCGCAGGTAGGTGTCCTGCACCGCGTCTTCGGCGTCGCCGGCCGAGCCGAGCAGCCGGTAGGCGATCGCCTCGAGGCGGCCGCGCGCGGCCTCGAAGACATCGGCTCGGTCGGTACGCGTCATCTCCCCATCGTCGGCCATTCGGGTGCGGCGGCGCCACCCGCGGGCGACGGCCGCCACTGCGGCGAGCGGCCGAGCAGGCGCAGGATGCGATCGAGGGGCGCCGCTTCGGCCCGCACGTCGAGCGCCGGACCGAAAGCCGCGCCCTGGCGCTCCCGCGACGTCCCACCCGGCACGGCCAGCGCGACGCGCAGGGCGGTCGGCGCCAGGTCGGCGTCGAGCTCGACCGGACGGCCGACGGATCGGGCGACGTCCCAGGCGTGGACGACGCTGTCGATCAGATGGAAGCCGAGGGCGGCGGTGGCCGGAAACCGGCCGGGCGGGATCTCGGGCAGGGCCAGGGTCCGGGCGAGCGCGCCGGGCTCGGCGAAGGCCGCGACGACGTCCTTGGCCGAGCTCAGGAAATCACAGACCGGGTCGGCGGCCGGGCGCACCTCCCACACGGCCGGGTCGTCCAGGCCGCGCGCCGCAGCGGCGCTCATCCGCACCGCCCGCGCGTGCCGGGCAAGCACCCCGGCCGGCGCGCGTCTGCGTGACCGCGCCCAGCGCGACATCCAGGAGCAGGAGCAGCGGCTGCTCGCCGACGTGCCCGCCGAGGATCGGCGCACGTTCCTGCGCGTCTTGCAATACCTCGCCGAGCGTGAGAAGTGACACAGACCACCGATGAGGTTTCGACCCGTGGTACGCCTCATGAAGACGGATATACGCAGGTCATCTAGCCTTGAGAGGTGCCGACGAGTCATACCGGCACACTCTGACGCAACGGAGCGATCCCAGAGAAGAAAGCGACTGCCGATGATCCTGGCGGCTCAGCTCAGCGATACCCACTTCGATCTCACCCCGCGCAACACCGAGCGCGTGGAGCGGGTGATGGCCTATCTGGCCGACCTGCCCCGCAGGCCCGACGTCATCCTCGTCACGGGCGACATCACCGACTCCGGGAAGCCGGAGCAGTACGCCGAGGCGCGGCTGGCACTGCGCGCCGACATCCCCGTCTGCCTGCTGCCGGGCAATCACGACGATCGCACCGCTTTCCGCACCGAACTGCTGGGCGAACCGGCCTCGGACGCACCGATCAACAGCGTCCACCGCGTCGGCGCGCTCACCGTCCTCATGCTCGACTCCACCATCCCCGGCGAACCGAGCGGCCTGCTGGCCGAGGAGACCTACGACTGGCTCGCCGACGCGCTCGCCACCGCACCGGACGGCCCGATCCTCATCGCGCTGCACCACCCGCCGCGTCCCGTCGCCAGCCCGGTCGTCGACGTGATCGCCCTCGCCGAACCCGCCCGCCTCGCCGCCGTGGTGGCCGGGGATCCCCGCGTCATCGGCGTCCTCACCGGCCACGCGCACTCCCCCATCGCCACCACCTTCGCGGGCAAACCGATGATCACCTGCCCGAGCACCGCCTCCGTCCTCGGCGGGGAATGGGAGGTGACGCTGCCGCACAAGGTGATGGACTACGCCCCCGATCCGGCCGTCGCGCTGCACGTCATCGACGAGACCAACACGCTCACAACCCATTTCCGCACTGTAGCGATGGGCGGCTGGCTGGCCGAGCCCCCGATCTGAGCCGCACCCACCGCCCGAACCCGGCCCGCACGACCCGACCTCGAGGAGGGTCCGCCGACGCAGTCGGCGGGTCGCGGCCGTCCCGCCGATCAGGCGCCGTGGCGCAGGCGACGAAGGAGCAAGCCACGGTG